>NZ_CAWPSZ010000035.1:0-5089 GCF_963890955.1 Pseudomonas sp. MF6747
CAGAGCATGCAAATTGCTTGGGTGTTATATGGTCAAGCCTCACGGGCAATTAGTATTGGTTAGCTCAACGCCTCACAGCGCTTACACACCCAACCTATCAACGTCGTAGTCTTCGACGGCCCTTCAGGGAACTCAAGGTTCCAGTGAGATCTCATCTTGAGGCTAGTTTCCCGCTTAGATGCTTTCAGCGGTTATCTATTCCGAACATAGCTACCCGGCAATGCCACTGGCGTGACAACCGGAACACCAGAGGTTCGTCCACTCCGGTCCTCTCGTACTAGGAGCAGCCCCTCTCAAATCTCAAACGTCCACGGCAGATAGGGACCGAACTGTCTCACGACGTTCTAAACCCAGCTCGCGTACCACTTTAAATGGCGAACAGCCATACCCTTGGGACCGGCTTCAGCCCCAGGATGTGATGAGCCGACATCGAGGTGCCAAACACCGCCGTCGATATGAACTCTTGGGCGGTATCAGCCTGTTATCCCCGGAGTACCTTTTATCCGTTGAGCGATGGCCCTTCCATACAGAACCACCGGATCACTAAGACCTACTTTCGTACCTGCTCGACGTGTCTGTCTCGCAGTCAAGCGCGCTTTTGCCTTTATACTCTACGACCGATTTCCGACCGGTCTGAGCGCACCTTCGTACTCCTCCGTTACTCTTTAGGAGGAGACCGCCCCAGTCAAACTACCCACCATACACTGTCCTCGATCCGGATAACGGACCTGAGTTAGAACCTCAAAGTTGCCAGGGTGGTATTTCAAGGTTGGCTCCACGCAGACTGGCGTCCACGCTTCAAAGCCTCCCACCTATCCTACACAAGCAAATTCAAAGTCCAGTGCAAAGCTATAGTAAAGGTTCACGGGGTCTTTCCGTCTAGCCGCGGATACACTGCATCTTCACAGCGATTTCAATTTCACTGAGTCTCGGGTGGAGACAGCGCCGCCATCGTTACGCCATTCGTGCAGGTCGGAACTTACCCGACAAGGAATTTCGCTACCTTAGGACCGTTATAGTTACGGCCGCCGTTTACCGGGGCTTCGATCAAGAGCTTCGCGTTAGCTAACCCCATCAATTAACCTTCCGGCACCGGGCAGGCGTCACACCCTATACGTCCACTTTCGTGTTTGCAGAGTGCTGTGTTTTTAATAAACAGTCGCAGCGGCCTGGTATCTTCGACCGGCATGAGCTTACGGAGCAAGTCCTTCACCCTCACCGGCGCACCTTCTCCCGAAGTTACGGTGCCATTTTGCCTAGTTCCTTCACCCGAGTTCTCTCAAGCGCCTTGGTATTCTCTACCCAACCACCTGTGTCGGTTTGGGGTACGGTTCCTGGTTACCTGAAGCTTAGAAGCTTTTCTTGGAAGCATGGCATCAACCACTTCGTTAACTAAAAGTTAACTCGTCATCAGCTCTCGGCCTTAGAATCCCGGATTTACCTAAGATTCCAGCCTACCACCTTAAACTTGGACAACCAACGCCAAGCTGGCCTAGCCTTCTCCGTCCCTCCATCGCAATAACCAGAAGTACAGGAATATTAACCTGTTTTCCATCGACTACGCTTTTCAGCCTCGCCTTAGGGACCGACTAACCCTGCGTCGATTAACGTTGCGCAGGAAACCTTGGTCTTTCGGCGTGGGTGTTTTTCACACCCATTGTCGTTACTCATGTCAGCATTCGCACTTCTGATACCTCCAGCAAGCTTCTCAACTCACCTTCACAGGCTTACAGAACGCTCCTCTACCGCATCACTTACGTGATACCCGTAGCTTCGGTGTATGGTTTGAGCCCCGTTACATCTTCCGCGCAGGCCGACTCGACTAGTGAGCTATTACGCTTTCTTTAAAGGGTGGCTGCTTCTAAGCCAACCTCCTAGCTGTCTAAGCCTTCCCACATCGTTTCCCACTTAACCATAACTTTGGGACCTTAGCTGACGGTCTGGGTTGTTTCCCTTTTCACGACGGACGTTAGCACCCGCCGTGTGTCTCCCATGCTCGGCACTTGTAGGTATTCGGAGTTTGCATCGGTTTGGTAAGTCGGGATGACCCCCTAGCCGAAACAGTGCTCTACCCCCTACAGTGATACATGAGGCGCTACCTAAATAGCTTTCGAGGAGAACCAGCTATCTCCGAGCTTGATTAGCCTTTCACTCCGATCCACAGGTCATCCGCTAACTTTTCAACGGTAGTCGGTTCGGTCCTCCAGTTAGTGTTACCCAACCTTCAACCTGCCCATGGATAGATCGCCCGGTTTCGGGTCTATTCCCAGCGACTAGACGCCCTATTAAGACTCGCTTTCGCTACGCCTCCCCTATTCGGTTAAGCTCGCCACTGAAAATAAGTCGCTGACCCATTATACAAAAGGTACGCAGTCACAGAACAAAGTCTGCTCCCACTGCTTGTACGCATACGGTTTCAGGATCTATTTCACTCCCCTCTCCGGGGTTCTTTTCGCCTTTCCCTCACGGTACTAGTTCACTATCGGTCAGTCAGTAGTATTTAGCCTTGGAGGATGGTCCCCCCATATTCAGACAAAGTTTCTCGTGCTCCGTCCTACTCGATTTCATGACTAAGAGATTTTCGCGTACAGGGCTATCACCCACTATGGCCGCACTTTCCAGAGCGTTCCGCTAATCTCAAAGCCACTTAAGGGCTAGTCCCCGTTCGCTCGCCACTACTAAGGGAATCTCGGTTGATTTCTTTTCCTCAGGGTACTTAGATGTTTCAGTTCCCCTGGTTCGCCCCTTACACCTATGTATTCAGTGTAAGGTAACCATCTTATGATGGCTGGGTTCCCCCATTCAGACATCTCCGGATCAAAGTCTGTTTGCCGACTCCCCGAAGCTTTTCGCAGGCTACCACGTCTTTCATCGCCTCTGACTGCCAAGGCATCCACCGTATGCGCTTCTTCACTTGACCATATAACCCCAAGCAATCTGGTTATACTGTGAAGACAACATTCGCCGAAAATTCGATAATACTCAATTACGAGTAACTCACAAATTTTACCTTAGCCTGATCCGTTACCAGTGAAAGTAACGTTCAGTCTATCTTTCTATCACATACCCAAATTTTTAAAGAACGATCTAATCAAAGACTAGAAATCAACATTCACCATCACTTTGATGGAATGCTCATTTCTAAGCTTTCAAAACTTTCAGAAGCAGTAGTGGTGGAGCCAAACGGGATCGAACCGTTGACCTCCTGCGTGCAAGGCAGGCGCTCTCCCAGCTGAGCTATGGCCCCGTATTTCTACAGGCGTTTCCCACACAAAATTGGTGGGTCTGGGCAGATTCGAACTGCCGACCTCACCCTTATCAGGGGTGCGCTCTAACCAACTGAGCTACAGACCCAATTTCGGGCTGCTTCTTATCGTCTTCTTCAATGAATCAAGCAATTCGTGTGGGAACTTATGGAGCAGCTGATGTCGTCGATTAAGGAGGTGATCCAGCCGCAGGTTCCCCTACGGCTACCTTGTTACGACTTCACCCCAGTCATGAATCACACCGTGGTAACCGTCCTCCCGAAGGTTAGACTAGCTACTTCTGGTGCAACCCACTCCCATGGTGTGACGGGCGGTGTGTACAAGGCCCGGGAACGTATTCACCGCGACATTCTGATTCGCGATTACTAGCGATTCCGACTTCACGCAGTCGAGTTGCAGACTGCGATCCGGACTACGATCGGTTTTGTGGGATTAGCTCCACCTCGCGGCTTGGCAACCCTCTGTACCGACCATTGTAGCACGTGTGTAGCCCAGGCCGTAAGGGCCATGATGACTTGACGTCATCCCCACCTTCCTCCGGTTTGTCACCGGCAGTCTCCTTAGAGTGCCCACCATTACGTGCTGGTAACTAAGGACAAGGGTTGCGCTCGTTACGGGACTTAACCCAACATCTCACGACACGAGCTGACGACAGCCATGCAGCACCTGTCTCAATGTTCCCGAAGGCACCAATCTATCTCTAGAAAGTTCATTGGATGTCAAGGCCTGGTAAGGTTCTTCGCGTTGCTTCGAATTAAACCACATGCTCCACCGCTTGTGCGGGCCCCCGTCAATTCATTTGAGTTTTAACCTTGCGGCCGTACTCCCCAGGCGGTCAACTTAATGCGTTAGCTGCGCCACTAAAAGCTCAAGGCTTCCAACGGCTAGTTGACATCGTTTACGGCGTGGACTACCAGGGTATCTAATCCTGTTTGCTCCCCACGCTTTCGCACCTCAGTGTCAGTATTAGTCCAGGTGGTCGCCTTCGCCACTGGTGTTCCTTCCTATATCTACGCATTTCACCGCTACACAGGAAATTCCACCACCCTCTACCATACTCTAGTCAGTCAGTTTTGAATGCAGTTCCCAGGTTGAGCCCGGGGATTTCACATCCAACTTAACAAACCACCTACGCGCGCTTTACGCCCAGTAATTCCGATTAACGCTTGCACCCTCTGTATTACCGCGGCTGCTGGCACAGAGTTAGCCGGTGCTTATTCTGTCGGTAACGTCAAAACACTAACGTATTAGGTTAATGCCCTTCCTCCCAACTTAAAGTGCTTTACAATCCGAAGACCTTCTTCACACACGCGGCATGGCTGGATCAGGCTTTCGCCCATTGTCCAATATTCCCCACTGCTGCCTCCCGTAGGAGTCTGGACCGTGTCTCAGTTCCAGTGTGACTGATCATCCTCTCAGACCAGTTACGGATCGTCGCCTTGGTGAGCCATTACCTCACCAACTAGCTAATCCGACCTAGGCTCATCTGATAGCGCAAGGCCCGAAGGTCCCCTGCTTTCTCCCGTAGGACGTATGCGGTATTAGCGTCCGTTTCCGAACGTTATCCCCCACTACCAGGCAGATTCCTAGGCATTACTCACCCGTCCGCCGCTCTCAAGAGAAGCAAGCTTCTCTCTACCGCTCGACTTGCATGTGTTAGGCCTGCCGCCAGCGTTCAATCTGAGCCATGATCAAACTCTTCAGTTCAAACATCTTTGGGTTTTTAAGAAACCCTAAACTTGGCTCAGCAATCGTTGGTTACATCTTTGATTTCTCGCGGAGTAACTTGTGATGCTGATAATCTTGTTGACTATCAGTCTGAC
>NZ_CAWPSZ010000036.1:0-2548 GCF_963890955.1 Pseudomonas sp. MF6747
TGTGAGTCTATTTCTTAAGTGACACGTCACCCAGCGAGATCTAAACTCTCCTCTTCGTCGACAGCGTCAGATGTGTATAACAGACGGCACCGCAATCCCCGCATATCAAACCACGCCTTCCCCGCCTCCGGATGCGGCCCGCTCAGCACCACTACGCCCTTCTCATACCGATACCGCGCCGCCGCCACTTCACCATTGCGATAAGTCGCAATCACCGTATACGGCGCGTGCCCATCAACCTTGGGAAAATACGGCCCGTCCTGATAGAACACACTGTCCGGCTTGCCATCCCACATCACCCGCACCGCCGCGTCTTCAACCCCTCGCACTTCAAACCCCGGCCGCCCGGCTTCGGAGTCGAGGTCCTGGGGTATCAACCCAAAGTTGCTGTTGTCCGCCAGATAAGCGCCCATGCATAACCCCAGGTAGCGCCCGCCCTTGGCCACGTATTCACGAAGAAACAATAGGGTCAGACCACCATTATCTAAATGTGGTCTGACCCTATCTTTAATTCAACCTGGTCAGCCGCCCATCCTTCTCACTTATTGCTTGACTCACTGTGATTGATCAGGCCTGTTAGTGCCGCCTCTACCTCCATTAATAAGGAAATTATGAAGCCTCTCTACCTGTGCTCAGTTCTGCTACTTGTAGGCTGCGCCCCAGCGCCGAAATACCTTGTGCCGGCGGGGGCGCCCCAGGCGCTGATCCGCAGCGAATTGGTCTCTATGGAAAATTATCGAAACGGCGTGACTCTGGTCGCGGCGCCTGCCATCGGCTGCAAATACGGCAGAACCGTGGCGACTGAGTCAGGGATGGGGAAGCAGTTGGTTTCCGTTTATAAGGATGTCTCGACGCCGGAGGGATTTTTCCCAATTGAAGCCGGCAAGCCGCTGCACTTGGAAATGCGCGGCGTGGCCAATGCCCATCGCTCGTGCAGCGTAGCGTTTGTCAGCGAATTTTCGCCGGGCGCACGCTATGTGATAAAGGGAGGGATTGTCGACGTCCCGGGCTCGCTGAGCCGTTGTTACATCGACATATTCAATGTCGATTCGGGCGTGCGCATGCCCACGGCCGACGAGCCGAAAATAGAGCGCACTTGCGCGCTGGACCGGTTACCGACGCTGTAGTGGACAACTGCACCCTACCTGACCGCACTTTTGGTAGATTCCTCAGGGTCAGCCCACGTTTAAACCAATGGTGGTCTGACCCCGATTTCATATAAACGGCGGACTGAGGCACTGGCAATCATTGAGCTACCCGTTGATGAACTATCAATCACGGTCAAATGGCCAACTCCCGACCCCGAGGGATGCGCACGCTTTGTTCGTGAGCTTGCTAAATGATTGAGGGCCGCAAGTAAGAGGTAAAGGGACAGATTTTTTCCTGAAAATAAATCTGCCCCTTTTACCGGAACAATAGTGGCTTCACTGACGCAAGCTCAGAACAGCTGTTCCGATTCGCAGGCATAGGTTTGGAACACAGAAAAAATCAGGACATCAAGGGCGTATCTAGAAAACTGGTGACAGGCTTGCTTTGTGACTATATTGATAGCAACCTTGCCAGCATGACTACAATGGATTTTGTTATCACCATCAAATGAATGTAATCGGGGTCATGTAATCGGGGTCAGACCACGTTTGGGCGATTGCTTAAATCGTGACCTGACCCGATTTATGCAATTTTCATATATCGCGAAAGCGGATCTGCCGCTTTTTCTCAGCACATACAAATCAAAAAGGAGTAATATTAATGGAGCCAGCAGTACAGGGAGCATTGGTTGGAGCAACTGCAGCAATTATCGGAGTAGTTTCAAGTGGTGCTATTCAATGGGGTTTAAAAATCTCTGAAGAGTCACGCCGAAAACAAGAAGCTGCAGAGCTGATGATATTTTACTGCCGTCGACTTCGAAGTGTGCTTCGAAAACTCAGCATTCAACCCAGTCTCTCTAGCCATTTAGCACTAGGGATTTCAATTAATGATGACGATATTAGCGATCTAGAATACATCCTTAAAGAACTTACGACAAAAATTCCCCAACTTAATTTGATAGCTTTCGACATCAGAAGAGCATTAAAAAATATTCAAAACTATTCAAATCAATATTGGGACCTACTAGATACCCTAAAAAAAGGAGCAGGAAATCAAAAGGATCTACCCATAATTGAGTCATGGCTTATGACTGATGCACGACAAGGCAGCATCCAAGCCCACAATGCCATACAGCTTTCATTTGAACAGCTTACAAAATCGAGAAGAAAAATAGTTATTCACAAGGTTCGCCTCGATGACACATATAGCTATAAATGAGTCCTAACTCAATAGCGCAGCCAATCTCTAGCACAGAAAATGGGGGCGAACTTACTTTCAAGGAAATTAATCTGCTTCCATTTTTTACTAGTTTTTTAGATACACGTATGCTGCCTTGTGAAAAGGCACTTTTTTCATATACCTTTTGAATGTCCGTTATTGGCCGAAAACTGCCCTTTCCAACAACCCGCTACCGAACAAACGTAAATAAATACATCATTTCCCCACCCTCCCCACCAAC
>NZ_CAWPSZ010000037.1:0-2534 GCF_963890955.1 Pseudomonas sp. MF6747
GGTATGCCGCTGCGGTCGAAAACGCCCTATGCGAGCGTTTAGGGGCTGATAGGGGCTATTCCGGTCTAATCGTCAAGAACCCACTCCATCGCCACTGGCAGGTTACAGAATGGCACGGGGAACCTTACGAGCTTGGCGAGCTTGCCGACTACCTCGACCTATCGACCAAAAAGCCAAAAATCATCGTCGAAGACTACGGGCTTGGCAGGAACTGCACCCTTTTCGAAGAGTTGAGAAAATGGGCGTATAGGGCACAAAGGCAAGGCTGGCCAGGTTATCGCCAATGGCTCGATGCGTGCCTCGTAAGGGCACAGATGATCAATCTGCAATTCAGAAACCCGCTGCCGCTGAGCGAGATCCGAGCCACGGCAACCAGCGTTGCGAAGTGGACAAGCAAGCGAATGGGTGAGGGTGATTTTGAGTATTACGTTGCAAGCACGCACACCAGCGAGATACAGGCTTACCGTGGCCGTTTGGGTGGACAAGCCAAAGGCAAGACAACCAGAGAACAGGGCATTGAGCTTTTGGCATCTGGTAAGTCGATTCAAGAGGTAATGGCAATCACTGGGGCAAGCCAAGCTACTGTCTACCGCTGGACGAAAAGGTGAAGGTATGGGTGAGAGAGGGAAACCCTGCCCAGAAACCGGAGCACCCTGCGGGCTATTATCTGATATAGGCTATTGAGAAAATTCTCTCCGAGTCGTCAAAACGAAAGGGAAATCCTCTTTTCGAAAATCCTCCCAAACGTGCCTCCAACCCTCGACATGCTGCGGCAGACAAGCTGCCTTGGTCTCGGGTTATCTGTGTAAGCAATCGCCTCATAGCCGTGTAAGGGAACGCCCTATGGCGGGCTATTATCTGATATAGGCTTTTAGACTTTTCACCACGTCGAAGCCGGTCAAAATGGCTGACCTCTGGTCAGGCTTTTTGAGGGGCTGGGCTTTTGATTTTGGCGGGTGTCGGGTCGCAGACATGACCAAGAGAGGAAGGGAGCCGAAGGCCAACCGTCAACCCCGTAGGGGTTGTCCTATCTTGAATTATATGGGCTATTTTTGGCTAACAATTGCATTCTTAAAATTAAATGGTATATGTATTATATAACATTGAAATTTAAGATGGCAATTAAGAACTGGTTCGTAAGAAGTGAGCGAGTAAAAGATAAGCATACCGGGCTGATTAGATATGCTAAATATCTAATCGACGAGGAACATGCTAATCATAAGAACACTTCGCAAATAATACCCATATTTGGGAATATTGAAAATTTTATCAAGTTGGCTTCCAACGAAGCTGTAACATTGGACTTGTCCAATTCACAGCGAAAGGGAGGAAGGCCAACGCAGAGCTATGCCCAAAGTTTTGTTTTTGGATTACCTTCATCAGTAGCCAAGCCTACACCTGAACAGTGGAAACTTATAGCGAAAGATGTCATTAGGGAAATAGCGAAAAAGTTAGAGATTGATCTCAATGACCTCAACGGGAAAGTTTTCGCAAATGTTCACGACCAGGACAATCCGCATCTGAACATTGTGGTTTCCAGAGTCATCAAAGGGAAGGCTTTGAAGGCTCTCGACCAGAAAGGAACCATCGGGATAGCCAAGAAGGCATTCACCGCTTCAAGCCTTGCCCGGTGCGGGCTGGACGTGTCTGAGTATGTGCCATTACAGACCAATTTGGGGCCACGCCAAGCGAAATGGCAGATACAGCAGAAAGAAGCAGAAAAAGCATTAGAAGCGATTGGCTTGGAAGCCCAAAAGCTCAATGATGAAGTAGCCAAGGCGAAAGGTTTAGCCAGTTATTCAGCAATGCTGAACAGTCAGATTTTAAAATGGATTGAAGCCGTAAAAGTTACAGACCTTAAACAAGAAGAAAGGCAAAAAAACAGGATTGAAAAGACGGCTGGAAAGTTGTCTGATTTGAACTTACCAAAAGAGCAGATAGACCTTTTAAATGCCTTGTTTGAGGGTGCAGAACAGAAAACAGGCAAGACCCTTGAAAATAGGGTAAGATACAAAATATAACTTTAAAGAATTCCCCCCCTTACTGCGAAGTTTGGCGACAGGTCAGTAAGGAGGGGAGGAGGACATAAACAGTATGACACAGCTACAACTTTTTTCAAGCACTTTACCAAAAAAGCCATATTATACAGATGACCTTTTTAACGGTTTAAGCATAGCCAAGGCAGAGATAGCCAGCAAAGCCAAGTATATCCAGCATAACGGGCCAACGCATATGTATTGGCTTGCGTTTGATATTGACCGTCCAGGTGCTGCCATCGACTGGTCAGACCGTGGGGCACCCGCTCCCAATCTGACGGTTAAAAATCAAGCCAACGGACACGCCCACGCTCTCTACGGACTCGCCACAGCAGTCCGCACAGCACCAGACGGCAGAAAGGGACCATTGAGGTATGCCGCTGCGGTCGAAAACGCCCTATGCGAGCGTTTAGGGGCTGATAGGGGCTATTCCGGTCTAATCGTCAAGAACCCACTCCATCGCCACTGGCAGGTTACAGAATGGCACGGGGAACCTTA
>NZ_CAWPSZ010000038.1:0-2408 GCF_963890955.1 Pseudomonas sp. MF6747
ACACTTCCGCTGGACTTGCCCGCTTCGATGTTGATCGTCTGACCGTTGCTCAAGGTAACCGTCACAGCGGTTTGTGCTGGGTTGGTCAGCGTGGCGGTGTAAGTGATGTTGCCGCCTTCAACGACCGATGGATCTGCCGTTAGAGTGACGGTGGTGGTGTCGATCGAATCAGTGATCGTGGTGACGGCTGGGGCAGTACCTGGAACCAAGTTCTCAAAGTTACCGCCAGTTGCATTGGTAATAGTGGTGCTGACAGTCGAACCATTGTTGTAAACGTCGTTAGCCGGCGTTTCAAACACCACCGAGCCCGCAGATTTACCGGCTTCGATAACGATGGTCTGACCATTGCTCAGCGTCACGGTGACCGGAGTTTGCGCCGGGTTGGTCAACGTCGCGGTGTAAGTGATATTGCCGCCTTCAACGACTGACGGGTCCGCCGTCAAAGTGACGGTAGTGGTGTCGATCGAGTCGGTGATGGTGGTGGTCGCTGGCGCTGGGTTGGTTGCCAGGTTTTCGAAGTTACCACCGGTGGCGCTGGTGATCGTCGTGTTGACGGTCGAACCGTTGTTGTAGACGTCGTTGGCCGGCGTTTCGAAAACTACAGTTCCGCTGGACTTGCCCGCTTCGATATTGATCGTCTGGCCGTTGCTCAAGGTAACCGTCACCGCAGTTTGCGCCGGGTTAGTCAGCGTAGCGGTGTAGGTGATGTTGCCGCCTTCAACGACCGATGGGTCCGCCGTCAGGGTGACGGTTGTGGTATCGATCGAGTCGGTGATCGTGGTGGTGGCTGGCGCTGGGTTGGTCGCCAGGTTCTCGAAGTTACCACCGGTGGCGTTGGTGATCGTCGTGTTGACGGTCGAACCGTTGTTGTAGACGTCGTTGGCTGGAGTTTCGAAAACTACAGTCCCGCTGGATTTGCCAGCTTCGATGTTGATCGTCTGGCCGTTGCTCAGCGTGACCGTCACAGCAGTTTGTGCTGGATTGGTCAGCGTGGCGGTGTAAGTAATGTTGCCGCCTTCAACGACCGATGGGTCCGCCGTCAGGGTGACGGTAGTGGTGTCGATCGAGTCGGTGATCGTAGTGGTGGCTGGCGCTGGGTTGGTTGCCAGGTTCTCGAAGTTGCCACCGGTAGCGTTGGTGATCGTCGTGTTGACGGTCGAACCGTTGTTGTAGACATCGTTGGCCGGAGTTTCAAACACCACCGAACCGGCAGATTTCCCGGCTTCGATGACGATGGTCTGGCCATTCGAAAGCGTCACAGTCACCGCAGTTTGCGCCGGGTTAGTCAGCGTAGCGGTGTAAGTAATGTTGCCGCCTTCAACGATCGATGGATCCGCTGTCAGAGTGACAGTGGTGGTATCGATCGAGTCGGTGATGGTGGTCACCGCTGGAGCTGGGTTGGTCGCCAGGTTTTCGAAGTTACCACCGATGGCGTTGGTGATCGTCGTGTTGACGGTCGAGCCGTTGTTGTAAACGTCGTTAGCCGGCGTTTCAAACACCACCGAGCCTGCAGATTTACCCGCTTCGATGACGATGGTCTGGCCATTGCTCAGCGTCACGGTGACCGGAGTTTGCGCCGGGTTGGTCAACGTCGCGGTGTAAGTGATGTTGCCACCTTCAACGACCGATGGATCTGCCGTCAGAGTGACGGTGGTGGTGTCGATCGAATCGGTGATCGTGGTGACCGCAGGTGTAGTGCTCGGCACCAGGTTCTCGAAGTTACCGCCAGTTGCGTTGGTGATCGTCGTGTTGACGGTTGAACCGTTGTTGTAGACATCATTAGCCGGCGTTTCAAACACCACCGAGCCCGCAGATTTACCCGCTTCGATAACGATGGTCTGGCCATTGCTCAGCGTCACGGTGACCGGAGTTTGCGCCGGATTGGTCAGCGTGGCGGTGTAAGTAATGTTGCCGCCTTCAACGACCGAGTTATCGGCAGTCAGAGTAACGGTAGTGGTATCAATCGAGTCGGTGATCGTGGTGACCGCAGGCGTAGTGCTCGGTACCAAGTTCTCGAAGTTACCGCCGGTAGCGTTGGTGATCGTCGTGTTGACGGTCGAACCGTTGTTGTAAACGTCGTTAGCCGGGGTTTCGAAAACCACACTTCCGCTGGACTTGCCCGCTTCGATGTTGATCGTCTGACCGTTGCTCAAGGTAACCGTCACAGCGGTTTGTGCTGGGTTGGTCAGCGTGGCGGTGTAAGTGATGTTGCCGCCTTCAACGACCGATGGATCTGCCGTTAGAGTGACGGTGGTGGTGTCGATCGAATCAGTGATCGTGGTGACGGCTGGGGCAGTACCTGGAACCAAGTTCTCAAAGTTACCGCCAGTTGCATTGGTAATAGTGGTGCTGACAGTCGAACCATTGTTGTAAACGTCGTTAGCCGGCGTTTCAAACACCACCGAGCC
>NZ_CAWPSZ010000039.1:0-1141 GCF_963890955.1 Pseudomonas sp. MF6747
GTGGCGTCTGTCTGGCTGTTCCCGTCGTCTTCGACGCCGGTTTATCAGAGCGGCTTGTGGCCGCTCTGGAGGCAGCTTTCAGCTGCCCAAAGCAGGCTGCGCTACCATGCGATTTTCGCCTGGGAGCAGCCCAATGCAGCGTCTAGCAAAACCCTCTGATTACGTTCTGCAGGACATCCTCGGCAGATCGCAGTACGTGCTGCCCTGGGAGGACAAGCTTTGTCCTGGGAATCCCACAGACGACCCTGATGCTGGTTCGATTGAGTACAACGAGCATGCCATTGAGAGGGCCCATAACGGCGGTATGGCCATCGCAACCGATCCGGTAGCCGACGCAGTGAATGCGGCACTAAAAACGCCTGGAGAGGCTTACAGGACCCTTTCGCGGGATCTGGCGGCCTCATACCTGGGTGATTATCAATTTCTTATGAGCGACCTAGAGCTCTGGGACGAAGAAACCAAAGCGATCCGCGTTCTCCTGGTCTTTTCCAACCAGGATCTACACAAGCTATCTGCGCGCCAGGTTATGGACCTTCGCGCTCGAGCTGCACAGGTCTGACGCGCTGCGCTTGTCTCCTCGATCAGTGCACGGGAACAAGTACCCGTGCCCCGATCGAGGCTCTTAATTGCCTATTTTTGATGATCCAAACACACCTGTATGCTTCTTCCCGAAGGTGTCTGTAAGGATTCTGCAAGATATTTTAAATACGTTTTAAAAACTCTCGCAAAAAATACATAAGAAGTCTGTTGCTTATTTTTTAGTGGCATATAGAATCGCCAAAAAAATCGCGCAAGCATCATTTTGGGGTGTCATATGTCCAAGGCAGTAAGCAGCATCGCATCGGAAGTAAATGAATTACTTCGTAAAAATGGAAATGAGTTCATGACTCTAAAGTGGGCTCAGTTTTACAAAATATGCGACAGAGAACGTCTCGCCGATGTGGTTATGGAAAACATCGCAAAACAGCTCAAAAAAAATGACCTGCATATCATCTACGGCAACAACGTCATTGTCGTTCGTGACTTTTGCTGGAGCCCTGTAGACATCTGATCCGCATACCAGCTGATGCGCTTGTGCGTAGGTCGCGATATTCCTAGGTCAAGGGCCGCGACCCCGGCTCGTCGTGACGCGCTTCACCGT
>NZ_CAWPSZ010000040.1:0-774 GCF_963890955.1 Pseudomonas sp. MF6747
GTGGCGTCTGTCAGGCTGTTTCCCGTCGTCTTCGACGCCGGTTTATCAGAGCGGCTTTTGGCCGCTCTGGAAGCAGCTTTCAGCTGCCCAAAGCCCTCTGCGCTACCATTCGATTTTCGTCTAGGACAATTCCTCATGCAGCGTCTCGCCATACCTTCGGATTACGTCCTGCAGTTCATCCTGGGCCGCGCCTCTTATGTCCTCCCATGGGAGGACAGGCTTTGCCCAGGTAATCCAACAGATGATCCCGAAACTGGCGCAGAGGAATACAACGCATATGCCATCAAAAAGGCGCAGGGAGTCGACAGAGCAACGAAACCAGACCCTGTGCTAGATGCAGTGTATTTGGCGTTAAAAACGCCTGGAGAGGCTTACAGGGCCCTTGCTGGTGATCTTGCGGAGGCTTACCAAGGCCGTTATCGGTTTCTCATAGACAATTTGGCCCAGTGGGACGAAGAAACTAGGTGGTTGAGGGCTGATCTGGTCTTTTCCAATGCTGAGCTGCGCCATTTGTCAGCCACGCAGGTGATGGCTTTACGAACAAGGGCCGCCGAGGTCTGACGCGCTGCGCTTGTCCCCTCGATCTCCATACGGGAACAGGTTCCCGCACTCCGATCGAGGCCAGTCCCTCCACCGTTGAAACTTCCCAGGTCAGGGGCCGCGACCCCGGCTCGTCGTGACTCGCTTCACCGTCGCGGCGAACGGAGTCCCGGGCGCAGCGAACCCTTGACCCTTCGCTGATCAAATCACCCTCTGGCGCTCTGTTCCTGGCCA
>NZ_CAWPSZ010000041.1:0-816 GCF_963890955.1 Pseudomonas sp. MF6747
GAGGCGTCTGTCAGGCTGTTCACGCCACCAGAGGTGGCGGTTTATCCGAGCAGCTTTTGGCTGCTCGGGATGCGCTACCATGCGATTTTTTAAGGAGCCATCTCATGCAGCGTTTGGTAAAGCCGTCGGATTACGTCCTGCAGGACGTACTTGGCCAATCGATGTATCAGATTCCCTGGGAGCCCAGGCTCTGCCCGGGCAACCCTGCAGAAGATCCCGAGGCTGGCGCACTTCTTTACAACGCATTCGTCCAGGATCAGGCCAAAGGTGTTGTGCCGCGGACACCCGCCGAGCAGATGAGTGACATTCTGGATTGGGTTTTCGAAACGGCAGGCGAACCCGCCCGCAGCCTGGCCGCTGACTTGGCGGCAGCGTACCTAGGCAATCACGCCTTCCTGATCGATGATCTGGATGATTGGGACGCGGAAACCAAGTCGCATCGGGCGCACATGGTTTTTCATGGCGAGGACATTAGGGGACTTTCAGCGCGAACCGTCATGAAATTGCGGGCTCGAGCTGCCGCCGGATTTTAGCCGCGAAAATATCGTTAGACCGGTTGTTGCTACTAGTAACACGGGAGCGCATAACGAATAGAAAGGAACCCGCCCGGACGGGCCAAGAAGGTGTCGCAATGCGTATGACGTTTGGCAGTGCCTGCCGTAACGCGGGCCTTATGGCGGTGGTGTATTTCCTGTACGTGGGCTTCCAGAAGGGACACTTTGATGTCTTCGGCTGGTACGGGGTTGGGTGGTCGTGGGGGGACTGGCTAGTGTTGGCGGTGCTGACGGGGGTTTTTGGGGGCATTCTGTTTGAAGA
>NZ_CAWPSZ010000042.1:0-772 GCF_963890955.1 Pseudomonas sp. MF6747
GTGGCGTCTGTCAGGCTGTTTCCGTCGTCTTCGACGCCGGTTTATCAGAGCGGCTTTTGGCCGCTCTGGAAGCAGCTTTCGCTGCCCAAAGCCCTCTGCGCTACCATTCGATTTTCGTCTAGGAAAATTCCTCATGCAGCGTCTCGCCATACCTTCGGATTACGTCCTGCAGTTCATCCTGGGCCGCGCCTCCTATGTCCTCCCATGGGAGGACAAACTTTGCCCAGGTAATCCAGCAGATGATCCCGAAACTGGCGCAGAGGAATACAACGCATATGCCATCAAAAAGGCGCAGGAAGTCGGCAGAGCAACGAAACCAGACCCCGTGCTAGATGCAGTGTATTTGGCGTTAAAAACGCCTGGAGAGGCTTACAGGGCCCTTGCTGAGGATCTTGCGGAGGCTTATCAAGGTCGTTATAGGTTTCTCATAGACAATTTGGCCCAGTGGGACGAAGAAACCAGGTGGTTGAGGGCTGACCTGGTTTTTTCCAATTCTGAGCTTCGCCATTTGTCAGCCACGCAAGTGATGGCTTTACGAACAAGGGCCGCCGAGGCCTGACGCGCTGCGCTTGTCCCCTCGACCTCCATACGGGAACAGGTTCCCGTACTCCGATCGAGGCCAGTCCATCCACCGTTGAAATTCCTCAGGTCAGGGGCCGCGACCCCGGCTCGTCGTGACTCGCTTCACCGTCGCGGCGAACGGAGTCCCGGGCGGAGCGAACCCTTGACCCTTCGCTGATCAAATCACCCTCTGGCGCTCTGTTCCTGGCCA
>NZ_CAWPSZ010000043.1:0-960 GCF_963890955.1 Pseudomonas sp. MF6747
TGACGGCTGGGGCAGTACCTGGAACCAAGTTCTCAAAGTTACCGCCAGTTGCATTGGTAATAGTGGTGCTGACAGTCGAACCATTGTTGTAAACGTCGTTAGCCGGCGTTTCAAACACCACCGAGCCTGCAGATTTACCGGCTTCGATGACGATGGTCTGGCCATTAGAAAGCGTCACAGTCACGGGCGTCTGCGCAGGATTGGTCAGCGTCGCGGTGTAAGTGATCTGGCCGCCTTCGGTGACAGTCTCGCCCGCCGTCAGCGTGACGGTAGTGGTATCAACCGAATCAGTGATCGTGGTGATCGCAGGTGTAGTGCTCGGCACCAAGTTCTCGAAGTTACCGCCAGTTGCGTTGGTGATCGTCGTGTTGACGGTCGAACCATTGTTGTAAACGTCGTTAGCCGGGGTTTCGAAAACCACACTTCCGCTGGACTTGCCCGCTTCGATGTTGATCGTCTGACCGTTGCTCAAGGTAACCGTCACAGCCGTTTGCGCTGGATTAGTCAGCGTAGCGGTGTAAGTGATGTTTCCGCCTTCAACGACCGAGTTATCGGCAGTCAGGGTAACGGTAGTGGTATCAATCGAGTCGGTGATCGTGGTGACCGCAGGCGTAGTGCTCGGTACCAGATTTTCAAAGTTGCCGCCCGTAGCCCCAGTAATCGTGGTGCTGACAGTCGAACCATTGTTGTAAACGTCGTTAGCCGGCGTATCCACCACCACGGTGCCAACCGACTCACCCACCTTGATGGTAATCACCGAGCCATTGCTCAAAGTGACTGTCACCGGCGTCTGTGCAGGGTTGGTCAGCGTTGCGGTGTAAGTGATCTGGCCACCTTCGGTGACAGTCTCGCCCGCCGTCAACGTGACGGTGGTGGTATCAACCGAATCAGTAATCGTAGTGACCGCAGGCGTAGTGCTCGGCACCAGATTTTCAAAGTTGCCGCCCGTAGCCCCGGTGA
>NZ_CAWPSZ010000044.1:0-723 GCF_963890955.1 Pseudomonas sp. MF6747
TCCAAATGTGGGAGCGGGCTTGCTCGCGAATGCGGTGGGTCAGTCAACTCATGTGTCACAGACCCACCCCCTTCGCGAGCAAGCCCGCTCCCACAAGTTGACCGAGTTCAGAATCCACCACTGCACTGCTTTGCTTTTCTGTGGGAGCTGGCTTGCCTGCGATGCAGACAACTCGGTCTATCAGGCACAACCAGTTGATGCCATCGCAGGCAAGCCAGCTCCCACCTTTGACCGAGTGCAAACGACACCCATCTATCTGATTCACAGAAATCCAAATGTGGGAGCGGGCTTGCTCGCGAATGCGGTGGTTCAGTCAGCTCATGTGTCACTGGCAGGCCGCCTTCGCGAGCAAGCCCGCTCCCACAAGTTGACCGAGTTCAGCCTCCACCACCGCACTGCTTTTGCTTTTCTGTGGGAGCTGGCTTGCCTGCGATGCAGACAACTCGGTGTATCAGTAACACCCAGTCGATGCCATCGCAGGCAAGCCAGCTCCCACCTTTGATTGAGTTCAGCATCCAACATCAGGTCGGCTATCAGGCCGCCTCGCTTGCGCTTTTGATCTAACCACTCAGGTCGGCTACTAGGCCGCCGTGCTCTGCTTTTGATCTTGATCTGCTTTTGACTTTGATCTTAGGCGCCCCGTTAAACCACGCTGGCCGAACGCAGGCTTGAATCCGTGGGTAACCCGGCAGGACGCCGGGTTAGCCGTGTTGGGCCATGGAT
>NZ_CAWPSZ010000045.1:0-357526 GCF_963890955.1 Pseudomonas sp. MF6747
TGAATCCGTGGGCCGCCGTGACGGGCCATCCATGGCCCAACACGGCTAACCCGGCGTCCTGCCGGGTTACCCACGGATTCAAGCCTGCGTTCGGCCAGCGTGGTTGACGGGGCCTGTCAGATCAAAATCAAAAGCAGAGCACGGCGGCCTGGTAGCCGACCTGAGTGGTTGAAGCAAAAGCAGGGCAGAAGCACAGCAACACACTTCTATCTGATGCACTGCGATCCAAATGTGGGAGCGGGCTTGCTCGCGAATGCGGTGTGTCAGTCAACTCATGTGTCACTGACCCACCGCCTTCGCGAGCAAGCCCGCTCCCACAATTTGACCGAGTGCAGCCTCCACCACCGCAGTGCTTTGCTTTTCTGTGGGAGCTGGCTTGCCTGCGATGCAGACAACTCGGTCCATCAGGCCCACCGGGTTGATGCCATCGCAGGCAAGCCAGCTCCCACCTTCGTTCGGGCACACCGAGCCTAAGCGAGGTGCCGAGTGGTGGGGCAAGAGCCCTTTGGTTACTTTGGGGCTTTTCCAAAGTGACCCGCTGTAAGAGCGGAACCCATACCCGCCATCACCCAAATACCGGATATGCCCTCAGCGATGCTGAAACCTGGGCAAAGAAGCAATGCGTAACTTAGGCTCCTGCAACCGCGCCAAGTCCGTGGCAATCTGCGCCCGCCAGAAGTGCGCACCGGCCAGTTGCGCATCCACCCACGCCTGGCGCAGCAGCACCTTGGCCTTGTCCACCGACCCGTAGTTGCCCTGGCGCAGTGTCAGTTGGGCCTTGATCCGCAGCATCTGCGGCACAAACCAGCGCTCATGGCGGCCGATAGCCAATTGCAGCGTCTCCTCCAACACTTCCAGCGCAAGTTTTTCCAGGCCCAGGCGCGCCAACCCCAAAGCGTACTCACAACGAAACAGACTGTAGAGCTGACCATCGCCCTGGCCCTGCAGGTGCTGCAGGGCTTCGCCAAGTTGCGGCACGCCTTCTTCCGGCGAGCCCTGGCGGATCAGCAGGATGCTCTCGAAACACAGGCGAAATTGCCGCCAGATATGCAAGTCCTGGCGGGTGGTGCTGTCCTGCAGCAGGCCCAGGTAATACCGCATTTTCGGCAGGTTGGACGCCAGCAGCGCCAGGGGGATCGCCCCCAGGCACAAGGTGTACCAGAGGGTCGCCGGGTGATCGAGTGAGACCGCTTCATCGACGCAGGTGCCGATCAGCCGCAGGGCCGGGTCGACGTCGCCTTCCATAAATTGCACCTTCGCCTTGAGGCAGCGTGCGGCGATGCGCTGATCAAACAGCGCGTCGATGATGTGCGAGCGCGGGGCCGACGGTGAACCCAGGGCTTCGTCGATATTTTGTCGGGCGCCCGCCAGGTCGCCCATGTGAAACAGCACCACCGCCCGCATGCGCTTGCCCAGCAGTTGCTGGTTCCCGCTGTTGTTCAACGCAATGTAGCGCTCGGCCAACTCCAGTGCTTCGGCGTACTGGTTACACGCACAGCGATCACCCCAGAGCCCCCACAGCGCGCGAAGTTTGTGCTCGGCATCGCCGAGTTCGCGGCCGTCCTCGCGCACCTGGCGCCATGCTTCACGCAACGGGCCGCCGGTGCCGTCGGTGAGCATCAGCGCGCTGGCCAGCGCGGTGTTCAGCAGCATGCGTTGGCGCGTCGGCAACGGGGTGCTGGCGTCGCTGGCCAGCCCCTGGTCAACCCAGCTGCGGCACTCACTGACCAGCGACAGGCGCAGCCATAACGGTACGCCGCCCAACGTCAGTTCAATCCCCAGCGACAGGTTGCCGGTCGTTGAGTAGGCCCAGTCGAGTGCCGACCGCACCGTGTTGATCTCGGGGCCATACAGCGCGACCCAGGTTTGCGGTGACAGGCCATCCAGGGTCTGCCCGGCTTCCTGCAGCACCCCAAGGGCATAGCGCGCATGGCGTTCGGCGGTGGCGTTGGTTTCGCCCTGTTCGGCGAGCTTTTCCAGGGCGTAGGCGCGGGTGGTTTCCAGCAGGCGATAACGCTTGAGCAACTGCGATTCGCCGGCGATCAGCAGTGACTTGTCCATCAGGCTTTCGAGCAGGGGCAGGGCATTGCGCGGGTCGAGGGCGCTGCTGGCAGTCATGGCCTTGACGGCATCAAGGGTGAAGGAGCCGGTGAAGACCGCCAATTGGCGCAGCATCGCCTGCTCGTCGCCGCTGAGCATCGAATAGGTCCAGTCCAGGGTCGCGCTCAGTGAGCGATGGCGGGCGAGGGCGGTGCGCCGGCCGGTCATTTGCAGGCGGAAGCTGCCGTCCAGCAGGCCGACCAGGTCCTGGATGCCAAAGGTGCGTACCCGCGCGGCGGCTATTTCGATGGCCAGCGCATTGCTGTCGAGCTTGCGGCAGATGGCGCTGACGGCCGCCACGTCGGCGTCGTTGAATACAAAGTCGGGGTCAAGGGCGCGCACGCGCTCCACAAACAGGCGCACGCCGGACCATTTCAGGGCTTCGACGGCGCTGAGTGTCGTGTGTTCGTCGGGCACTTGCAGCGGCGCCAGGTCGTGCACGCGCTCGCCGTCGGCGCGCAGCGGCTCGCGGCTGGTGGTCAGCACGTAGCATTGAGGGGCACTGCGCAAGAGGGTTTCCACGGCATCGGCGGTGGCCGGCAACACGTGTTCGCAGTTGTCCAGTACCAGCAACAGGCGGCGGTCGGCCAGGGTGGCGGCGATGCTGTGCAGCGGCTCGTCGCTGACGGTCTGGATGCCCAGGGCGCTGGCAAGCATGCCGGTGACCCATTGCCCGCTGGTGGCCGGCGCCAGGTCGACGAAGCAGGTGTCCAGCTTGAGTTGGTTGGCTAACTGATGGGCCACGGCCATGGCGACGGTGGTCTTGCCGATGCCGCCAGGGCCGGTGATGGTCAAGAACCGCTGGTTCAGCACCTGGTCGGCAAGGCTGTCGACCAACTCATCGCGGCCAATCACTTCGCAGGACGGCGGCGCGACAGAGGGCTCATGGACGCGCGCGTGGGGCACCGGCAGATTGTCTTCGCCGGCCGCCTGCACGGTCACCGGCGCCACGAAGCGATAGCCGCGGCCCGGCACCGTGACGATATAGCTGAAGTTGCCATCGTCGCCCAAGGCCCGGCGCAGCGCGACGATCTGCGCGCGCAGGTTGCATTCCTCCACCACCACCTTGGGCCAGGCGAACGAGATCAGCTCGGCTTTCTCCAGCAGTTCGCCGGCGCGGGTGGCCAGGGCAATCAGCAAATACAGGGCGCGGCTGCCCAAGGTGACGGGCTCACCGTTTCGCAGCAATACGTGCTGGCGTGCGAGTAAGAGGAAGGGGCCAAAACCAAGGGCGCTTTCGGCGCACGCCGGGGCCAGGGGTTCTGCGTCCATGAAGGACACTGCGTGGTTCTTGCTCGAGCTCATCAATTCGTCCTTTTTATAGTCAGGCTTGTTATTGGCGATCAGGCCATTCGCCCTTTTGGGTACAGATGTGCAGCAGCAGTCTTGGAAAGTTGATGTCGATCAAAAAGTCGGGAAAGGTCGCCCTCCTTTGGGGCGTTGTCGTTTTTATTGGCGTGCCACGGATTGTGTTTCAGTTGATGAGACTGTCTCAAAGCTGAAACATTTTATTACCAGAAACAGGGATAAAGCAGAATGTATGCCAGTTGGCATGTAACAAAGATGACAACAACCGCATGAAATTTATGGTGATTTTTAGGGTCGTCGAGGCCGCCTGAAGGGCTTCGTTCGGAAAGGCGAATATTTCTAATTGTGTCGTTCGGGATGCCGAATAAATCGGCGCCTATTTGGCGGTGGGTTATCCACTGTGTATCGCTGTGTATCCGCGCACCACCTTGATACACCGGCATGACGTTCTGTCGTGTTTGCGACACAGAGCGGATACACGCCTGGCTTTAACTCTGTTCACCAGCCGGCGCTGGCGGTCACGCACCGCCATTCGCGCCCTGGTCACACTCAGTCAAGCCAGGAGATACACCGATGAAGCGTCCTTACGCTGCCCTTGCGGCAACCCTCGCCCTGTCCCTCAGCGCCTTCGCGGCGGTGGCTCATGCCGATGAGCCCAAACCTCAGGAAAAGTGCTTCGGCGTGTCCCTCGCCGGCGCCAACGACTGCGCTGCCGGCAAGGGCACCTCGTGCGCCGGTACCGCCACCGCCGACTATCAGGGCAACGCCTGGGTGCTGGTGGACAAAGGCACCTGCACCCAGATCAAGACCCCCAAGGGCTACGGCAGCCTGACGGAACAGCCGTGATCCAGCGCCTGCTGCCCCAGGCACTGCTGTTGCTGGTGGCGCGGCTCGCGATCGCAGCGGTGTTCTTCCTGTCGGGGCGCACCAAGGTCACGGGTTTTCTGAACCTCAAACCGTCGACCTACGCGCTGTTCCGTTCCGAATATGCCTTGCCGTTGATTCCGTCGGATTGGGCTGCACACCTGGCCACCTACGCCGAACACCTGTTCCCGCTGCTGCTGGTGCTGGGCCTGCTGACGCGTCCGGCCGCGGCCGCGCTGCTGGGCATGACCCTGGTGATCGAGGTGTTTGTGTACCCCGACGCCTGGCCGGTGCACCTGACCTGGGCGGGCCTGTTGCTGCCGCTGCTGGCCTATGGCGGCGGAGCCTGGTCGCTGGACCGCTTGCTGTTGAGCAAACCTTTACAACCCTGATGGAGAGTCCCGATGCGAATGCTTTCTTCTCTGGCCATTGCGATGGCAATGACCGTTCCGCTGTTGGCCCAGGCGGCCGACACCGTGCAGCCCGGCACCGGCAAAAGCGTGGTGATCGTGCCCGGTTCGTTTGTCGACGGGTCCGGCTGGCGTGTGGTGCACGACATCCTGATTCACAAGGGCTACAAGGTCACCGTGGTGCATCAAAGCCACGAGAACCTCGCCGCCGACGTGGCTGAAGCGCGCGAAGTGCTCGAGCAGCAAGTGGGGCCGGTGGTGCTGGTGGGCCACAGCTCCGGTGGTGCGGTGATCTCGATTGCCGGCGATCGCGACAAGGTCAAGTCGCTGGTCTACGTCTCGGCGTTCCAGCCGGAAGTGGGCGAGAACATGGCCCAGCTGATTGGCTCCATGCCCGCGCCCAGCGATGACATCAAGCCAAGCCGCGATGGCCACTTGTTCTTCGACCGCACTCGGTTCAACGCCGACTTTGCCGCCGACCTGACCACCAACCGCACCGACTTCATGGCCGCTTCCCAAGTGCCCGCCACCACCGCGCTGTTCGGCGGCACCGTGTGGGCTGCGGCCTGGCACAAGAAGCCGACCTATGCGGTGGTGTCCACCGACGACCGCGCACTGAGCCCCGCGCTGCAACGCTGGATGTACCAGCGGGCCGGCTCCAGGGTCACCGAAATCAAGGCCAGCCACTCGGTGTACATCGCCCAGCCTGAGGCTGTGGCGAAGGTCATCGAAGACGCGGCGTCTGTCATCAAGTAACCCACACACCCACACAGGAAAACACCATGAACACTGCACTCAAATCCCGCTTGAGCCTCGCCGCTGCCGCCGCCCTGATCGCTATGGCCTCGGCTTCATTCGCCAGCGCCGCCAGTGCCGCCGACCAGCAGGAAAAACCCGGCCGCTGCTACGGCGTCAACAGCTGCAAGGGCGAAAGCCTGTGCGCCACCGCCAAGCACGACTGCAAGGGCCTCAACAGCTGCAAGGGCGAGGGCGTGATCGTCAAGACCCCATCCGAATGCCTCAAGGCCGGCGGCACCCTGACTGAACCGAAATAAACCATCACCCCTTGCCGGCGCGGGCTTGCCCACGAAGCGCGTTAACGAGGACGCGGGCGTGCAGACAGTGCACAGCGTGTTCAAGTTTTTCGCGTGCAAACCCGCGCCTGCAGTTTTACTGGAGAGCCGCCATGCTGACATCCAACCCGCCCTTTTCGGGCTATGGCCTGGGCCTGCGCAAGGAACACTACTGCGATTTCCTGGAGACCTCGGTGCCCGTGGATTTCGTCGAAGTGATCTCCGAGAATTTCATGGTCGCGGGCGGCCAGCCCCGTCACATCCTGCGCCAGATCCGCGCACGGCACCCGGTGGCATTGCACGGGGTGTCGATGTCCATCGGCAGCGCTGAAGGGCTTGACCCACACTACCTGCAGCGCCTCAAGGCGCTGGTCGATGAAATTGAGCCGTTGTTTGTGTCCGACCACTTGAGCTGGTCGCGCAGGGGCAATTTCAATGCCCACGACTTATTGCCGGTGCCCTACACCGAGGAGGCGCTGGACCGGGTCTGCGCCAATATTCATCAGGCCCAGGAAGTACTCGGCCGCACGCTGCTGGTTGAAAACCCGTCCAGTTACCTGGCGTTTGATGGCGCGTCCATGAGCGAGTGGGACTTTATTGCCGCCATGGCCCGGCGTACCGGCTGTGAGCTGTTATTGGACGTGAACAATGTGTTTGTCAGTGCCAGCAATCATGGCTTCGATGCGCTGGCGTTCCTCGCGGGCATGCCTGCCGAACGCGTGCGCCAGGTGCATTTGGCCGGCCATAGCCAGGGCCGCGCGTTGTTGATCGACAGCCACGACCGCCCGGTGTGTGCCGGGGTGTGGGAACTGTATGCCCACGCCATCGCGTTACTGGGGCCGGTGGCGGTGATGATCGAGCGCGACGATGAGCTTCCACCGCTGGCCGAGTTGCTTCAGGAGCTGTCCACGGCCCGTGCCTTGGCAGCGCAGCAATGAACCTGGCCGAGTGGCAGCAGGCGTTTCGCACCTGGCTGGTGAGCGCCTCGGACGAGGCCGCGCAGGTGCTGGGCAATCACCGCGCAGGCCTGGCGGTGTACCAGAACAACTACCGTGCGCAATTGGTGGGTTGCCTGGAGCAGGCGTTCCCGAACCTGCGTCGATGGCTGGGCGATGAGGCCTTTCTGGCGGCCAGCATTGCCCATATCGACCAGCATCCGCCGCATGCCTGGACGCTGGACGCGTATCCCGAAGGTTTCTACGCGACGCTGAAGACGGTGTTCCCGCACAACCCCGATGTGCATGAGTTGGCCTGGATCGAGTCGGCGTTGAATGAAGCGTTCGTCGCCGCCGATGCGTCGCCTGTGCCCGTGCCCGCGTTGGCTGAAGTGGACTGGGACAGCGTGGTTTTGCAGTTGACCCCGTCGCTGCGTTGCCATGCCTTGACCACCAATGCCGAGGCCATATGGTCTGCGCTGTGGCAGGAAACCGAACCGCCCGAGGCGGTGATGCTGGAGGAGGCGGGCGGCTTGTTGGTCTGGCGGCGTCAGTTCACCTCGCGCTTGCGTCAGGTGCAGGCGCTGGAGCTTGACGCTTTGTTGCATGTGCAGGGCGACGGCCGTTTTGCAAGGTTGTGTGAATTTTTGGTGGCGCGCCTGGGCGAGGAGGCGGGCGTGGTCCGGGCCGGTGAATACCTGGCCGCATGGCTGGGCAGTGAGTTGATTGTGGGGGCCGTGGCGAGTGAATAACCTGTGGCGAGCGGGCTTGCTGTGGGGGGCTGGCTCAGTGTGATGGAGGCTGACCTTTTGTGGCGAGCGGGCTTGCCCCGCGTTGGGCTGCGAAGCGGCCCCAAAGGCGGCCAACCGGGTTTGTCAGATACACCACAGCGACTGCCAGGGCAGCGCTCCGCACTCCAGCGCGGGGCAAGCCCGCTCGCCACAGTCATGCCGCACTTCATCGTGAGCCCGCTCGCCACGACGTTGGCGGTGGCAAACATGAAAACTCTGACAGCCAGGCAATTGGCCACTGAAAAAATCCGCGTCTGCCCGTACTCTAGGGGCCTTTGTTACCAGCGCCGGATTGTTCATGTCTTCTGTTGCCGATGGGTTGCCCTCCAATAAACGCTTGCCGGCCGTAATCGCCCTTTCTTTGGGGATCGGCATGGCGACCCTCGACACGGCCATCGTCAACACCGCGCTGCCCACATTGGCCGAAGGCATAGGCACCGACTCGGCCTCGGTGATCTGGGTGGTCAACGCCTACCAACTGGCGATTATCGCCACGGTGCTGCCATTCGCTTCGTTGAGTGATGTGTGGGGGCACCGTCGGGTATACCTCGGTGGGTTGCTGCTGTTTATTGTCTCGTCGCTGTTTTGCGGGCTGGCCGGGTCGTTGCTGACCCTGACGGCCGCGCGCGTGGCGCAAGGCCTGGGCGCGGCAGCGGTAATGAGCGTGAATACCGCGTTGCTGCGGCATATCTACCCGGCAAAAATGCTCGGGCGCGGCCTTGGCTACAACTCGCTGGTGGTGGGGCTGGCGTTCACCCTCGGGCCGACTGCCGCGTCGGCGATTCTGTCGGTGGCAAGCTGGCACTGGCTGTACCTGATCAACGTGCCGCTGGGCCTTTTGGCCCTGGGGCTGGGCCTGCGTTCATTGCCGACATTGCCCATGACCGGTCACGCGTTCGACCGCCTCGCCGCGCTGCTGTGTGCCGGGTTGTTCGCCTTGCTGGTGCTTGGCCTGGGCACGGCGGTGCACGGCGCCCAGGGCGCACTCATCCTGGGCCTGATCGCCGTGGCGCTGGTCTGCGGTGCGTTACTGTTGCGCCGCCAGGCTGGGCACCCGGCGCCGATGCTGGCTCTGGATCTGTTCAAGCGCCCGGTGTTTGCGCTGTCTTCCCTGACTGCGATCTGTGCGTTCAGCGCCCAGGGCCTGGCCTTTGTGTCATTGCCGTTTCTGCTGCAGGCGGTGCTTGGTCATAGCCAGGTGGAAACCGGTTTTCTGATGACGCCGTGGCCGGCCGTTGTTGCGGTCATGGCCCTGGTCGCAGGGCGCCTGGCAGACCGCGTGTCGCTGGGCGTGTTGTGCGGCATCGGCCTGTTGCTGCTCAGTGCGGGGATGGCGGCGCTGGCAACCCTGGGCAGCGGCGCGTCGGCCTTTGATATCGGCTGGCGCATGGCGCTGTGCGGCGCCGGGTTTGGCTTTTTTCAATCGCCCAACCTCAAGGCGATCATGACCAGCGCACCCTTGGCCCGCAGCGGCGGGGCCAGCGGCATCGTGGCGATCTCGCGGCTGCTGGGGCAAACGCTGGGGGCGTCATTGGTGGCGTTGTGTTTTCACCTGTCCCTGGGCAGTGGCCCGCAATACGCGCTGTGGCTGGGTTGCGTGTTTGCGTTGGTGGGCAGTGTGGCCAGCGGTCTGCGTTTGCTGCCCTATGAGAAAAAGGCGTGATGGGGCGTTGTAAAGTCCGCCGTGGGAAGGCTAACGTGGCGGCCTGAATATTTCAGGATGTTTCAGCTTTATGTCCAGCCTGGCCCAACGCACTGCCGATACCACGTCCCGACGCGCCGCGCTGACCCTCGCGTTATGCCTGCCCAGCGACGTGTTGCTGTACCTGCTGTTGCCGATGGAATCCCAGGCCTTTGGCATCACGCTGGCGCAGGCCGGGGTGTTGTTGGCAGCTAACCGCCTGGTGCGGATTTTTGGCTATCGGCATGTGCTCAATTTCTATGCGCGCAACGGTGACCGGCTGACGTGCATGATTGCTGCCGGCGCGGCGACGGTGTGCGCCCTGGGCAACTCGCTGCTGTCGGGGTTCGCTGCGCTGCTGGGCTTGCGGCTGATCTGGGGCCTTTGTTTTGCCGCGTTGAACCTGTCGACCCAAGTATTGGCAACGTCCGAGCCCGCTGGTGCAGCCCGCCGGGCGGGGCGTTCACGCGCGATGATCGCCCTCGGCCCGATGCTGGCACTGCCGCTGGGTGGCTGGTTGACCTTATGGGCAGGCCCACGCCCGATCTTTGTGATGCTTGCCGGCTGCTGCCTGGCGGGCTTGTGGGTGGCGCGTGGCTTACCCACCGCCGGGCATGATTTGCACAGCACCGGGCGGCGCTTCAAGTGGCCCGACAGTGTGGCGACCTGGTCGTTTATCGAAGGCGTGGCGCTGGACGGGCTGTTTATTTTTGGCCTGTCGATCCAGGCGCAGAAGATTCTCGGCGGCGATGCGGTGCTGATCGCCGGCGGCTTGATGGCCCTGCGGTACGCCTCGGAAATGCTCCTGAGCCCCCTGGGCGGCCGTGCGGCGCAACGCTTTGGCGCCACGTCGATGCTGTTGCTGTTTTCATTCTTGAGTGCCCTGGCCCTGACTGCGTTCGGCAGTTATTGGGTGATCGTCGGCGCGGCGGCGGTATTGGTGCTGCGCGCGCTGCAACTGCCGCTGGTGACCACCCTGGTGGCCGAGCGCAACCCAGGATCGATGCGCGTCTCGGCACTGGCGTCGAACGCGGTGTGGCGCGATGTCGGCGCGGGCCTCGGGCCGTTACTGGCGGGCCTGTTGCTGCCGGTGGCGTCAGCGCCGTGGGTGTTCGGCCTGGCGGGCGCGGCCATCGCGGTGAGCGCGGTATTTTGCTGGCGCACTCAGGTTTCCAACTGACCAGGTGAGGTGGTGTGGTGTCCCTTCAAGAAGATTTCGTGCGGGTGCTGGATGAGTCGTATCGACACTGGAGCGGCCAGGGGCTGCCGGCGCCGGAGCACCTCAACGCGCAGCAGCGCCTGAGCTGGCTGCACGCCCACGCACCCTATAGCCTGCTGGCCCACGACGGCGCCGCCGACCCGCGTTTTACCTACGCCAATGCGTGCGCGTTGCAGTGCTTCAAATACCCTCGCGAGACGTTTATCGGCATGCCTTCACGCTTCAGCGCCTCGGAACGTGATCGCGCCGAACGCCAGGTATTGCTTGAGCAGGTGACCGCCCATGGTATCGCCCAGGGCTACAGCGGCTGGCGCGTGGATGCGCACCATCAGCCGTTCATGATCTACGCCGGGGTGGTCTGGACCTTGCTCGACAAGGCCGGCCAGCCGTGTGGGCAAGCCGCGCTGTTCTGGCCGGATGAACAGCGCATCGGCGTGCTGGCTTAGGCGCTTTTAAGGCTGTCCAGCCATGCGGGATCGAGGCGGGTTTGCTCGGTGTCGATGCCCAGTGCCTGCATCTTCGCCTGGTGGGCGTCGATCTCGCCGACCAATTGCGCCTGGGCACTGGAGTTGGCGTCCAGCGCATGCATCTGCGTGAGCCCCAAGTGGTAAAAACGCAACAGCTTGATCGCCGCCGGGTCGTTGGCCTGCACGCCTTCGGTGACCTTGTGCATCACGTTGGTCACGCTCATCAAACTGCGCTTGAGCTGCCAGCCATACACCGCCGGCGCGAGCCAGGGCTGGGTCCAGAACGGGCCGCGCACCAACGCGACGGTGATCAACACCCCGGCAAACACACCGCCGACGTTGAAGCGCAAGTTGTCACCGCCGGGTTCGCCGAACAGCATGACCGCCAGGCTCGACAGCAGCATTGCCAGGGCCACGAACAGCACGGCAATGATCAGGGTGCTGCGGCGGGTCTGCTGGCGGAAAGTGGCGGGATCACAGGGTTTGAGCTCGAACATCCGGGTCTGGTCTCAAGAAGGGGCGGGGTGGCATCTTCGCATGCTTTGCGCAATCAAGTTGAACGATGGCTTCGCGCGGTTTCTCTACATCTGTGTAGCCCCCGTGAGGTAAACCATCATGCCCGAATACAAACAGCCGCCGCCCGGCACCCCTGACCCTGACCGCACACCCGGTGAAGAGGAGCGCGACAACGATGCGTTGCGCCCCAACGACCCGGCGGAGCGTCAGGACGACGATGTGGAACAGGTCGAGCAAGACCTTGAACACCTTCATGACAAAGCCCGCCCGCTTTAAAACAAGGAGATCGCCGTGAGTAATCCCCCGCAAGGCCCGCGTTCAGACGAGCATGGCAGTGGCAAGGACGAACTGGGTTTTGACCCGGATTCCCCCGATGTGGCCGACCCGCAAGTCGACCCAGTCGGCCCTGCGATCGCGCCGTTGGACAAGGAAAAACAGCCGAAAAAAAAGCCGCCCTATGATCCGCTGGGCGACTTGAAAACTACTTGAAGAAACACGACAAGCCCCGCCATTGCGGGGCTTGTGCTTATTTGGGTGGCACCCAGGTGACGTCGGTAATACCGAACTTTTCCGCCCAGGGCCGGGTGGTTTTTTTCACCTGCTCGTGACCCACACGCCCGATGCGGCTGACATGGGCGATGTCGGCATCCACCGCGGCCCAATGCCACGCCTCGGCGTTGTTCATCACTTCCGCGCGCACCACAAAGGACTTCGGTTGGCCGTGAAGCTGGTAATTAATGGTGTAGATTTTTGCGGTACTCATGTTGCCTCCCTGTCTTGTTATAGATGGATAGGTGAGTGTTCAAAAAGGTTCAGTCAAAATGACAAGTCGCGCATTGGCCCGGCATAGTGAGCGCTTCGCCCCGCGCTCAAGGATCGCGCCATGCCCCGTTTGACTCATCGCCAGCTTTACCTGCAACGCCTGGGCTACGACACGCCGCCGCCGCCGACCCTGCAAACCCTGCAGCAATTGCAGCTGCGCCATGTGTGCACCTTTGCCTTTGAAAGCCTGTCGACGTTGCTGCGCTGCCCGGTGCCGATCGACTTGCCGAGCATCGAGCAAAAGGTGCTGCTCGATGGGCGTGGCGGGTATTGCTTTGAATTGAACCACTTGTTTCTCGCGCTCTTGCAGGATTTGGGTTTCGAGGCGCGCGGTCTCACCGGCTGGGTCGTGATGGGCGGGCCGGTAGATGCGCGCACCGGGCGCACCCATCGCCTGAGCCTCGTCACCCTGGAGGGCGTGCGCTATGTCACCGACGTCGGCTTCGGCGGCATGGTGCCGAGCAGCCCCTTGCAACTGGACACCGAGGCGACCCAGGCCACCGCCCACGAACCCTATCGGCTGACGTTCAATGGCGCCGATTACACCTTGTGGGCCAAGGTGGGCGAGGAGTGGCGTGGCTTGTATGTGTTTGACCTGCAGGTGCAGGCGGACAGGGACTATGAAATCGGCAACTGGTACGTGTCGACGCACCCGGATTCGGTGTTTGTTGGCCAATTGAAAGCTGCACTGCTCGCGCCGGGTAAACGCTACACATTGAACAACGCCCACTATGCGGTCCACTGCCTGGATCAGCCCAGTGAAAAGCGCGCAATCGCGAGCGTCGATGAGCTGCTGGCAGTGCTGCATGACACCTTGGGTATTCGCCTGCCGGCGCATCCTCTTCTTCGCGAGAGCCTTAATGGCCTAGTGATGGCAATTTCCAAAGAAGCTTGAGATAGAGCCTGCGCTGAAGCGTTTTTTCTCCAAATCGATGCAAATTAAATCGAACCTTTCGCGAAAGCCGAGGTTCGAAGCGATTCCTGAATAATTTGCTCACCAGACAAGGAGATTTAAAAAGATGTCCAAGCTATTCGGAAAATTCCTCAAGGGCTCCTCGCTGTTGGCGCTGGTCGCTGCGCCTGCCGTGGTGTTCGCCGCTGCACCGACAGGCCCGATTTCCGTTTTCGGTCTGCAGGGCAGCTACAACGACTTCAAACTTGAAGGCGGCAGCGAAAGCGACAAAGATCACATGCCTGAAGCGGGCCTGTTCTACAACTTCGGCAACAAGCTCACCGCTGAATCCGGCTTTATCTACCAGGCCGGGATCGAAGCCAAGTACGGCGAGAAGAGCGACAACAAACTCAAGGAAGGCCAGGCTGACCTGGACCTCGGCTGGCGTGCCGCGCTCGACGCGCGCAACTTTGTCGACGTGATTGTGGGTGGCGGCTATACCTGGACCCGCTACGAGCCGGACACCAATGACTACGACGTCAAGCTCACCAACAAGTCGCCGTTCGCCAAGGCGGCCCTGGGTTACAACCACCAGTTCGATGACATGACCCTGCGCGTCGAAGCCGGTGCCCGTCGTACCATCGACGGCCGTGCCAAGCTCAAAGTCGATGGCGTGGGCAGCGACACCGTGGACCTCAAAGACCGCACCAACCCTTACGCTGAAGTCAGCCTGCTGATGAACCAGAAAGGCGACCTGCCAGTGATGGCGGGCCTGTACTACACCCGTACCGAATACAAGCTGGACGACGACTCCTATGTCGCCGACAACACCAAGCTCAAGCGTGACGAGTACGGTTTCAAGGTCGGTATCGCGTTCTAAGCGAACCTCAAGGATGCGGGGTGGCCAACGCCCCGCATTCGACTGTCCCACCAAGCCCCCTTTGTGTCCGCCAAAACCCTCAACGCCGTGGCGTCGCTGCCTTAGTGTGCAAGCAGCTTCCACAGCCTAAGAAGAGAGGGTGGCCATGCGCCGCATTGCCTTATTGTTGGCCGTCCTCGGCCTGCTCACCGCCTGTGACGACACGCCCAAACATCCCCCCGAACGCGCCACTGCGGCCACTGCGATGCCGGCTGACCCGGCGTTGGCCCAGGTCTACGACACCAGTTGCAAGCTGTGCCACGCAAACCCTGCGTCCGGCGCGCCGCTGACCGCTGACAAGGCTGCGTGGAACCCGCGCATTGCCCAAGGCACCGACACGCTGCTCGACCACAGCATCAACGGCTACAACGGCATGCCGCCGATGGGCCTGTGCATGCAGTGCTCCGAGGCGCAGTTTGTGGCGCTGATCAGCTTTATGGCCGGTGTTGAACTCCAACAATAAGAACGGGGTGGTGGATGGCGCTCTCACGGCGGCAACTCTTGCAACAAACGGCTGCGGCCGGGGCGTTCCTGGCGCTGGCCGGCAACCCGGTGCTGGCGCAATTGGCCCGCGCGCCACGCCTGATTCCGTGGCGCAACTGGTCGGGGGCGCAGACGTGCCTGCCGCTGGCGCGCCTGGCCCCCAAAGACCTGGATGAACTGGTGCAGGTGATCCGTCAGGCGCCCGGCACTGTTCGGCCGGTCGGCTCGGCACATTCATTCAGCGCGCTGGTGCCGACTGACGGCACGTTGGTCTCGCTGAGTGGCTTCAATGGGCTGCTGGCCCACGACCGCGCGACCCTGCAAGCGACCTTCGCCGCCGGCACGCCGATGTCACGCATGGGTCCGGCGCTCAAGGCGGTAGGGCAGGCGTTGCCGAACATGGCGGACATCGATTACCAGACCCTGGCCGGGGCGATTTCTACCTCCACCCATGGCACCGGCGTGGGCTTTACCTCGTATTCGGGCTGCGTCACCGGGTTGCAACTGGTGACGGCCCAGGGCGAGGTGCTGGATTGCGACGCCCAGCGTCACCCCGAGGTCTTCAGCGCGGCGCGGGTTTCTCTTGGGGCCTTGGGCGTGGCCACCCGGATTCGTTCGCAAAACCGCGCGCCGTATCGCCTGCTGGAGCGCCAGTGGATCGCCAAGACCGAAGAGCTGCTCGAAGACGTCGACAAGCACACGCGTGAAAACCAGCACTGGGAAATGCTCGTGGTCACCCATTCCGACTACGCGCTGTCCATCGCCCTCAACGAAACCCAAGCGCCTGAAACGCCGCCGATTGACCCGGCCGAGGCGGGCGGCAACGCGTTTGTGTCGATTATCGAAAAGCTCGACAAATACGCCAGTGATTTCCCCGACACCCGTCGTACCTTGCTCAACAGCCTGCGTTTTTTTGCGCGCTTTGAAGACCGCGTGGCCGAGTCGTTTCAGGTCTACGCCAACGTGCGCACTGTGCGTTTCAACGAGATGGAGTACTCGGTGCCTGCCGAACACGGCCCGGCCTGCCTGCGCGACATCCTCAAGCTGATCACCGACAAGGACCTGCGCACCTGGTTTCCTATCGAGTACCGCTACGTCAAGGCCGATGACATCCCCTTGAGCATGTTCGAAGGCCGCGACAGCTGTTCGATCTCGGTGCACCAGCATTACGCCATGGACCATCACAACTTCTTTGCCGCCGTGGAGCCGATTTTCTGGAAGTACGCCGGGCGCCCGCACTGGGGCAAATTACACACCCTCAACGCGCGCACCTTGCAGCCGTTGTACCCGCGCTGGGACGAATTCACGCGGGTGCGCCGCGAGCTGGACCCCGGCGGCAAATTTCTCAATGCGCACCTGTCATCCATCTTGGGAGTGGTCTGATGAACCGACGGCATTTTGTCCTGGGTCGCCCTCGGGGCTGCAAAGCAATGGATTGTATGGGCGCAGTTCGAACCAGGAGATGGTTAACGGTTCGCCTGCGGTGGGGTTGAGGGTTGAGGATCAGGTGTTTTTGCGGCCCACGCAGAGTGAGTATGTGCTGTTGCAGTTTGGGGATCTGCTGGCGGTGCGCGGCGCAAAGATAGTGGAGACTTGGCCGGTTTATGGCTGACGCCAGGGGCAGGCTTGCGCTGAATGCCGGTGCGTTGCTGCCCTCGGACAGGCACTCGAGCGCTCCCGACTGACGGCTATTGTCAGAGATTTCCTACAAGAGTACAAATGTACTCCATGACGACCCTGACCCCCCGCCGCACTGCCATCCTGACCTTCATCCGCGACCGCATCGCGCAGCAAGGCCAGCCCCCCAGCCTCGCCGAGATCGCCGAGGCGTTCGGTTTTGCCTCCCGCAGCGTAGCGCGTAAGCACGTGGTGGCCCTCACGGAAGCCGGTTATATCGAGGTCAACCCTAACCAGGCCCGGGGCATCCGCCTGCTCAACCAGCCGGCACGCCCGGAATGGCTGGATGTGCCCGTGCTCGGCCGCGTCGCCGCCGGTTTGCCGATTGGCGCCGACGCCGAAGTGCACAACCGCCTGCAACTGGACCCCGCCACCTTTGCGAAAACCCCGGATTACCTGTTGCGGGTGCAGGGCGATTCGATGATCGAAGACGGCATTCTCGACGGCGACCTGGTCGGCGTACGCCGCAGCGCCGAAGCCTTGAACGGCCAGATTGTAGTGGCGCGCCTGGACGGCGAGGTCACCATCAAACGCTTCGAGCGCCATGGCGAGCATGTGCGCCTGCTGCCGCGTAACCCCGCGTATCAACCCATCGAGGTAGGCCCCGACCAGGACCTGGCCATCGAAGGGGTGTTCTGCGGCCTGGTGAGGCAAGGCTGATGGGCGCCGTCGTTGCCCTGGACTCGCTGTTCAATGGCGGCCGAGTCTGGAAGGGCCGGCCTGTTGCGCCGCCGGCCAGCATGCACCCCACCGGGCTGGCGGCGCTGGACGCGGTGCTGCCCAGCGGCGGCTGGCCGGAGGCGGCCCTGAGCGAAATCCTGATGGCCAAGGAAGGGGTAGGCGAATTGCAATTGGTGCTGCCGACCCTGGCGCGTTTATCAACGGCAGGCGAGCGCATCGTGCTGGTCGCGCCGCCTTACACGCCGTACCCGCACGCCTGGCAGAACGCCGGGGTGGATTTGCGCCAGCTTTCGGTGATCCAGGCCGAGGAGCGCGATACCTTGTGGGCCGTCGAACAATGTCTGCGTTCCGGCAGTTGCGGCGCTGTGCTGTGCTGGCCACGCAAGGCCGATGACCGCGCCTTGCGCCGTTTGCAGGTGGCGGCCGAAACCGGCCAGACCCTGGCGTTTGCCTGGCGCTCTTTACACGAGGCAATCAATGCCTCGCCCGCTGCCTTGCGCCTGGCCGTTGAGGCAAAACCGGCGCAAGTACGGGTGCTCAAATGCCGGGGCGGGCTGGCCCATCCGGCGCCGATTGCGCTGGCGGGGCACTGAGGTTGCCATGCGCTGGGTGTGTATTGTCTTCCCGCAATTGGCGCTGGACGGGGTGCAGCGTGTGCATCCCGAGCCCGACCAGCCGCTGGTGTTGCTGGCTGGTACGCCGCAGCGTCGCGTGTTGCAAACCGTCAATGCCGCCGCCCGCGCGTTGGGCCTGCGCCCCGGGCAATCGCTGACGGCTGCGCATGCGCTGGCCAAGACCTTCGCCAGCGCCGAATACGACCCCGCAGAAATCGAGCGCTGGCAGCAGTTTCTCGCGGCCTGGGCTTACCGTTTCAGTTCCCAGGTCAGTGTGTATTACCCGCGCGCCTTGCTGTTCGAGATCGAATCGAGCCTGGGCCTGTTCGGGCCGTGGCCGCAGTTCGAGGCGCGGTTGCGCAACGAGCTGACCGCGTTGGGGTTTCGCCACCGTATCGTCGCCGCGCCCAATCCGGCGGCGGCGCGGGTGCTGGCCAATATCTACGATGGCCTGGCCGTGGCCGATGATCACGCGCTGCACCAAGCCCTGGCGCCATTGCCTGTCGACCGTTCAGGCCTCGACCCGCAGGCCGCCACCGCCTTGTCACGCATGGGCCTGCGCACGCTGGCCCAGGTGCAGGCGTTGCCCCGCCACACGCTGGCGCGGCGCTTTGATGCCGGCTTGCTCAAGCACCTGGATGCGCTGAGCGGGCAGCGGCCGCTGCCACTGGCGTTCTATCAGCCACCGGACCAGTTCGATGCACGCATCGAGCTGAATTTCGATGTGCAATCCCACCAGGCCTTACTGTTTCCGTTGCGCCGCCTGACCGGAGACCTGTCGGCCTTCCTTTGCGGTCGCGACAGCGGCGTGCAGCGTTTCGACCTGCACCTGGAACACGCCCAGGCGCCTGACAGCGTGATCAAGGTCGGCCTGCTCAGCGCCGAGCGCGAACCGGCGATGCTGTTCGAACTGGCCCGCGGCCGTCTGGAGCAGGTGCAAGTCACCTCGCCGGTACGCGGCTTTCGCCTGGTCGCCCAAGACCTGCCGGTGTTCGTGCCGCAACGCCAGGACTTGTTCGACGACCGCCCGCAACAGACGTTGCCCTGGGAGCAACTGCGCGAACGCTTGCGCGCACGCCTGGGCGATGAGGCTGTGCAAGGCCTGCGCTTTCATGCCGACCACCGCCCCGAATGCGCCTGGCAAGCCGCCGCCGATAGCCGCGCGTGCCCCACTTTGAACAAGGTGCAGCGCCCGGGTTGGTTGCTGCACGAGCCGACCTTGCTGGCCGAGCAGGGCGTACAGATTCTGATGGGCCCGGAACGCATCGAATCCGGTTGGTGGGATGGCGCCGATATTCGCCGCGACTATTACCTGATCCAGACCCGCGCCGGGCAGCAAGGCTGGGCCTATCGCACCGTCGGGCAAAGCGATGGGCTGTGGCTGCAAGGCTGGTTTGCATGAGCTACGCCGAGCTGCATTGCCTGTCCAATTTCAGTTTTCAGCGCGGCGCGTCGAGTGCGCTGGAGTTGTTCGAGCGCGCCAAGCGCCAAGGCTACAGCGCCTTGGCGATCACCGACGAATGTACCTTGTCGGGCATTGTGCGCGCCTGGCAAGCGGCGAAGGCGGTGGACATGCCGCTGATTATCGGCAGCGAGGTGCGCATCGAGAACGGCCCCAAACTGGTGTTGCTGGTTGAAGACCTCAGTGGCTACCAGCACCTGTGCCGACTGATCACCCTGGCCCGACGCCGCGCCGAGAAAGGCCGCTATCGCCTGCTGCAGGAAGACTTCGACCAGCCTCTGCCCGGCCTGCTGGCGCTGTGGGTTGCCGACGACAGCGACACCCAGGCCTCGATCCAGTGGCTGCGCCGTACCTTCGCCGATCGCCTGTGGCTGGCGGTGCACCTACATTGCGGCCAGAACGATGCGCGCCACCTGGAACAGCGCCTGGCCCTGGCCGCCAGCCTGCACATCAAGGCGGTGGCCTGCGGCGATGTGCACATGCATGCGCGCGGTCGCCGCGCGCTGCAAGACACCATGACCGCTATCCGTCATCACGTCACGGTGGCCGACGCCGGCACACGCCTGCACCCCAATGGCGAGCGGCATCTGCGCAGCCTCGACGCCCTCGGCGCGCTGTACCCGCACGCCTTGCTGGATGAAACCCTGGCCATCGCACGGCGCTGCACGTTCGACCTCAGCCAATTGCGCTACCACTACCCGCGCGAGTTGGTACCCGCCGGCCAAAACGCGACATCCTGGTTGCGCCAGCTCACCGAAGAAGGCATTGCCCAGCGCTGGCCGCAGGGTGTCGATGCCAAGACCTTGCAGCAGATCAACCATGAGTTGGCGCTGATCAGCGAGCTGGGTTACGAAAGTTATTTCCTCACCGTGCACGACATTGTGCGCTTTGCCCGCAGCCGTTCGATCCTGTGCCAGGGCCGGGGCTCGGCGGCCAACTCGGCGGTGTGTTTTGCCTTGGGCATCACCGAGATCAACCCGAGCCTGATGAACATGCTGTTCGAACGCTTCCTGTCCAAGGAGCGCAACGAGCCGCCGGATATCGACGTCGACTTCGAACATGAGCGCCGCGAAGAAGTGCTGCAGTACGTGTTCCAGCGCTATGGGCGCACCCGCGCGGCCTTGACGGCGGTGGTCAGCAGCTACCACGCGGCCGGCGCGGTGCGCGATGTGGCCAAGGCCCTCGGCTTACCGCCGGACCAGATCAACGCCCTGGCCGAATGCTGTGGGCGCTGGAGCGACGATGCGCCGCCCCTGGAGCGCTTGCGCGAAGGCGGCTTCGACCCGCAAAGCCCGATCCTGCGCCGGGTGCTCACGCTGACGCAGCAGTTGATCGGCTTCCCCCGGCACTTGTCCCAGCACCCTGGCGGCTTCGTGATTTCCGAATACCCGCTGGACACGCTGGTGCCGGTGGAAAACGCCGCCATGGCCGAGCGCACCATCATCCAGTGGGACAAGGACGACCTCGACGCCGTTGGCCTGCTCAAGGTGGATATTCTGGCCCTGGGCATGCTCAGCGCGATCCGTCGCTGCTTCGATTTACTGCGCCGGCATCGCAACCAGGACCTGGCGCTGGCGACGATTCCCAAGGAGGACGCCGCCACCTACGCGATGATCAGCAAGGCCGACACCATTGGCGTGTTCCAGATAGAGTCGCGCGCGCAGATGTCGATGCTGCCCAGGCTCAAGCCGCAAAAATTCTATGACTTGGTGATCGAGGTCGCCATCGTGCGGCCGGGCCCGATCCAGGGCGGCATGGTGCACCCATACCTGCGCAGGCGTAATAACGAAGAGCCGACGACGTATCCCTCACCGCAACTCAAGGCGGTGCTGGAGCGCACTTTGGGCGTGCCACTGTTTCAGGAACAAGTGATGCAGATCGCCATGGTCGCCGCCGACTATGGCCCTGGTGAGGCCGACCAGCTGCGCCGCTCGATGGCCGCCTGGAAACGCCATGGCGGGCTTGAGCCGCATCAGGCACGCCTGCGCGCCGGCATGCTCAAGAACGGCTACAGCGAGGCATTTGCCGCGCAAATCTTCGAACAGATCAAAGGCTTTGGCAGCTATGGTTTTCCCGAGTCCCACGCGGCCAGTTTTGCCTTGCTGACCTACGCCAGTTGTTGGCTCAAATGCCATGAGCCGGCGGCCTTTGCCTGTGCACTGATCAACAGCTGGCCCATGGGCTTCTACAGCCCGGACCAGATCCTGCAGGATGCGCGGCGTCATCGCTTGCAGATCCGCCCGGTCGATGTGCTGGCCAGTGACTGGGATTGCAGCCTGGAACCCATCGACGGCCAGCAACCGGCGATCCGCATGGGCTTGCGCATGATCTCGGGGTTTCGCGAGGAAGACGCGCGGCGCATCGAAGCGGCCCGCCAGCGCGGTACGTTCAGCGACATTGCCGACCTGGACGAACGCGCCGGGCTGGATGCGCGCGCCCAGGCATTGCTGGCGGACTCGGGCGCCTTGCGCGCGTTGGCCGGCAACCGGCACAAGGCGCGCTGGGAAGTGGCCGGGGTGCATAAACAGCTGGGGCTGTTCGCTGGCCTGCCCAGCCCCGACGAAGCGGCGGTGGCGCTGCCGGCACCAACGGTTGGCGAAGACCTGCAGGCCGACTACGCCACGGTCGGCACCACCCTTGGCCCGCATCCCTTGGCGTTGCTGCGTGATGAACTGCGTAAACGCCGCTGTCGCAGTTCCCTCGAGCTGATGGCGGTTGCGCATGGGCGCAACGTCAGCGTCGCGGGGCTGGTCACCGGCCGGCAACGCCCGGGCACCGCCAGCGGGGTTACCTTCGTCACCCTGGAGGATGAGTTCGGCAACCTCAATGTGGTGGTCTGGCGTGACTTGGCCGAGCGTCAGCGTCAGGCGCTGGTCGGTTCGCGCCTGTTGAAAGTCGACGGGCGCTGGGAGGCGGTAGGCGAGATACGGCACTTGATTGCCGGGCGCCTGACCGACCTGACGCCGCTGCTGGATGGGATTAATGTGCGCAGCCGGGATTTTCATTGACGGGAGTTGCTCAGGCCTTCTCGGATAAGCTATATGCAATGAAACGAATTATTGCAGTCAGGCTCCAAGTTTTTATCAGCGCAACTGCATCACTCATCCATTCTTCTCTTCGCCAAGAGCCCATAGATGTTTTTTTTATCCAACACCCATGGCTGCGAAGGCTGGGGCGGTGAAATGGCCCAGCGGATCCGCGCCTTTGACTGGTCGACCACTGACCTCGGCCCGATCCACGCCTGGCCGAAGAGTCTGGTCAGCGCCGTGCAGATGCTACTGGCATCCCCGATGCCGATGGTGATGCTGTGGGGGCGGCCGGGGTACATGATCTACAACGACAGCTACTCGGTATTTGCCGGCGGCCGGCATCCGTATCTGTTGGGCACGCCCGTGGAGCTGGGCTGGCCGGAAGTGGCCGAGTTCAACCGGCATGTGGTGGACACCTGTTTGGCGGGCGGCACGTTATCGTTCAACAACAAGGAACTGGTGCTGCTGCGCAATGGCAAGCCGGAAGATGTCTGGATGGACCTTTACTACAGCCCCGTCGCCGGCGACGACCAACAACCGGCGGGTGTGCTCGCGATTGTGGTGGAGACCACCGCCCACGTAAACTCCGAACGCTTGCGCCAGGAATTGACGCATAACCTGGAGCAACGCGTGGCGGCCGAAGTGCAGGCGCGCTCCTCGGCCGAAGCGCAATTGCGTCAGTCGCAAAAACTCGAAGCCATCGGCGGCCTGACCGGTGGCGTGGCCCACGACTTCAATAACCTGCTGCAAGTGATCGCCGGCAACCTGCACCTGCTGGCCCGGCACGAACCCGAGAATGCCCAGGTACAGCGCCGTGTCACGGCCGCCATCGCAGCGGTGGAGCGCGGCGCCAAACTGTCGTCGCAACTGCTGGCCTTTGCTCGACGCCAACCGTTGTCGCCGGCTGTTTACAACCCCCAGCGCATCTACGCAGGTTTGGGTGAATTACTGCAGCGGGCGTTGGGCGAAACCATCCATATCGATGTGCAATTGCCGCAGGATTCCTGGTGCATCAATGTCGACCGCAACCAGTTGGAAAACGCCTTGCTCAACCTGGCGATCAATGCCCGCGATGCCATGCAAGGCGAGGGCGTGATTCGCATCACCGGCGATAACATCATCCTCAACCCCGACGACTGCGTGGGCAAGAGCGTCCTGCCTGGCGAATATGTGCGCCTGGCCGTCACGGATATTGGCGTGGGCATGTCGCCGGCGGTCCTGGCGCGGGTATTCGAACCGTTCTTTACCACCAAGCGTGAAGGCCATGGCACCGGCCTTGGCCTGAGCATGGTGTTTGGTTTCGTGCGGCAAAGCGGCGGCCATGTCGAGGTGTGGAGCGAGGAGGGCAAGGGCACGGTGGTGCAGATGTACTTTCCGCGCAGCCTCGGCGCCGAGGACCCGGACAGCCACCCCGTTGAGGCTGTGCCGCACGCGGGTGGCCAGGAGACCATTCTGGTGGTCGAGGACAACGTCGATGTACGGGTGACGGTGGTGGAATTGCTCGAGCAGTCGGGCTACACCGTGCTCACCGCCGAAGACGGCGACCGCGCGATGCAAGCGCTGCAGGGCGGCGTGCAGCCGGACCTGATTTTTACCGACGTGGTGATGCCCGGCCGGGTCAAAAGTACGGACCTGGCCGACTGGGCCCGCGCCCAGGTACCGCCGGTGGCGGTGCTGTTCACCTCCGGGCACACCCGCGACATTCTTTCCAGCAATCACCTGCTGAGCCCCGACATTCATCTGCTGAGCAAGCCCTATAGCCCCGAATCCCTGACACAACGGGTGCGCAGCGTGCTCACTGTCCGATAAGGTCTTTCATGACTTCACAGCGCAACATCCCTCCAGTCACCGGCCAGCACCCTGGCTTTGTGCGAGTGCGCGGCGCTCGCGAACATAACCTGCGAAACGTCGATGTCGACATTCCGCGGGACGCCCTGGTGGTGTTCACCGGCGTCTCGGGCTCCGGCAAATCATCCCTGGCGTTTTCCACGGTGTACGCCGAAGCCCAGCGTCGTTATTTCGAATCGGTAGCGCCTTACGCACGGCGCCTGATCGATCAGGTCGGCGTGCCGGATGTGGATTCCATCGAAGGTCTGCCTCCGGCTGTGGCCCTGCAGCAGCAGCGCGGCACGCCGAGTGCGCGCTCTTCGGTGGGCAGCGTCACGACTTTGTCGAGCCTGATCCGCATGTTGTACTCGCGGGCCGGCAGTTATCCGCCGGGCCAGGCCATGCTGTACGCCGAGGACTTTTCGCCGAACCTGCCCCAGGGCGCGTGCCCGCAGTGCCATGGCCTGGGCCGGGTGTATGAGGTGACCGAGGCGCTGATGGTGCCCGATCCGTCGTTGACCATCCGCCAGCGTGCGGTGGCGTCGTGGCCGTTGGCGTGGCAAGGACAGAACCTGCGCGACATCCTTGTGACGCTCGGCTATGACGTGGACATTCCCTGGCGCGACCTGCCGAAAAAACAGCGCGACTGGATCCTGTTCACCGAAGAAACCCCGACCGTGCCGGTGTACGCAGGCTTCACGCCCGAACAGACCCGCGCGGCCTTGAAGCGCAAGCTCGAACCCAGTTACCAGGGCACCTTCAGCGGCGCGCGGCGCTATATCCTGCACACCTTCACCCACACCCAGAGTGCGCTGATGAAAAAGCGCGTCTCGCAGTTCATGCAGGGCAGCGCCTGCCCGTTGTGCGAGGGCAAACGCCTGACCCGGGCGGCGCTGTCGGTGAAATTCGCCGGGGTGGATATCGGTGAGTTGTCGCAACTCTCGCTGTCGCAGTTGGCGGAGTTGCTGCGACCGGTCGCGGCGGGGCAGGACAAGATGAAACTGTCGGTGGAAAAACGCCTGGCCGCCCAGCGCATCGCCGAAGATTTGCTTGAGCGCGTGAGCACCCTGATCGAGCTGGGCCTGGGTTACCTGTCCCTGGAGCGCAGTACGCCGACGTTGTCATCCGGCGAGCTGCAGCGCCTGCGCCTGGCCACGCAATTGGGCTCGCAGTTGTTCGGGGTGATCTATGTGCTGGATGAACCGTCGGCGGGTCTGCACCCGGCGGATGGCGAAGCGTTGTTCACCGCGCTGGAGCGCTTGAAAGCCGCAGGCAATTCGCTGTTTGTGGTTGAGCACGACCTGGAAACCATGCGCCGCGCCGACTGGCTGATCGACGTGGGGCCGGCTGCCGGCGAGCACGGCGGGCAAGTGCTGTACAGCGGCCCGCCCGCGGGCCTGGCGGATATCGAGGCGTCGCAGACGCGGGAATATCTGTTCGCCGAGCGGCGCCCGCCGAGCCAGTCGCGCCGTGAGCCCACCGGTTGGTTGAAGCTCGAAGGCGTGACGCGCAACAACCTCAATGACCTGAGCGTGGACTTCCCACTGGGGTGCTTTACGGCGGTGACGGGTATTTCGGGCTCGGGCAAATCCAGCCTGGTCAGCCAGGCGCTGCTGGAACTGGTGAGCGCGGGGTTGGGTCGTGTGGTGGAAACCGACGAAGAACCCAGCCTGGAAGACGACACCCCGCAAACCAGCGGCGGGCGTATCAGTGCGGGCCTGGAGTCGATCCGGCGCCTGGTGCAGGTAGACCAGAAACCCATCGGCCGAACACCGCGCTCCAACCTTGCGACCTACACCGGGCTGTTCGACAACGTGCGCAAACTGTTCGCCGCCACACCGGCGGCGAAGAAGCGCCACTATGACGCCGGGCAGTTCTCCTTCAACGTCGCCAAGGGCCGCTGCCCCAATTGCGAGGGAGAGGGATTTGTGAGTGTCGAGTTGCTGTTCATGCCGAGCGTGTATGCGCCGTGCCCGACTTGTCACGGTGCGCGTTACAACCCTGAGACCCTGGCGATCAAATGGCAGGGGTTGAGCATTGCTCAAGTGCTGGGGCTGACGGTGGAGCAGGCGGTGGAGGTGTTTGCCGAGCAGCCTGGGGTGCTGCGCTCGTTGCAGGTGTTGCGCGATATTGGCCTGGGGTATTTGCGGTTGGGCCAGCCGGCCACCGAGCTGTCCGGCGGTGAGGCGCAGCGCATCAAGCTGGCGACCGAGCTGCAACGCAATGCACGAGGCGCCACGCTGTATGTCTTGGACGAACCCACCACCGGGTTACACCCACGTGATGTGGACCGCTTGCTCAGCCAGCTGAATCATCTGGTCGAGGCGGGGCACACGGTGGTGGTGGTAGAGCACGAGATGCGCGTCGTGGCGCAGAGTGACTGGGTGATCGATATCGGGCCGGGGGCCGGCACGCAGGGCGGGAAGGTGGTAGCCAGTGGCACGCCGCAGAAGGTGGCCAAAAGCAAGGTCAGCCGCACTGCGCCGTTTCTGGTACGAGAACTGACTTAACTGCCCATCAGGTCGAAATGCGCAAGCGGGCCAGCCCGCTTGCGCATTTTTTTATCAGGATTTAGCCAGCTGTTCCTTCGCCAGCTTCACCACATTCTCTGTGGTAAACCCAAACTTTTCCTGCAACTTGGCCAACGGCGCCGAGGCGCCAAAGGTGCTCATCACCACTTTCGCGCCGGTCTGCCCGACGTAACGGTCCCACCCCAGCGGGCCGGCTTGTTCCACGACGACCCGGGCTTTCACCGCCGGTGGCAACACGCTGTCGCGGTACGCCTGGTCCTGTTCTTCAAACAGTTCCCAGCTGGGCATCGACACCACTTGCGCGGCAATGCCTTCGCTTTTCAACTGCTCATAAGCCGCAACCGCCAGGCTGACTTCACTGCCCGTCGCCAACAGCAGGACTTCAGGGTTGTCCGCGCCCGCCAGGACATAAGCGCCCTTGGCCGCACCGGACGCCGGTGCGTATTTCGTACGATCCAGGGTCGGCAGCGCTTGACGCGACAGCACCACGCAACTTGGCCGATGGGTCTGCGCCAGCGCGACCTTCCACAGTTCCAGGGTTTCATTGGCGTCGCCGGGTCGCAGGGTCAGCAGCCCTGGCGTTGCGCGCAATTGTGTCAGGTGCTCGATGGGCTGGTGCGTCGGCCCATCTTCGCCAACGCCAATGGAGTCGTGGGTAAACACAAACACCACCGGCAATTCCATGATCGCCGCCAGGCGGATCGGCGGTTTCATGTAGTCGCTGAACACCAGGAAGGTCGAGGTGTAGGGGCGCAGGTACGACAGCGCCATGCCATTGGCAATCGCGCCCATGGCGTGCTCGCGGATGCCGAAGTGCAGGTTGCGCCCGCTGTAATCATCGGCACTGAAACGCCCGGCGCCATCAAAGGTCAGGTTGGTCTTGGTCGAGGGCGACAAGTCTGCAGAGCCGCCAAGCAGCCACGGAATCTGTTGGGCAAAGGCATTCAATACCTCGCCACCGGCTGCACGGCTGGCGACGCCTTTGGCGTCGGTGTCGAAGCTGGGCAGTTCATCCTGCCAGTGCTCGGGCATTTCGCCCGCGCGCATGCGGCGCAGTTCATCCGCCAGTTCCGGTTCGTACTGTTCCAGCTGCGACAAGTGGCGGGTCCATTCTTCATACTGCGGCTGGCTGCGCTCAAGCAGCGCATCGCGCAGCACGGTGCGGACCTCGTCGGGCACCAGGAAGCTGGAATCCTCGGGCCAGCCGTAGGCCGCCTTGGTCAGCCGGATCTCATCGGCACCCAGCGGTTCGCCATGGGCGGCGGCGGTGTTGTGTTTGTGTGGCGAGCCGTAGCCGATCACGCTGTCGACCACAATGAGGGTCGGTGCGCCGGTGTTGGCCTTGAACGTTTCCAGGGCGCTGCTCAAGGCTTGCAAGTCGTTGGCATCGGTGACGTGCAGGGTGTGCCAGCCGTAGGCCTGGAAGCGCTTGATCACATCTTCACTGAACGCCAGTTCGGTATGGCCCTCGATGCTGATGGTGTTGTTGTCGTAGATCCAGCACAGGTTGTCCAGCTTCAGGTGCCCGGCAATCGAGGCCGCTTCGCTGCTGATGCCTTCCATCATGTCGCCGTCGCCGCACAGGGTGTAGACGCTGTAATCGAACAGCACGGTGCCATCGCGGTTGAAACGCTGGCCCAGCCAACGCTCGGCCATGGCCATGCCGACACTGTTGGCGCAACCCTGGCCAAGGGGGCCGGTGGTGGTTTCAACGCCGGTGGTCATGCGGTACTCGGGATGGCCCGGGGTCTTGGAGCTCATCTGCCGGAACTGCTTGATATCGTCCAGGCTGATTGCCGGCTGGCCGGAGCGCTTGCCTTGAGCATCGATCTCCACCACACCGGCCAGGTGCAGCAGCGAATACAGCAGCATCGACGCGTGCCCCACTGACAACACAAAACGATCGCGGTTAGGCCAGTCGGGATGCTGCGGGTGATAACGCAGGAAGCGGCTCCACAATGTGTAGCCCACTGGCGCCAGGCCCATCGGCGTGCCGGGGTGGCCGGAGTTGGCCTTCTGCACGGCGTCCATGGCCAGGGTGCGAATCGTGTTGATGCATTGGGTGTCGACAGCAGTGGCAGCGTGATTCATGAAACCGTTCTCCCTCGGGTGGCGATCTACAGTGGAGGGCAGGGCGTGGCAAAGGTTTGATCGCATCGCCCGCATTACGACGAACGGGGATGTAATGACCCGGGACATGACAAGACCCCCCGCAATGGGCTAGCTTCAAACGCGTAGGCCATTGATCAACTTGCGGAGGTACTCCATGCCAGTGAAACACGACCTGTATCAGGATCTGGGTTTGACCAAGGAAGTCGTTCACGAACGCAGGAGGGGCGATGACCGTTTGAACACGCTGCTCGAGCAATACGACGCCGCCGACAAGGAGGTGCTGGCTTTCGAGTCTTCAGGCGGGGCTGACGAAGAACTGGAAAAACTGAAGAAGAAGCGCCTTTTGGTCAAAGACAAGATTGTGCAGCAGTTGGTGTAGTTGCAGTCCGCGCTCCTACAGGGCGCGGACATATTTGTTCAGAATTGTCTGAGGGACAGAGCGCTTTTCACTGTCTATCATGCGCACCGCCCACCCGGCTCTGGGGACTGTTGCGGCGCAAGGATTGCGCTGGTGAGCCGGGTGGGCACTTTCATTTCATGCCTGCAGCGCCTGGATGCATTCATCCATCGAGCGCTGTTGCGTCTCGCTGTACAGCTTCAGCTCATCAATCGTTCGGCAGCCCAGTGCTTTCTCGAATTCGGCCTGGTTCGAATTCGCCGCATAGTGACTCTGCGCCGCATCCCCAAGATTGGACTGAAAGATCCCCGCCGCACTCACCGGCAGAAAATCCTCATACACCAGCGGTTCCACGTCCACATGGCCCGCAGCAATCCGCGCCTGGAGTGTGTCCGGTTGATTGGCTTGGCCGCGCGCCGCCAGGCCTTGCTCGGTCACGAAATAGCGAAAGTACGCCAGCCCTTGCTCGCGCATCTGGGTGTGGTTATCGGGGAATGCCTTGAAGTGCTGCTCCATCAACTGCACATAACGCGCGGCGTTGGCCTCGTTCGGAAAGGCGCCCAGTTCGTCACGCGCAGCGTTCAGCAGCTGGTCGTACAGGGCGCGGCCTTTGGGCGTCAGCGCGACGCCGCGTTGTTCGATTTCGCCGAAGCGCGCGCTGTGGCTGCCCTTCGCGTCGGTGAAGGCGATCGGCTCGTCCAGCGCCTTGAAGCTGGTCTGGCGTAGCAGGATCGGGCAGTGGCGACGCGGCGGCCCTTCGATCACGGCCTTGGGGGTGATGCCTTTGCCGGGCATGGCGGCCTGCACCTGGTCGATGTCGAGGGTGCGCGGGGTCAGGTGATTAATGTGCGGGCCCTTGAACGCGACCACGTCGGCGATCAGGCGATGCTGGTCGCTCAGTTGCTGGTATTGCGCGCCGGTGACGGTGGCGGTGTGGTGCCAGCGAAAGGTTTCCAGGGCTTGGCGAATAAATGCCTCGGCGTCGTCGGCGTTGAGGCCGCCGTCGCGTTCCGCTTGCTCGATCAACGCCAAGGCGCCAGGGGTGAAGATGTTGCGTTGGGCCAGGGCGTTTTCGGCAAAGGCGCGCAGCTCAGGGTTTTCAATCAGTTCCAAGCGCAGCAGTGAGGTAAATACACGGAACGGGCTGGCTTGCAGTGAGCGTTCATGCACGGCGCGAAAGGCAGTGGAATGCACCGGCACGCCAGCGGGCGTCAGGTCGTAGTAGCCCACCGGTTGCATGCCCATCACGGCAAAGAGGCGGCGGATGGTTGCCAGTTCCATGGCTGTGCCCAGGCGAATGGCGCCGTGACGTTCCATGTCCAGGCGCTCGATTTCGCCCGTGCGCTGCAACTGCCGGGAAAGCCCGGAATCACTGGCCAACACCCGGGTATTGGTCTCGGCCACCAGCGCCATCAGCGCCCCGTACAGCGGAACTTCATCTCGGTACATGTCGGACATGGCTTTGGAAAAGCCTTTACGGATGTCGTCGGGGCTGACATGTGCGGTGGTTGGCATAGAAAAATTCCTGATGGCTAGGGGCGTGAACTTGGCCTATCGCTGGATTTTGTTGAGCTTGAGCCAGTGTTGCAAACGAAGAATCCTCTGGACTTCATTCTGCAAATGAATGAGATGACGTGAATATGACAAAAAACGCTGGCTGCGAAATTTCATTTTCACCGGCACTTTTCTAACAAATTCTTCACGAGGTGCGCCCCGGTCCTCATGAAACAATCGTCACGTTTGTAGGGATGAAAACGCCGTTTTGCACACAACGCACATAAAAAAATGTTTAGGGGCCGTCACACATGAAAATTTCTACACTGGCGTTATCCATCACCGCTGCATTGCTCGCGCAACACGCCTGCGCTGATGACTTCGGGCTCGGTTCTCTGGGCACGGGCACAGGTCACAGTGGCTTTCTTGAAGACAGCCACGCCGCCATCAGTTCGCGGACCATGTACTACAGCGCAGACAACCGCTCGGGGACCAGCAACGATCTGCGCGAAGCTGCGACATTGCTGCGCTTTGACTACAAATCCGGCTACACCCAAGGCACCCTTGGTGTCGGTTTCGACGTCATGGCGTTCGGCGCCTTGCGTCTTGATGGTGGCGATGGCCACGCCGCAGGCCCAGGGCTGGCGGGGAACGGCAACAGCTTCTTCCCGACCAAGAACAACGGCACCGAACCGGCCGACAGTTTCGGTCGCGCCGCCGGCAACGTGAAATTCCGTATTTCCCAGACCGAGTTGCACGTCGGCGGTGGTTTGGCCCCGGTGCTGCCTATTCTGGTCTCCAACGACAGCCGTGTTGCGCCACAGACCTTTGACGGCGGCATCCTCACCTCCAGCGACATTCCGAACGTGACCTTCACCGGCGGTGAGCTGAACAAGGCCGAAGGCCGTGCGTCCAGTAACTCCACGGGCCTGAGTGTGGCTGGCGGTACGCGCGACAGCGACAGCTTCAAGTTCGGTGGTGTGGACTACAAACCGTTCGGCTCGTCCGACAACGCCATCGCGAAAAACCTGACGCTGCAGTACTACTACGCCAACCTGCAAGACTTCTACAAACAGAACTATTTCGGCCTGGTCCACGTGCTGCCGTTGGGCAATGACCAATCGTTCAAGACTGACCTGCGCTACTTCGACAGCACCAGCGACGGCAAGAATGGCGAAAGCGGCTACGCGTTCAACAACAACGGTGGCTACGCCAAGCATGCTGGCGAGGTGGACAACAAAACCTACAGCGCTGCGTTCACCTACCAACTGGGCGGCAGCAGCCTGATGCTCGGCCACATCGGCGTGAGCGACGACGGCGGCTTCGTCTGGGTCAACCAGGGCAGCCTCGCCGACCCACAGCAACAAGGCGCGGGCGGCAGCGACTTCTACCTGTTCACCGACGCCGTGGTTGGCCAGTTCTCCCGTGCGGGTGAGCAAGTCAACTTTGGTCAGTATTCGTATGACTTCAAGGCCTACGTACCCGGCCTGAAAGCTTCGGTGGCTTACCTGGACGGTACGGACATCAAGTCCAAAGTCGCCGGCGGCCCTGACCAGAAAGAAAATGAAACCGACTTCCGCCTGGATTACGTCGTGCAGGCAGGCCCGCTCAAAGGCTTCGGCACCACCTTCCGGACCGGTACTTATCACGGTCACAACACCGGCACCGCGGATCAGGATCAAACCCGCCTGATCTTCAACTACACCTACGCGATCTTCTAAGCACGCTCGCACGTTTACCGCGTTGAAAAAACCGAGGCCGCCTGATCAGCGGCCTCTTTTTTTTGCCGGGGTGGATGAGACTTCATGTGCATCCGAGCGGGGATGGGTTCTACACTGCCCGTCACTGTGTCAGTGATGGAGGACCCAATGACGGCCACACCCGTAACCAACATCCTTGAAACGATTGAAGGCCAACGCCTGGCGACGCCAGAGGCCGAGCATTGGCGCGAGTGGGGCCCGTACTTGAGTGAACGCCAATGGGGCACGGTGCGCGAAGACTACAGCGCAGACGGCGATGCCTGGGCCTACTTCCCGCATGACCACGCGCGCAGCCGCGCCTATCGCTGGGGCGAAGATGGCCTGGCCGGTTTCAGCGACAAGGCGCAACGCTGGTGCCTGGGCCTGGCGCTGTGGAACGAGCGCGACACGGTCCTCAAGGAGCGGTTGTTCGGCTTGAATAACGCCGAGGGCAACCACGGTGAAGACGTCAAGGAACTGTACTTTTTCGTCGACGGCGTACCCAGTCATGCCTACATGCGCATGCTCTACAAATACCCGCATGCGGCCTTTCCCTACGCCGACCTGACCACCGAGAACGCGCGCCGTGGGCTTGCGGATGCCGAGTACGAAATCCTCGACACGGGCGTGTTCGAAGACAACCGCTACTGCGATGTCAGCGTCGAATACGCCAAGCATCAGCCCGACGATATTTTCATGCGCGTCACCGTGCATAACCGCTCGGACCAGCCGACGCGCCTGCAGGTGTTGCCCCAGGTGTGGGCGCGCAATGACTGGAGCTGGACCCTGGATGCGCCCAAGCCGCAGTTGCGCCTGGACGGCGAACAGGTGCTGGCCCGTCATCATGAACTTTCCGATCGCCACCTCAGCGCCTGGGGCCAGGACGGGGTGGAGTGGTTGTTCTGTGAAAACGAGAGCAACTATCAGCGCCTGGACGGGCAACCGGCACCCGGGCCGTTCAAGGATGGCATCAACGATTACGTGGTTGATGGCGTGCAGTCGGCGATTCGCCGCGATGCGGGCACCAAGGTCGCCGCGCGTTTCATCCTCGAACTGGCGGGCCTTGAAAGTAAAAGCCTGTACCTGCGGTTTGCGCCCACCGATGCGCCGCAGATCAACGCGCGCAAGCTGTTCGAACAGCGCCGCGAGGAGGCCGATCAGTTCTACGCGGCCTTGCAACACGGCATCAGCGAGGAGGATGCGCGCAATGTGCAGCGCCAGGCCCTGGCGGGTTTGCTGTGGTCCAAACAGCTCTACTATTTCGACGTGAACCAGTGGCTCGACGGCGACCCTGCCCAGCCGGCGCCACCGCCCGAGCGCCTGCACATCCGTAATATCCATTGGCGGCACCTGTCCAACTTCGACATCCTCTCCATGCCCGACACCTGGGAATACCCGTGGTACGCCTCCTGGGACCAGGGCTTTCAGGCGGTGGCGATTGCGCTGATTGATCCCGGGTACGCCAAGCAGCAATTGTTGCTGTTGGTGAAGGACCGCTTCATGCACCCCAACGGCCAACTGCCGGCGTATGAATGGCGTTTTGACGATGCCAACCCGCCGGTGCATGCCTGGGCCAGTTGGCGGGTGTATCAGCAGGACAAGGCGTTGACGGGTGTCGGCGACATGGATTTTCTGGAGCGGATTTTCCACAAGCTGCTGCTGAATTTTTCCTGGTGGGTCAATCGCAAGGACGCCGAGGGTCGCAACCTGTTCCAGGGTGGGTTCCTGGGCCTGGACAACATTGCCTTGTTCGACCGCTCGGCGACCTTGCCGCCGGGTTACCAACTGGATCAGGCCGACGGCACGGCGTGGGTCGCGGCCTACGCGCTGGACCTGATGCGGATCGGGCTGGAGCTGGCAAAGCGCAATGTCGTGTACGTCGATATTGCGGTGAAGTTTTTCGAGCACTTCCTGTACATCGCCGGCGCCATCAACCGCGTCGACGACAGCGCCGAAGGACTGTGGGATGAGCAGGACCTGTTCTTCTACGATGTGCTGCACCGCCCCGACGGCCAGAACGAGCCGGTGCGCTTGCGTTCCATCGTCGGCCTGATGCCATTGTTTGCCGTGCTGGTGCTGGAGCAGCGCGAACATGAAGGTCTGGAAGGCTTGCGTGAGCGGCTGCTGGGGTTCATGCATCACCGGCCGGACTTGGCCAAGTTGGTGTCGCGCTGGAACGAGCCGGGGCAGGGCAATCGCCTGTTGCTGGCGCTGTTGCGTGGCGAACGGACCAAGGATTTGTTGCGCCGCATGCTGGATGACCAGGAGTTTCTATCAGGCTTTGGTGTGCGGTCCCTGTCCAAGGCGTTTGCCCAAGAGCCACTGGCGCTGAAGATGAATGGCGACACCTTGTGCGCGCGTTACCAGCCGGGCGAGTCGGACTCACGGTTGTACGGCGGCAATTCGAACTGGCGCGGGCCCTTGTGGATGCCGGTGAACTACATGCTGATCGAATCGTTGCGCGAGTTTCATCGCTACTACGCGGATAACTTCTCGGTGGAGTACCCGACGGGGAGTGGATATCTGGCGTCCCTTGAAGAAGTTGCAGACGGCCTCAGTCAGCGTCTGACGCGATTGTTCCTGAGGGATGAGGACGGGCTGCGTCCGTCGATGGCGGGGTATGCGCAGCTGGAAGCGGACCCGGCCAGTCGCGACCTGGTACTGTTCCATGAGTATTTTCACGGGGAGACCGGGCGCGGTCTGGGCGCCTCGCATCAAACTGGCTGGAGTGCGTTGGTGGCGCTGCTGTTGCAGCCTCGTTAGGGCACGCTCCATGGCTGGGGGCACGGGGCGTCTCGGGCCACGATTGGAGGCTCAGGCCGCCGCGGCTGGGCTTTTGATCCAACCACTCCAACCGGGTACAGCCGCCAGACGGCTGTGCTCTGTTTTTCTGTGGGAGCTGGCTTGCCTGCGATGTAGGCAACTCGGTACATCAGGTACACCGAGTTGATGCCATCGCAGGCAAGCCAGCTCCCACTTTTGATTGAGTTCAGCCTCCAGGATCAAGTCGGCTGCCAGGCCGCCTTGGCTGTGCTTTTGATCTAACCACTCCAACTGGGTACAGCCGCCAGACGACTGTGCTCTGTTTTTCTGTGGGAGCTGCCGTGCCTGCGATGCAGGCAACTCGGTACATCAGGTACACCGAGTTGATGCCATCGCAGGCAAGCCAGCTCCCACCTTTGATTGAGTTCAGCTCTCGGGATCAGGTCGGCTGCCAGGCCGCCTTGGCTGTGCTTTTGATCCAACCACTCCAACTGGGTACAGCCGCCAGACGGCTGTGCTCTGTTTTCTGTGGGAGCTGGCTTGCCTGCGATGCAGGCAACTCGGGACATCAGGTACACCGAGTTGATGCCATCGCAGGCAAGCCAGCTCCCACTTTTGGTTGAGTTCAGCCTCCAGAATCAGGTCGGCTGCCAGGCAGCCTTGGCTGTGCTTTTGATCTAACCACTCCAACTGGGTACAGCCGCCAGACGGCTGTGCTCTGTTTTTCTGTGGGAGCTGGCTTGCCTGCGATGCAGGCCACTCGGTCTATCAGGCCCACCGGGTTGATGCCATCGCAGGCAAGCCAGCTCCCACCTTTGATTGGGTTCAGCTCTCGGGATCAGGCCGGCTGTCAGGCCGCCGCGCTTGGGCTTTTGATCTAACCACTCAGGTCGGCTACTAGGCCGCCGTGCTCTGCTTTTGATCTTGATCTGCTTTTGACTTTGATCTTAGGCGCCCCGTTAAACCACGCTGGCTGAACGCAGGCTTGAATCCGTGGGTAACCCGGCAGGACGCCGGGTTAGCCGTGTTGGGCCATGGATGGCCCGTCACGGCGGCCCACGGATTCAAGCCTTCGTTCGGGCACACCGAGCCTAAGCGAGGTGCCGAGTGGTGGGGCAAGAGCCCTTTGGTTACTTTGGGGCTTTTCCAAAGTGACCCGCCGTCAGGGCGGAACCCATACCAGCCCTAACCCAAATACCGGACATGTACCAAGAACTCCAGACACCTCGCCCAACACATTCCCCCAAAACGCAAAACGGCGCCCGAAGGCGCCGTTCTGTTTACTGCATAGACCTAAGCGATCAAACGCCCAGTACCGCGTGCTGCACCAGGGTGAGCAACGGTTGTGGGTACACACCCAGGAAGAAGGCGAGCAGGGCGATCGCCAGCAGCATCACGCCACCGGCTTTCTGTTCCCAGTGCAGCTCGGCGTCCACACGGCGCAGGTTTGGCTCGATCAAGTACAGGGTGACCATCACGCGCAGGTAGTAGAACACGCCGATGGCGCTGCCCAGTACCAGGGACGCAACCAACCACCATTCGTGCGCTTCAACACCCGTAGCAACGATGTAGAACTTACCGATAAAGCCTGCGGTCAGCGGGATACCGGCCAGCGACAGCATCATCACCGTGAGCACGGCGGTCAGGTACGGACGGCGCCAGAACAGGCCGCGGTATTCGTACAGGGCGTCGGCGTCACGGCCTTTGAACGGCGAGGACATCAGCGTGATCACGCCGAACGCGCCGAGGCTGGTGATCACGTAGGTGACCAGGTACACGCCCATGGCTTCCACGGCCAGGCCTTTGCTCGCCACCAGGGCGATCAGCAGGTAGCCGAAGTGCGCGATGGACGAATAACCGAGCAGACGCTTGAGGTTGTTCTGCGTCAGGGCCAGCAGGTTACCGAACAGGATCGACGCAATGGCGATCACGGTCAGCACGTTGCTCAGCACGCCGGTGTTGGCAGCAGGCGAGATCTGGAACAGACGCACCATCACCGCAAACACCGCAACCTTGGAGGCCGTGGCCAGGAACGCAGCCACTGGCGCCGGGGCGCCTTCGTACACGTCCGGGGTCCACAGGTGGAAAGGCACCAAGGACAGCTTGAACGCCAAGCCGATCAGCATCATCGCCAGGCCCAATTGGGCAATCGGCGCAGGCATGCTGGTGGTGGCCAGGGCGTGACCGATACCGGTGAAGCTCAGGCTGCCGGCTTCTGCATAAAGCAGGGCCATACCGAACAACAGGAACGCGGAACCGGCGGCCGACAGCACCATGTACTTGATGCCGGCTTCCAGGGAACGCTTGTTGAAGAAGGCGTAGGCCACCAGGCCGTAAGTCGGGATCGACAGCAGTTCCAGGCCGATGAACAAGCCGGCCAGGTGCTGCGCGCTGACCAGCACGATACCGCCGGCCGCAGCCAGCAGGATCAGCAGGTACAGCTCTTCCTTGTTGCCCGGGTAGCCCGTGCCGCCTTCGCCGAGGTAGGCGTGGGCGAGGGTCACGCACGCCAGTGTGGCGACCAGGATCAACGCGATATACAGCAGCGCGAAGTCATCGATCATCATCAGCGGGGTGACCGCCAGTGGCGCAACCTTGAGTGCCGGGATAATCGACAGCAGGGCCAGGTTCAAACCGGCACAGGACAGCAGGAACGTTTGCGAGTGATTGCGGCGCCAGGCGATCGCCAGCATCACCACCACAATGGTGAGGCTGGTGATCAGCAGCGGCGCAAGCGCGATAAAGTGTTGGATCGTGAATTCCATAGCGCTCTTACCGTGCCGAAGCGAGTTGAGTGAAGGCGGTGCCGAACCACTGCTGCACGCCATGCATCGTCGCGGCAGAAGTGTCCAGGAACGGTTGCGGGTACACGCCGATGTAGATCAGCAGCACCGCAAGGCCGAGCACCATGATCAGTTCGCGAGCATCCATCCCGTGCAGGACGGTGTCGGACTTGGCCGGACCGAAGTACGCACGGTGGATCATGATCAGCGAGTAGACCGAACCGAATACCAGGCCGGAGGTAGCGATGGCGCTGATCCACGGCGTGTGCACGAACGAACCCATCAGGATCAGGAACTCGCCGATGAAGTTACCGGTGCCCGGCAAGCCCAGGGACGCGGCGGCAAAGAACAGGCTGATCGCCGGCAGGTAGGCGATGCGCGACCACACGCCACCCATTTCACGCATGTCACGGGTGTGCAGGCGCTCGTACAGCTGACCACTCAGGATAAAGAGGGCTGCGGCCGAAACACCGTGGGCCAACATCTGGATCACAGCGCCTTGCAGCGCCAGTTGGCTGCCGGAGTAGATGCCGATCAGTACGAAGCCCATGTGGGAAACGGACGAGAAGGCAATCAGACGCTTGATGTCGGTTTGCGCAAAGGCCAGGAACGCACCGTAGAAGATCCCGATCAGACCCAGGGTCATGGCGATCGGCGCAAACTCGGCCGAGGCATTCGGGAACAGCGGCAGGGCGAAACGCAGCAGGCCGTACGCAGCGGTTTTCAGCAGAATACCGGCCAGGTCCACGGAACCTGCGGTCGGCGCCTGGGCGTGAGCGTCAGGCAACCAGGAGTGGAACGGCACCACCGGCAGCTTCACCGCGAACGCGATGAAGAAGCCCAGCATCAGGATGTACTCGGTGGTCAGCGACATCTTGGTTTTCAACAGGTCGGCGTAGTTGAAGGTAATCACGCCGGTGTTGTTGAAATTGACCAGTACCAGACCCAGGATCGCCACCAACATGATCAGGCCGGAAGCCTGGGTGAAGATGAAGAACTTGGTCGCCGCGTAGATCCGGGTTTTCTTGCCGTCCGAAGAACTGTGACCCCAGAGCGCGATGAGGAAGTACATCGGCACCAGCATCATTTCCCAGAAGAAGAAGAACATGAACAGGTCCAGCGCCAGGAACACGCCGACAACGCCGCCCAGAATCCACATCAGGTTCAGGTGGAAGAAGCCCACGTGACGCTGAATCTCTTTCCAGGAGCAGAGTACCGAGAGGATACCCAGCAGGCCGGTCAGCAGGATCATCAACAGCGACAGGCCGTCGAGGGCCAGGTGCACGTTGATGCCGAAGCGCTGGATCCACACGTGCTTGAATTCAAGCGCGAAGGTGGGATCGACGCCCGGTGCCGGAGCAAATGAATAGTCGCCATGCGCCCACAGCCAAAGGCCGAGTGCGAGTTCCAGGGACATGGTCAGCAACGCAATCCAGCGGGGGAGGGTGGCGCCGAAGCGTTCACCCATCCAGCAGAGCAGGCCGCCGATAAAGGGGATCAGGATTAGCCAGGGCAGAATCATGACGGGCTCGTTTCCTTTCGCAAGTTCGCAAAGTACGCAATGTTCATAGTCAGACCGCTACCACAACGATGGCGCCGATCACCAGCACGGCACCGACGGCCATGGACGCTGCATACCAACGCAGCTGGCCAGTCTCGCTGCGGCTCAGGGCGGTGTGACCGGCCTTGGCAGCAAGCGGGATCAAACCGATGGTCTGGTCGAGCGGGTCTTTGCGCAGAATGTGGCTGATAGCAAGGTATGGCTTGACGAACAGCTTGTCGTAGATCCAATCGAAGCCCCAGGCGGCGAACCACCAGGCCGACAGGAAACGGCCAATGCCGCTGTTGGCAACCGCCGTCACGAAGCGACGCTTGCCCAGGAACAGCAGTGCCGCCAGCAGGATACCGGCGATGGCGATGGCGCCCGAGGCGATTTCCAGGCTGTGCTTGGCAGCGCCGCCGGCATGGCCAGCGCTTTGCGGCAGTACGCCGGCCAGTGGCGGGGTGATCATGGCGCCGATGAATGTCGACAGGATGATCAGCACCGACAGTGGCAACCAGTGGGAGATGCCGTGGCCTGCGTGTGCTTCGGTCTTGGCTTCACCGTGGAAGGTGATGAAGATCAGGCGGAAGGTGTACAGCGAGGTCATGAAGGCACCGACCAGGCCTGCGTACAGCAGGTTCTGGTTACCGCTGGCAAAGGCTTCCCAGAGGATTTCGTCTTTGGAGTAGAAACCTGCGGTCACCAACGGCAGGGCCGCCAGAGCGGCACCGCCGACGATGAAGCTGGCGTAGGCCAACGGCAGTTTCTTCCACAGGCCACCCATCTTGAAGATGTTCTGCTCGTGGTGGCAGGCAACGATCACCGCACCGGAGGCAAGGAACAGCAGCGCCTTGAAGAAGGCGTGGGTCATCAGGTGGAAGATCGCCGCGTCCCAGGCGCCGACGCCCAGGGCCAGGAACATGTAGCCGATCTGGCTCATGGTCGAGTAGGCGAGGATACGCTTGATGTCGGTCTGCACCAGCGCGGCAAAGCCGGCCAGTACCAGTGTCACGCCACCGACCAGGCCCACCAGGTGCAGGATTTCCGGCGCCAGGGTGAACAGGCCATGGGTACGCGCGATCAGGTAGACACCGGCGGTTACCATGGTTGCCGCGTGAATCAGTGCGGAAACGGGAGTAGGGCCAGCCATCGCATCCGCCAGCCAGGTTTGCAGTGGCAGTTGCGCAGATTTACCGACCGCGCCGCCCAGCAGCATCAGGGTAGCCAGGGTGATCCAGAAGTCACCGACCTGGAATTTCTGCGGCGCCAGCACCAGCAGTTCCTGGATGTTCAACGTGCCCACTTGTTGGAACAGGATGAACAGGCCGATGGCCATGAACACGTCGCCGATGCGGGTAACGATGAACGCCTTGAGTGCCGCGTTACCGTTGTTGCGGTTGCTGTAGTAGAAACCGATCAACAGGTACGAGCACAGGCCCACGCCTTCCCAGCCGAAGTACAGGAACAACAGGTTATCGCCCAGCACCAGAAACAGCATGCTGGCGATAAACAGGTTGGTGTACGAGAAGAAGCGCGAGTAGCCCGCTTCACCGCGCATGTACCAGGACGCGAACAGGTGGATCAGGAAGCCCACACCGACCACCACGCCGAGCATGGTGATCGACAGGCCGTCGACGTAGAGGGCGAAGTTGGGCTTGAAGCCGTCCACCGACATCCACTGCCACAGCACCAGGGTGTAGTGGCCGCCTTCGGGCGGTGCCACGTTGAATTGCCAGATGACGTAGGCAGCGACAATCGCCGACAGGCCAATGGAACCCACACCGATCAGGGCAGACAGGTTTTCCGACCAGCGTCCACGGGAGAACGACAGCAGCAGGAAACCGATCAGGGGAAATACGAAAGTCAGAAAGATCATGTTCATCCGCGCATCTCACTGGCAGCGTCGATATCAAGCGTGTGGAAGCGACGATACAGTTGCAGCAGGATCGCCAGGCCAATACTGGCCTCGGCGGCTGCCAGGCTGATCACCAGAATGAACATCACTTGTCCATCCGGCTGGCCCCAACGGCTACCTGCCACGATGAAGGCCAGTGCCGCAGCGTTCATCATGATTTCCAGGCTCATCAACACGAACAAAATGTTACGGCGAACCATCAGGCCGACCAGGCCAAGGCAGAACAGGATGCCGGCGACCGCCAGACCATGCTCCAAGGGGATAGCAGGCATCGTCATTGCTCCTTGGCTTCGTTGCGGCCCAAGTGGAAGGCGGTGATGGCTGCAGCGAGCAGCAGCATCGAAGCCAGTTCGACCACCAGCAGGTACGGGCCGAACAGGCTGACGCCCACGGCTTTGGCATCTACGGTGGTGTGGCCGATGGCCTGGCCGCTCTGGTGAGCGAACAAGACATACAGCAGTTCACCCAGCAGCAACGCCGCGAGGATTACCGGGCCAAGCCAGATGCCGGGCTTGAGCCAGACGCGTTCCTGAGCGACCGAAGCCGGCCCCAGGTTGAGCATCATCACCACAAACACGAACAGCACCATGATGGCACCGGCGTAGGCGATCACTTCCAGGACACCGGCGAACGGTGCACCGAGGCTGAAGAAGGTCATGGCCACGGCGATCAGCGAAATGATCAGGTAGAGCAGGGCGTGCACGGGGTTGGTGTTGGTGATCACGCGAAGCGTGGACACCACTGCAATACCCGACGCGAAATAGAAAGCGAATTCCATCTTTCTTCCTTAAGGCAGCAAGCTCTTCACGTTGATCGGCTCGGCTTCGTTTTGTGCGGCGCCCTTCGGCTTACCGGCAACGGCCATACCTGCAACACGATAGAAGTTGTAATCAGGGTTTTTACCGGGACCAGAGATCAGCAGATCTTCTTTCTCGTACACCAGGTCCTGACGTTTGAACTCGGCCATCTCGAAATCCGGTGTCAGCTGGATCGCGGTGGTCGGGCAAGCTTCCTCGCAGAGGCCGCAGAAAATGCAGCGCGAGAAGTTGATGCGGAAGAAGTCCGGGTACCAGCGACCGTCTTCGGTTTCAGCTTTCTGCAGGGAGATGCAACCTACCGGGCACGCCACGGCGCACAGGTTGCAGGCTACGCAACGTTCTTCGCCATCGGGGTCGCGGGTCAGCACGATACGGCCGCGATAGCGCGGCGGCAGGTACACCGCTTCTTCCGGGTATTGCAGGGTGTCGCGTTTGCGAAAGCCGTGACCGAAAACCATCACCAGGCTTCGCAACTGGGTACCGGTACCCTTAACGATGTCGCCAATATATTTGAACATGGGTCAAATCCTCACTGAACCGCGCCGGCTGGCGTGTTCAACAACACAACAGCAGCCGTCACCAGCAAATTGATCAGGGTCAGCGGCAGGCAGAATCTCCAGCTGAAATCCATCACCTGGTCATAGCGTGGGCGCGGAATAGAAGCGCGCAGCAGGATGAACAGCATGATGAAGAACGCCGTCTTCAAGAAGAACCAGAAGAACGCCAGTTGCGGCAGGATGTTGAACGGGCCGTGCCAGCCGCCGAAGAACAGCGTGACCAGCAATGCCGAGATCAAGATGATGCCGATGTATTCACCGACGAAGAACATGCCCCACTTCATGCCGGCGTATTCAATGTGGTAACCGTCGGCCAGTTCCTGTTCCGCTTCCGGCTGGTCGAACGGGTGACGGTGAGTCACGGCGACGCCAGCGATGAAGAAGGTACAGAAGCCAAAGAACTGCGGAATGATGAACCACAGGTTCTGCGCCTGGTACTCGACGATGTCGCGCATGTTGAACGAGCCGACCTGCACCACGATGCCCATCAGCGCCAGGCCCATGAACACTTCGTAGGACACGGTCTGGGCCGAAGCCCGCAAGCTGCCCAGCAGGGCGAACTTGTTGTTGCTCGACCAACCGGCGAACAGCACCGCGTAGACCGACAGACCGGCCATGGCGAAGAAGAACAGCAAGCCGATGTTCAGGTCCGCCACGCCCCAGGTCGGGGTGATCGGGATGACTGCGAAGGCGATCAGCAAGGCGCTCATGGCCACGACCGGTGCCAGGGTGAAGATCACCTTGTCGGCAAACGGCGGGGTCCAGTCTTCCTTGAAGAACATTTTGAGCATGTCGGCAGCGATCTGGAACATGCCGAATGGGCCGACGCGGTTAGGACCGTAACGGTCCTGCCACCAGCCCAGCAGGCGACGTTCGACGAAGCTGAGCAGGGCGCCCGCAACGACCACGGCCAACAGGATCACGATGGCCTTGACGACCGAGATGATCACGTCGATCACTTCAGGGGTGAACCAGGTCATTGCGCTGCCTCCTGCAGACCGTCAACGGTTTTGCCAAAGATCGCAGGCGGAATACCGGCGAGGCCTTTTGGCAGTGCAACCAGACCCGCGCCCAATTCGTCATTGATGCGCAGCGGCAGACGCAGAGTCTTGCCGTCGACGTTCAGGCTGAGCAGGGCACCGTCGTTGACGCCCAGGCGGTCGGCTTCGGACTTGGCCACGGACACGTAAGCGGCCGGGATGCGCTCTTGAACCGGCGCGGCTTTGGAAGAGGTCTCTTCGCTGCCGAACAGGTGGAAGAACGGCACAACCTGCCAGGTGCCCTGGGCCGGGTTGAACGGACGCGGTACGGCAGCGAACCAGTTCAGCGAATCACCGGTGCTTTCGATCAGGCGTGTGCCCGGGTCGCCTGCGCGGATGTGACCACCGACTTCGTCCTGGAACTTGTTCCAGGCCTGTGGCGAGTTCCAGCCCGGCGACCAGGCAAACGGCACCTGCTGACGTGGCTCGACCGAACCCGAGTAACCTTCCATGGAGAAGGCGAACGCGGTGTCGGGGTCTTGCGGGGTACGCGGTTCGTGCACGCTGATGTCGGCGCGCATGGCGGTACGGCCGGAGTAACGCAGCGGTTCACGGGCCAGTTTCAAGCCCTTGATGCGGAACGAGGCAGACGGTGCAGCATCAACGATACGTGCCAGCTGCGGAGCGCTTGCGGCGGCCGCTGCGGTGACGTGGTCGAGCTGGGTCCAGTCGATCGGCTGGTTCAGCAGAGTAGCGCGCAGGGCATGCAGCCAGCGCCAGCCTTCGTGAACCAGGATGCTGGCGTCCATGTACTTCGGATCGAACACCTGGAAGAAGCGCTGGGCGCGGCCTTCCTGGCTGACCAGCGTACCGTCGCCTTCGGCGAAGGTGGCAGCCGGCAGCACCAGGTCGGCACGTTCGCTGGTGGCGGTCTTCTGGTGGTCGGCAACGATCAGCACTTTGGCCGCATCCAGCGCGGCGTCGACCTTGGCCGAATCCGTGCGGGTGTACAGGTCGTTTTCCAGTACCACGATGGCGTCCGCTTTGCCGTCGGTCACGGCTTGCAGCGCGGCGTCCAGGGATTCACCGCCGAGCATGGCCAGGCCGAGGCTGTTGGCTTCCGGCACGACCAGGCTGATGGAACCGTTCTTGTCGCGCAGCTTCAAGGCTTTGGCGATGTTGGCAGCCGCTTCGATCAGTGCTTTGGAACCCAGCGAGGTGCCGGCAATGATCAATGGACGCTTGGCGGCCAGCAGGGCGTCGGCGATACGCTGGGCCAGTTCACCGGCTTCGGTGTCCAGGCCTTCGACGGCAGGCGCGCTGGCGTCGAGGGCGTGAGCCACGGCGAAACCGATGCGGGCCAGGTCGTCCGGTGCGGCGTGGACGCATTCTTCGGCGATGTCGTCGAGCTTGGTTTCAGCCAGGCTGGCGATAAACAGTGGGTTCAGCGCGTGCTGACCGATGTTTTTCACCGCAGCGTCGAGCCAGGGCTGAACGCGCATGGCATCGGCCATGTCTTCGGCCTTGCCTTTGACCGACTGACGCAGCGACAGCGCGATACGCGCGGCGGTCTGGGTCAGGTCTTCACCAAGCACGAAGATCGCGTCGTGGTCTTCGATGTCGCGCATGTTTGGAACCGGCAGCGGGCTGTCGTTCAGCACTTGCAGGACCAGACGAATGCGCTCCAGCTCAGCGGCTTCGATACCGCAGTAGAAGTGCTCGGCGCCGACCAGCTCGCGCAACGCGTAGTTGCTTTCGAGGCTGGCGCGGGGCGAACCGATACCGACGATGTTGCGGCCGCGCAGCAGCTCGGCGGCTTTATCCAGCGCGTCGTCCAGGCTCAGCTTGGCGCCACCGGCCAGCAGTGGCTGACGTGGGCGGTCTTCGCGGTTGACGTAGCCATAGCCGAAACGGCCACGGTCGCACAGGAAGTACTGGTTGACCGAACCGTTGAAGCGGTTTTCGATGCGACGCAGTTCGCCGTAGCGCTCGCCCGGGGAGATGTTGCAACCGCTGGAGCAGCCATGGCAGATACTCGGCGAGAACTGCATGTCCCACTTGCGGTTGTAGCGCTCGGAGTGAGTCTTGTCGGTGAACACACCGGTCGGGCAGACCTCGGTTAGGTTGCCGGAGAACTCGCTTTCGAGCACGCCGTCTTCAACGCGACCGAAGTACACGTTGTCGTGGGCGCCGAATACGCCCAGGTCGGTGCCGCCGGCGTAGTCTTTATAGAAGCGCACGCAACGGTAGCAGGCGATGCAGCGGTTCATTTCGTGGGAAATGAACGGGCCGAGGTCCTGGTTCTGGTGGGTACGCTTGGTGAAGCGATAACGGCGCTCGTTGTGGCCGGTCATCACCGTCATGTCTTGCAGGTGGCAGTGACCGCCTTCCTCACAGACCGGGCAGTCGTGGGGGTGGTTGGTCATCAGCCATTCGACAACGCTGGCGCGGAACGCCTTGGATTCTTCATCTTCGATGGAGATCCAGGTGTTGTCGGTGGCTGGCGTCATGCAGGACATGACGATACGACCACGGGTGTCGTTCTCGTCGGTGTACTGCTTGACCGCGCACTGGCGACAGGCACCAACGCTACCAAGGGCTGGGTGCCAGCAGAAATAAGGAATGTCGAGGCCTAGTGAGAGACATGCCTGTAACAGGTTGTCTGCCCCATCGACTTCGAGCGCTTTGCCGTCTACGTGGATAGTGGCCATGGTTCAAAGTTCTTCGTTGGCCCGTTGTCAGCGGGCGTGGCTAATGGAATCTTGTTATTCATGTGCATCTACACAGCCTTAAAGGCGTCAGCACATGAGAAGGCGAAGCGCACGGGCCCTTCGCCTTTTTAAGCGTTACGCACCAACCATGGTCGGTGTGACCACCTGATTCAGATCGCCGGCGCGCGCAGGTGCGATGCCAGCCTCGAATTCAGAGCGGAAGTATTTGATTGCGCTGCCCAGTGGTTCCACGGCGCCCGGTGCGTGAGCACAGAAGGTCTTGCCTGGGCCGAGGAAACCGACCAGACCCAGCAGGGTCTCGATGTCGCCTGGCTGGCCTTCGCCTTTCTCGATCGCCATCAAGAGCTTCACGCTCCAGGGCAAACCGTCACGGCACGGGGTGCAGAAACCGCAGGATTCGCGGGAGAAGAACTGCTCCATGTTGCGCAGCAGCGAGACCATGTTCACGGTGTTGTCCACCGCCATCGCCAAGCCGGTCCCCATACGGGTGCCGACCTTGCCGATGCCGCCGGCATACATTTGTGCGTCCAGGTGCTCAGGGAGCAGGAAGCCGGTGCCGGCGCCGCCTGGCTGCCAGGCTTTCAAGGTGTAGCCGTCGCGCATGCCGCCGGCGTAGTCCTCGAACAGCTCGCGTGCGGTCACGCCGAATGGCAGCTCCCACAGGCCAGGGTTCTTGACCTTGCCGGAGAAGCCCATGAGCTTGGTGCCCATGTCTTCGCTGCCTTCGCGGGCCAACGATTTGTACCAGTCCACGCCGTCGGCGATGATCGCCGGCACGTTGCACAGGGTTTCCACGTTGTTTACGCAGGTCGGCTTGCCCCACACGCCTACGGCGGCAGGGAAGGGCGGCTTGGAGCGCGGGTTGGCGCGGCGGCCTTCGAGGGAGTTGATCAGTGCGGTTTCTTCACCGCAGATGTAACGCCCGGCGCCGGTGTGCACGAACAGTTCGAAGTCAAAACCGGAACCCAAGATGTTCTTGCCCAGAAGGCCAGCTGCCTTGGCTTCTTCCACGGCACGGGTGAGGTGCTTGGCGGCGGTGGTGTATTCGCCACGCAGGAAGATGTAGCCACGGTAGGTTTTCAGCGCACGGGCGCTGATCAGCATGCCTTCGATCAGCAGATGGGGCAGTTGCTCCATCAGCATGCGGTCTTTCCAGGTGTTCGGCTCCATTTCATCCGCGTTGCACAGCAGGTAGCGGATGTTGATGGATTCGTCTTTGGGCATCAGGCCCCACTTCACGCCCGTGGGGAAGCCTGCACCGCCGCGACCTTTAAGGCCGGCGTCTTTGACGGTCTGGACGATGTCGTCCTGAGCCATGTCGGCGAAGGCTTTGCGCGCAGCCGCGTAACCGTTCTTGGCCTGGTATTCGTCGAGCCATACCGGCTCGCCGTCGTCACGCAGGCGCCAGGTCAGCGGGTGAGTCTCGGCCGAACGCTTGATCAGGTTGGCCGGGCCGAAAGATGTAAGGGTCATGGGTAGCCCTCAAGCAATTGGGTCACGCCAGCAGGCTGCACGTCACCGAATGTGTCGTCGTCGATCATCAACGCCGGCGCCTTGTCGCAGTTGCCCAGGCAGCACACCGGCAGCAGCGTGAAGCGCCCGTCCGCAGTGGTCTGGCCCAGGCCGATGCCCAGTTTGTTCTGGATCTCGCTGACCACGGACTCGTGGCCACCGATGTAGCAGACCATGCTGTCGCACACGCGGATGATGTGGCGGCCCACCGGCTGACGGAAGATCTGGCTGTAGAACGTGGCCACACCTTCAACGTCGCTGGCCGGGATGCCGAGGATCTCGCCGATCGCGTAGAGGGCGCCGTCGGGCACCCAGCCACGCTCCTTCTGGACGATCTTCAAGGCTTCGATCGACGCCGCGCGCGGGTCTTCGTAGTGATGCAGCTCGTGCTCGATGGCCGAGCGCTCGGTTTCACTCAAGGTGAAACGGTCTGTCTGGATAAGCGTGCTGTTCATGCTTAGCGGTCCACGTCGGCCATAACGAAATCGATACTACCCAGGTACGCAATCAAGTCCGCGACCATCTCGCCTTTGATCACCGAAGGGATCTGCTGCAAGTGCGCAAAGCTTGGGGTACGAATCCGGGTGCGGTAGCTCATGGTGCCGCCATCGCTCGTCAGGTAATAACTGTTGATACCCTTGGTCGCTTCAATCATCTGGAAGGATTCGTTGGCCGGCATGACCGGACCCCACGAAACTTGCAGGAAGTGCGTGATCAGGGTTTCGATGTGCTGCAGCGTGCGTTCTTTTGGCGGCGGCGTGGTCAGCGGGTGATCCGCCTTGTACGGACCTGCCGGCATGTTGCGCATGCACTGCTCGATGATCTTCAGGCTCTGGCGCATTTCTTCGACGCGCACGATGCAACGGTCGTAGGCATCGCCGTTGGCCGCCAGCGGCACTTCGAATTCGAAGTTCTCGTAGCCGGAGTACGGGCGTGCTTTACGCAGGTCGAAGTCGCAACCCGTCGAGCGCAGGCCAGCACCGGTGACGCCCCATTCCAGGGCTTCTTTGGTGTTGTATTGCGCCACGCCGATGGTGCGGCCTTTGAGGATGCTGTTGTCCAGCGCAGCCTTTTGGTACTCGTCCAGACGCTTGGGCATCCAGTCGATGAATTCCTTGACCAGGCGCTCCCAGCCGTTCGGCAGGTCGTGCGCCACACCGCCGATGCGGTACCAGGCCGGGTGCAGACGGAAACCGGTGATGGCTTCGATCACCTTGTAGGCGCGCTGACGGTCGGTGAAGGTGAAGAACACCGGGGTCATGGCGCCAACGTCCTGGATGTAGGTACCCAGGAACAGCAGGTGGCTGGTGATCCGGAAGAACTCGGCCATCATGATGCGGATGGTGTCGACGCGGTCCGGCACTTTGATGCCGGCCAGCTTCTCGACCGAGAGCACGTACGGCAGGTTGTTCATCACGCCGCCGAGGTAGTCGATACGATCGGTGTACGGAATGAAGCTGTGCCAGGACTGGCGCTCGGCCATCTTCTCGGCACCACGGTGGTGGTAGCCGATGTCCGGCACGCAGTCGACGATTTCTTCGCCGTCCAGTTGCAGGATGATACGGAAGGCACCGTGCGCCGAAGGGTGGTTCGGGCCCAGGTTGAGGAACATGTAGTCCTCGTTGGTGCCGGAGCGCTTCATGCCCCAGTCTTCCGGACGGAAGCGTGCAGCCTCTTCTTCAAGCTGTTGCTTGGCGAGCGTCAGGCTGAACGGATCGAATTCGGTGGCGCGCGCAGGGTAGTCCTTGCGCAGCGGGTGACCTTCCCAGGTAGGCGGCATCATGATGCGCGTCAAGTGCGGGTGGCCCGGGAAGTCGATGCCGAACATGTCCCAGACTTCGCGCTCATACCAGCTGGCGTTCGGCCAGATGCCGGTGATGGTCGGAATGCTCAGGTAGCTTTCGGACAGCGCGACTTTGATCATCACGTCGCTGTTACGCTCCAGCGACATCAGGTGATAAAACACGGTGAAATCGGCGCCGCTCGGCAGCCCCTGGCGCTTGGTGCGCAGACGCTCGTCCACACCATGCAAGTCATAGAGCATGACGTATGGCTTGGGCAGGTTGCGCAGGAAGGTCAGGACTTCGACGAGCTTGGCGCGCGCCACCCACAGCACCGGCATACCGGTGCGTGTGGCCTGGGCGGTAAAGGCGTCAGGGCCAAAACGGTTATTGAGTTCGACGACCACATCCTGGTCGTCTGCCTTATAAGGCGGGATGCGTCGAGCACTGCCTGTAGTCATGGTTTTTTATCGCTTTCGGTCAACGTAAAGAATGAAGCCAGGGTTTCGTTCTATAAAAGAAGCGGTGCTGGATCAGACTTCGTCAGGGCTGCGCAGGTTGGTGACTGCGATTCGCTGTTCGCGGCGCTGTTCCTTTTGCGAAGGCATCTCGGCGCGATATACGCCTTGATCGCCGACGACCCAGGAAAGTGGGCGACGCTCCTTGCCAATCGATTCCTGCAACAGCATCAAGCCTTGCAGAAATGCTTCAGGGCGGGGCGGGCAGCCAGGCACGTAGACGTCCACGGGCAGGAACTTGTCCACCCCTTGAACGACGGAGTAGATGTCGTACATGCCACCGGAGTTGGCGCACGAACCCATGGAGATAACCCACTTTGGCTCGAGCATTTGCTCGTAGAGACGCTGAATGATCGGCGCCATCTTGATAAAGCAGGTTCCGGCGATAACCATGAAATCCGCCTGGCGCGGTGATGCCCGGATAACTTCGGCGCCAAAGCGCGCGATGTCGTGGGGCGCCGTGAAGGCGGTGGTCATTTCCACGTAGCAGCACGAAAGGCCGAAGTTGTACGGCCACAGGGAGTTCTTACGTCCCCAGTTGACCGCGCCACTCAGCACGTCTTCGAGCTTGCCCATGTAGATGTTTTTGTGGACTTGGTCTTCTAACGGGTCGGAAACGGTTTCGCGTTCGCCGATTGGGTACTGCTCGTTAGGAGCATCCGGGTCGATCCTGGTGAGATTGTATTGCATCGCCAAAGCCTCATTGTTTCAGCTTCGCTTGCCGCTTGCGACGAGCTTCCGGAGCCCAGTCAAGGGCGCCCACTCGAAATAGGTAGACAAGGCCTGCCAACAGAATTGCTATGAAAACGAGGGCTTCGACGAATCCGGTCCAGCCGCTTTCGCGGACGGACACAGACCAGGCAAAGAGAAAGAGGGCTTCGATATCGAAGATCACGAACAGCATCGCGACCAGATAGAATTTGGCTGAGAGCCGCAAGCGGGCGCCACCTGTAGGCAGCATGCCGGACTCGAACGGTTCATTTTTGCTGCGGCCCCAGGCTTTTGACCCGAGGAGGCTGGAGACACCAAGCATGAAGGCGCAAAGGCCGACAACACCGAGGAGGAAAATGGCAAAGCCCCAGTTGTGGGCCATGAGTCCTGTCGCTTCGGTCATGCTGGAAATCCTTAACAGAGAGCAAAGGTCTCTGAGCTCGAAAAAGTAACGATGCAGTGACGATATGTCGCACTGCAATCAATCGCGGTGATTTTATGGCTAAACACCGGGCAAGTAAAATTCCGATAGCGAAATTATTCGATGGAATAAGCACATAGTGCACCTCTTTGGGGCTGTAGCCCTTGTGGGGCGGGGATTAGCGGGCATTTAATCAATTCTGTTTTGTTTAACGGGTAACGAAGTTTTCATGCGCTAAATGATAATGAATATTGTTTGCGCAGGGTTTAAGCGAATGTTTCTCGTGTGGCGGGGGAAGTTGCCGTTACTTGCTTGATGGGTGCTTAGTTGCTGATGGGGATCTTTTAACTGATTTGATTCGGGTAAACACCGCTCTGGATCAATGTTTTGCGCAAAACCTTCAGATGGCGTGCATTGCCTTGTGGGAGCGCGCTTGCTCGCGAATACCGTGGGTCAGTCAGCACTTCCTTGACTGACAGGTCGCATTCGCGAGCAAGCCCGCTGCCACATTTTTAATCTCCTGTATCCCAGGAAGTTTTTCCCGAGCAAAAAAACGCCCCGAACCAGTCGGGGCGTGATTGTTGTGCGGCAATGCGGTTAGGTCTTCCATGGGGCCGCACTGGCCGTGTACTCGCTACTTAGTGGAACTGCTCTTCTTCGGTCGAACCGGTCAACGCGGTCACGGACGAGGTGCCGCCCTGGATCACGGTGGTCATGTCGTCGAAGTAGCCGGTGCCCACTTCCTGCTGGTGCGCCACAAAGGTGTAGCCCTTGGCGGCGTCAGCGAATTCCTGTTCCTGCAGCTTCACGTAGGCGGTCATGTCGTTGCGGGCGTAGTCGTGCGCCAGGTTGAACATGCTGTGCCACATGTTGTGAATGCCGGCCAGGGTGATGAACTGGTGCTTGTAGCCCATGGCGGACAGCTCGCGCTGGAACTTGGCGATGGTCGCGTCGTCCAGGTTCTTCTTCCAGTTGAAAGAAGGCGAGCAGTTGTAGGACAGCAGTTGGTCCGGGTATTCCTTCTTGATCGCTTCGGCAAAGCGGCGAGCTTCGTCCAGATCCGGCTTGGCGGTTTCGCACCAGATCAGGTCGGCGTACGGCGCGTAGGCCAGGCCACGGGCGATCGCCTGGTCGAGACCGGCGCGCACTTTATAGAAGCCTTCCTGAGTCCGTTCACCGGTTACGAATGGCTGGTCGTACGGGTCGCAATCGGACGTCAGCAGGTCGGCGGCGTTAGCGTCGGTACGGGCCAGGATGATGGTCGGGGTGCCAGCAACGTCAGCAGCCAAACGAGCAGCAGTCAGCTTTTGTACGGCTTCTTGGGTTGGAACCAATACCTTGCCGCCCATGTGGCCGCATTTCTTTACTGATGCCAACTGGTCTTCGAAGTGCACGCCGGCAGCGCCAGCCTCGATCATGCTCTTCATCAGCTCGTAGGCGTTGAGTACGCCGCCGAAACCGGCTTCAGCGTCCGCCACGATCGGGGCGAAGTAATCGATGTAGCCTTCGTCGCCCGGGCCTTTACCGGCTTTCCACTGGATCTGGTCGGCGCGGCGGAACGAGTTGTTGATGCGCTTGACCACGGTGGGTACCGAATCCACCGGGTACAGCGATTGGTCGGGGTACATGGATTCAGCGGAGTTGTTGTCCGCTGCCACTTGCCAGCCGGACAGGTAGATCGCCTGGATACCGGCTTTCACCTGTTGGACTGCCTGGCCGCCAGTGAGGGCGCCCATGCAGTTGACGAAATCTTTTTCGGGACGGAAGGACGGCTTGGCACCCTGGGTGACCAGCTTCCAAAGCTTCTCGGCGCCGAGTTTTGCAAAGGTGTGCTCAGGTTGAACCGAGCCACGCAGGCGGACGACGTCAGCAGCGGAATAAGCGCGGGTTACGCCTTTCCAGCGTGGGTTTTCAGCCCAATCTTTTTCAAGGGCTGCAATTTGCTGTTCGCGTGTCAGTGCCATGGGGAAAAACCTCGTCGCATAGGTCTAGGTGGAAAATTCCATTTGCCAGCCACGTACTCAGTGCGTGGTGATGGCTGCTCGCTGACCAGAAGCTTGGCGATCAAGCCGGGTTTGGCGGGGAGGGCGACGGGATGAACGAGTGGCTCAAGGGGGAATTGAGCAGGTAAGGGCGAACTGTGAACGGTCTTCGGGCATCGTGGGCCTTGGTACGATTCGTCAGTGTGTAGCCGGGTTACCTGGTTAGCTTCCGTCCCTCGGGACAACTTCGTTCCAGTCGCAACCTCGTCAAACACACCTTGTGGGCGGTACAGACACGAATCGGCTCAGGTGGGTAGCTTAGAGCGGCGATCCGAAGGCCCTTGCCAGGGCCCCTGATTAGCGGGAGCGAGGCCATCATGCACAGGCTTTTTTGGATCGTCAAATGTTTTGTAGTGCTTTTTTTAAAGCACTACATCTTTAGTCTAAGGCGACTCATCAGTCAGTTTTTGGTGCTTTAGTTCAAGGTGTCGACCTTGACCCGTAAAGTCAGGTCATCACGGCCTTGAGTAGAGTAATTGCGGGTTGTAGAGGATTTGTCGGCCTGGGTCTCACGGTTGATGCCGGCCAGGGGGATCCACTCGCCCAACCTGCCGCTGACAGTTGTGTCGGTACTTTGAACGTTCACTACATCGGGACGTTCCTGGCTCATGCGGTCACGGTTGGTACTGATGGCCAGGTGAACGGTCTCGCCGGTGACGCTGGCAGTGACGTAGAAGCCTTGGGTGACGTTGCGATACTGGGTCTGGTTTTGCGGGCGACCGTAGGTGTCAGGCTGGGTGGTGGTCAGTGGCACGCTCTGGCCGACCTGGATCAGCGCGGGCACGCCTTCGCTGGCCTGTATCTGCTGAATGCCGCCGTCACGGCTGGCGGTGCCGTAGCTGATGATGCGGGTCTGGCTGTCGCCCGTGTTCTGCTGATTGTTTTCGTTAGTGTCGACGGTGATCAGCAGGCGCTTGGCGGGGGTGTCCAGCTGCGCGAGCAGGGCGCGCAGGTCTTCGATCTTGCCAGGGTCGGCTTTAACGATGAGCTGGTTGCCGTAGGCGCTGACGGTGCCGTCCTTGCCGATGAAGTTCTGCGCCACGGGCAGCAGGTCGGCGCTGGTGCGATTGTTCAGGTTGACGACTGCGGTGTCGGCCACGGCTGAGACGCTGGCGGTCAGGAGGAGGGCGGTGAGCAGGGTGCGTAGGGACATGTCCGTTATCTCTGCGAGTCATTTAGCGTGATAGTGCCAGTTTGTCGGCCTGGCGGGTCGCAAGTTGAATCGTAGACGGCAAAATGCCCTGGCATGGCAGGGCATTTTTGGGTGTTGCTGAAATTGTCTTCGCGAGCAAGCCCGCTCCCACATTCGGCCGCATTCCAAAGGATCTACTTGGTCAAGTGTGGGGGCGGGCTTGCTCGCGAAGGGAGCGACTGGGTTTTGGATCAGCCCTCGCGCACCATGTCCACGTGCGGAATCCCGACTTCAAGAAACTCATCGCTGACAATCTTGAAACCCAGCCGCTCATAAAACGGCGCCGCATACACCTGCGCGCTGAGGAACTGTTTGGTCTGGCCACGCTTCTCGGCCATGCCAATCACGGCTTCCATCAGCTTGTCGCCAACCTTCAGGCCGCGCCAGTCCTTGAGCACCGATACGCGCCCGATCTCGCCGCTGGGCAGCAGGCGCGCAGTGCCAATCGGAAAATCGCCTTCGAACGCCAGAAAATGCACGGCGTCGGCGTCGTCCGCGTCCCACTCAAGTTCCGGTGGAACCGATTGTTCAGCGATAAACACCGCTTCACGAATGCGCCGTATCTCAGCGATATCCTTTTGCCAGTCCGCGACACTTACGTGAATCTTATTCATCGGCAAATCCCAGGCTTCCTTGCTTGACCAATTCGCACAGCAGGTCGCGACCGTCTTCGTCTGCGAGCCACTCGCCGAGGTTTTCGCTGTGCAGGGCGTCGGCCGAGCACACCAGCTTCAACAGCTCGCGCAGTTTGCCGGGCAGGTAACGGCTCTGGCCGCTGGCAAACAGCAGTACATCGTCATCGACTTCCGACCACGCCATGCGCGCGCTGGGGTTGCGCACCAGGATCGCGCCGCCTTCCAGGCTGTTGACGAAGTCCTCTTCGCCCAATTCTTCGCCCGCCACCAGTTCAGGGTAGCGCGGCTCGGTCATGAACTGGCCAAACCAGGTCAGCAGCATGCGTTCGTCGCTCATGTGCTCGGCCAGCAGGCTCTTCAGGCGGTCCAGCGCGTCACCCTGGATCTGGTGCGGGTCGCTTGCCGGCTGAGCGTCGGCATCGGTGTAACGCTCCTCGTCCGTCAGGTATTGGCTGAGGAAGTCGGTGAAGTGGGTCAGTACTTCAGCGGCACTTGGCGCGCGAAAGCCTACCGAATAGGTCATGCAGTCATCTTCGGCGATACCGAAGTGCGCCAGGCGCGGCGGCAGGTAGAGCATGTCGCCCGGTTCCAGCACCCATTCTTCGCTTTGTTCGAACTCGGCGAGGATGCGCAGGTCGGCATGCTGCAGCAGCGGGCTTTCGGAGTTGCACATCTGGCCGATTTTCCAGTTGCGCTTGCCTTGGGCTTGCAGCAGGAACACGTCGTAGTTATCGAAGTGCGGGCCAACGCTGCCGCCAGGTGCGGCAAAGCTGATCATCACATCGTCGATACGCCAGCTTGGCAGGAAGCGGAAGTGCTCCAACAGCTCGGCGACTTCCGGCACGAACTGATCGACGGCCTGCACCAGCAGGGTCCACTCACGCTCGGGCAGGGTGCTGAAGGCGTCTTCGGCGAATGGGCCGCGACGCAGTTCCCACGGACGCTCGCCGTGTTCGATCACCAGGCGCGATTCAACTTCTTCTTCCAGGGCTAAGCCGGCCAGTTCGTCGGCGTCGATCGGGCTTTCGAAATCAGGGATGGCCTGACGGATAAGCAACGGTTTTTTCTGCCAGTAGTCGCGCAGGAATTCGCGTGCCGTAATGCCGCCCAGAAGTTGAAGAGGAATATCAGGATTCATGTGTAACCTATTGAAAAAAAGCACTTTTAAGACAGGAATAAAAACGCCCGGCGCGGCCGGGCGTCTCAAGAGACCTTGCGCGAATCAGATGCGCTTGGCTTGGGCCACCGCGTTGCCGATGTAGTTGGCCGGGGTGAGCAGTTTCAGCTCGGCCTTGGCGGCGGCTGGCATATCCAGGCCATCGATGAAAGTTTGCAGCGCCTCGGGGCTGATGCCCTTGCCGCGCGTCAATTCTTTGAGCTTCTCGTAAGGGTTTTCGATGTTGTAGCGACGCATCACCGTCTGGATCGGCTCGGCCAACACTTCCCAGCACGCGTCCAGGTCAGCGGCGATTTTCTGCTCGTTGAGCTCAAGCTTGCTGATGCCCTTGAGGCTGGCTTCGTACGCGATCACGCTGTGGGCGAAGCCCACGCCGAGGTTGCGCAGTACGGTGGAGTCGGTCAGGTCGCGCTGCCAGCGGGAGATCGGCAACTTGCTGGCCAGGTGCTGGAACAGGGCGTTGGCGATGCCGAGGTTGCCTTCGGAGTTTTCGAAGTCGATCGGGTTGACCTTGTGCGGCATGGTCGAGGAACCGATTTCACCGGCAATGGTGCGCTGCTTGAAGTAGCCCAGGGAGATGTAGCCCCAGATATCGCGGTCGAAGTCGATCAGGATGGTGTTAAAGCGCGCAATCGCGTCGAACAGTTCGGCAATGTAGTCGTGCGGTTCGATCTGCGTGGTGTACGGGTTGAAGCCCAGGCCCAGCTCGTCTTCGATGAACGCGCGGGCATTTTCTTCCCAGTCGATTTCCGGGTAGGCAGAGAGGTGGGCGTTGTAGTTGCCCACGGCGCCGTTGATTTTGCCCAGCAGCGGTACGGCGGCGACTTGAGCGATCTGACGCTCCAGGCGGTACACCACGTTGGCCAGTTCTTTACCCAGCGTGGTCGGCGAAGCCGGTTGGCCGTGGGTGCGCGACAGCATCGGCACGTCGGCAAAACGGATCGCCAGCTCGCGGATGGCGTTGGCGGTCTGGCGCATCAGCGGCAGCATCACGTCATCACGGCCTTCGCGCAGCATCAGGGCGTGGGACAGGTTGTTGATGTCCTCGCTGGTGCAGGCAAAGTGGATGAACTCGCTGACCTTGGCCAGTTCCGGCAGCTTGGCCGCTTGCTCTTTAAGCAGGTATTCGATGGCTTTAACGTCGTGGTTGGTGGTGCGCTCGATCTCTTTCACACGCTCGGCGTGCTCCAGAGCGAAGTTTTCCGCCAGGGCGTTCAGCACCGCGTTGGCTTCGGCGGAGAACGCCGGCACTTCGCTGATGCCAGGGTGAGCGGCCAGGCGCTGGAGCCAGCGCACTTCAACCAGAACACGAGCACGGATCAAGCCGTATTCGCTGAAAATAGGGCGCAGGGCCTGGGTTTTGCCGGCGTAGCGGCCGTCAACAGGGGAAACCGCAGTGAGCGAAGAAAGCTGCATGGGGTGTTCTCGGACAGTCGGGCAACGAAATGGGGCGCGTATCATACATGAAAAAATCCGCAGGTCCGTTGCCAACTGACCGGCGTATTACGCGTGAGGCGATAAAAATCCTGGTTGCTGCGACTTATTCGTTGCGCATCAACGGGTAAAGCTCTTTGAGCAATTTGCGTCGGCTGATCACCAACTGCCAGCGATGACCACCCAACTGGCGCCACAACCGTGCCGAACGGATACCGGCCAGGAGCAGGGCGCGGATTTTCGAGGCGTTGTTCGGTTGCTGCAGGTTACGCATGTCGCCGTGCACCTGGATGCGTTGGCGCAAGGTGCTCAAGGTGTCCTGGTACAGCGCACCGCAGGCTGCGATCACGTTTTCGTGGGCCGGGCCAAAGTGCTCGACCTGGGATTGGATCTGCGGCAGCCGCTTGCCGATGGTCTCGAGCATGTCGTCACGCTTGGCCAATTGGCGCTCAAGGCCGAGCATCGACAGGGCGTAGCGCAGGGGTTCGCGCTGCAAGGTGCTCGGGTCGCGCTCCAGCGCGCCGATCAGCGCGCGATAGCCTTCGCGCAGCGCCAGGTCGTCGCCACCATAGACTTCCAGGGTGTCCTTGGGGTCGCGGATCAGCAGGCTGCCAAGCATGCAGGTCAGGCCTGCCTCGGTGACCTGGCCGGTCTTGGCGATCTTGTCGACCAGTACCGCAGCGAGGAAAACCCCGCCGAGTGCAGTCAATTGCTCCTGGGTCGGGCTCATGCCGGGTTGCTCCAGGGTTCGGCAACTTCAATCACACCGCCCCCCAGGCAAATTTCGCCGTCATAAAACACCACGGACTGGCCAGGCGTGACCGCGCGTTGCGGGTCATCGAACGTGGCGCGATAGCCACTGGCAGTCTTTTCCAGGGTGCAAGGCTGGTCGCTCTGGCGATAGCGCACCTTGGCGGTCAGGCGGCGCGGCGTGCTCAGGTCGATCGGGTTGACCCAATAGATCTCCGAGGCCAGCAGCGCACCCGAGAACAGCAGCGGGTGTTCATTGCCCTGGCCAACGATCAGCACATTGTTTTCCAGGTCCTTGACCAGCACGTACCACGGTTCTTCACCTGCGTCTTTCAAGCCGCCGATGCCCAGGCCCTGGCGCTGGCCGATGGTGTGGTACATCAGGCCGTGGTGGCGGCCGATGACATCACCTTCGGTGGTTTTGATGTCGCCCGGTTGTGCCGGCAGGTACTGCTTGAGGAAGTCGCTGAAGCGGCGCTCGCCGATAAAGCAGATGCCGGTGGAGTCCTTTTTCTTGGCGGTGGCCAGGCCGTGCTTCTCGGCGATCTTGCGCACTTCGGGTTTTTCCAGCTCGCCCACCGGGAACAGAGTCTTGGCGATCTGTTCGCCGCCGACGGCGTGCAGGAAGTAACTCTGGTCCTTGTTCGGGTCCAGGCCTTTGAGCAGTTCGGTGCGGTCATCCACGTCGCGACGGCGCACGTAGTGGCCGGTAGCGATCAGGTCGGCGCCAAGGATCATGGCGTAGTCGAGGAACGCCTTGAACTTGATTTCGCGGTTGCACAGGATGTCCGGGTTCGGCGTGCGGCCGGCCTTGTATTCGGCCAGGAAGTGCTCGAACACGTTGTCCCAGTACTCGGCGGCGAAATTGGCGGTGTGCAACTTGATGCCGATCTTGTCGCACACGGCCTGGGCGTCCGCGAGGTCGTCCATGGCGGTGCAATATTCCGTTCCATCGTCTTCTTCCCAGTTCTTCATGAACAGGCCTTCCACCTCATAACCCTGCTCCATGAGCAGAACGGCGGAAACGGAAGAATCCACGCCGCCGGACATACCGACGATGACGCGCTTCTTTTGTGTGTCAGAAGGGGCTGGATCACGCATAGGATTTCAACGGGTGTCTTTAAAAAGGACGCGATTCTAGCAGGCTCGCGTCCGCAAGGCTAAACAGAAGGGCGGATCAGTTCCAGACTGTGGCGCTGGCCGCTCAAATAATCATCGATGCAACGGATGATCAACTCGCTGCGCCAGTCGTCGCGCAGGGCCATCAGCTCGTCGCGGGTCAGCCAGCGGGCGCGGACGATGCCGTCGTCCAGTTGATAGTCCGGGTGATGTTTCAGCGCCTTGGCGGTGAAGCAGACGCGCTGGTAGGTCACGCCATTGCTGGGCGCGGTGTACAGGTAGATCCCGACAATGGCGGTGGCCTCGACGTCCCAGCCGGTTTCTTCGAGGGTTTCGCGAACGGCGGCTTCAGTCAGGGTTTCGTTCGGTTCCAGATGGCCGGCGGGCTGGTTGAGCACGGCGCGGCCGCCTTTGAGTTCCTCGACCATCAGGAAGCGGCCGTTGTCTTCGACGAGGGTGGCGACGGTGATGTGGGGTTGCCAGGTCATGGGAGGCCTCGATTCAAGATATGACGCGGTGTTTGGGCGCGATGGCGGTCAGTGTAGGAGGGGGCTTGCCCCCGATGACGGTATATAGGTTACCAATAGCTCGACTGATCCATCGCTATCGGGGGCAAGCCCCCTCCCACATGGGATCCGGTTTCTTGCGTTGAACGGTAGAAACAGAAACCCCGGCACGGGGCCGGGGCTTCTTTGCATCCTTACAACCTTACTTCAACTTGGCAATTGCCGCGTTGAGGGTGTTGCTTGGGCGCATGGCTTTGCTGGTCAGCTCTGGGTTCGGCGCGTAGTAGCCGCCGATGTCCACTGGCTTGCCCTGTACGGCGTTCAGCTCGGCAACGATGGTCGCCTCGTTGTCGCTCAGGGTTTTGGCCAGTTCGCCGAACTGCGCTTGCAGTGCAGTGTCTTCGGTCTGGGCGGCCAGGGCTTGAGCCCAGTACAGCGCCAGGTAGAAGTGGCTGCCGCGGTTGTCGATGTTGCCGACTTTGCGCGATGGCGACTTGTTGTTGTCGAGGAACTGGCCAGTGGCCTGGTCCAGGGTCTTGGACAGCACCAGGGCTTTCGGGTTGTTGTAAGTGACACCCAAATGTTCAAGCGACGCTGCCAGGGCCAGGAACTCGCCCAGGGAATCCCAGCGCAGGAAGTTCTCTTCGACCAGCTGCTGCACGTGTTTCGGAGCCGAACCGCCGGCGCCGGTTTCGAACAGGCCGCCGCCGTTCATCAGCGGCACGATCGACAGCATCTTGGCGCTGGTGCCCAGTTCCATGATCGGGAACAGGTCGGTCAGGTAGTCGCGCAGCACGTTGCCGGTCACCGAGATGGTGTCCAGGCCCTTGCGGGTGCGCTCCAGGGTGAACTTCATCGCGTCGACAGGCGACATGATGCGGATGTCCAGGCCTTCGGTGTTGTGGTCTTTCAGGTAGGCCTGAACTTTCTCAACCACCACGCCGTCGTGAGCACGCTTAGGGTCCAGCCAGAAAATCGCCGGGGTGTTGCTGGCGCGGGCACGGTTGACGGCCAGTTTGACCCAGTCCTGGATCGGCGCGTCTTTGGTCTGGCACATGCGGAAGATGTCGCCGGCTTCAACAGCCTGTTCCATCAGCAGGTTGCCCTTGCTGTCGGTGACGCGGACAACGCCGTCAGCCTTGATCTGGAAAGTCTTGTCGTGGGAGCCGTACTCTTCGGCTTTCTTCGCCATCAGGCCAACGTTTGGCACACTGCCCATGGTGGTTGGGTCGAAAGCGCCATTGGCCTTGCAGTCTTCGATGACGGCTTGGTAGATGGTGGCGTAGCAGCGATCCGGGATCACCGCCTTGGTGTCGTGCAACTGGCCGTCGGTGCCCCACATCTTGCCGGAGTCACGGATCATGGCCGGCATCGAGGCGTCGACGATGACGTCGCTCGGCACGTGCAGGTTGGTGATGCCTTTGTCGGAGTTGACCATCGCCAGGGAAGGGCGAGCGGCGTAGACCGCCTGAATGTCAGCTTCGATCTGCGCCTGTTGCTCGGCAGGCAGGGCTTTGATGCGAGCGTACAGGTCGCCGATGCCGTTGTTCAGGTTGAAGCCGATCTGTTCCAGCACGGCAGCGTGCTTGGTCAGGGCGTCTTTGTAGAACTCGGCAACGATCTGGCCGAACATGATCGGGTCGGAGACCTTCATCATGGTGGCTTTGAGGTGAACCGACAGCAGCACGCCTTGTTTCTTGGCATCTTCGATTTCGGCGGCGATGAACGCGCGCAGGGCTTTTTTGCTCAGCACGGCGGTATCAATGATTTCGCCGGCTTGTACCGAAGTCTTTTCTTTCAGCACGGTGGCGGTGCCGTCTTTGGCAACCAGCTCGATCTTCACCGCGTCAGCGGCTTCGATCTGTACGGCTTTTTCGCTGCCGTAGAAGTCGCCGTTGCTCATGTGAGCGACGTGCGACTTGGAGTCTGCAGCCCAGGCGCCCATTTTGTGCGGGTGCTTGCGTGCGTAGTTCTTGACCGACAGCGGCGCGCGGCGGTCAGAGTTGCCTTCGCGCAGTACCGGGTTCACGGCGCTGCCCTTGACCTTGTCGTAACGTGCACGGGTTTCTTTTTCCGCGTCGGTGGTTACTGTTTCCGGGTAGTCCGGCAGGGCGTAGCCCTGGGCCTGCAGCTCCTTGATCGCAGCTTGCAGCTGCGGGGTCGAGGCGCTGATGTTAGGCAGCTTGATGATGTTGGCTTCAGGCGTAACGGCCAGGTCGCCCAGTTCGGCGAGGTGGTCCGGGATAGCCTTGGTGCCCAGTTGCTCGGGGAAGCTTGCGAGGATGCGCGCGGCGAGGGAAATGTCGCGGGTTTCCACGGCAATATCAGCGGAAGCGGTGAAGGCCTCTACGATAGGCAGCAATGAATAGGTGGCGAGGGCTGGGGCTTCGTCGGTGAAGGTGTAGATGATCTTCGAGCGGGTGGGCATATTCGGATTAACTCTCTTCTTTGCTGAAAGCGTGCGCAGAAACTCGAGATGCGCCGGGTGGAGCGCGTTCGTTCAAAGTCATCCATGAGCGAAATGTCGAGGTTTCTTCGCGGTGATGTTGGGTTGCATCAGTCGAGCGTCAAGCGGGTGGACTATTGTAATAGTCCTGCTTTCTGGCTGAAGGCTACTGTCTAGAGCGGTCAGCTGTCGTGACTCTTGGGTCAGCGGCGGCATTATACATAGGTCGCTATGCTTACGCCGAGCCTTCATACAAAAGGTGCGTCGTCCATTGGTCTAAAGGTCGCAGGTTGCCAGGTGCTACTAACGTCGTACGATGTGCTCAAGATTGGCGATTTTGCCTTTGCTTTCAGGCTTGTAGGCGACCCAATATGCTGTTTTCGATGCAAATGAGCGGGGCGTGAGGTTTCAGTCGCCCTATATCTGGAGTAGGCTCGAACGCAGCCAGATGTTCAATCCATAGATGGAGTTCAGCATGGGATACAAGAAGATTCAGGTTCCGGCAGTCGGCGACAAAATCACCGTCAATGCAGACCATTCTCTCAATGTTCCTGACCAACCGATCATCCCTTATATAGAAGGCGACGGTATTGGCGTCGACATCAGCCCAGTGATGATCAAGGTGGTCGACGCCGCTGTTGAAAAGGCTTACGGCGGCAAGCGCAAAATCTCCTGGATGGAGGTTTACGCCGGCGAGAAAGCCACTCAAGTCTACGATCAGGACACCTGGCTGCCCCAGGAAACCCTGGATGCGGTCAAGGATTACGTGGTGTCCATCAAAGGGCCCCTGACCACGCCGGTCGGCGGTGGCATTCGTTCTTTGAACGTGGCCCTGCGTCAACAACTCGACCTGTATGTGTGCCTGCGCCCGGTGCGCTGGTTTGAAGGGGTGCCCAGCCCGGTCAAGAAGCCTGGCGATGTGGATATGACGATCTTTCGTGAGAACTCCGAAGATATTTACGCCGGCATCGAGTGGAAGGCCGGCTCGCCGGAAGCGATCAAGGTGATCAAGTTTCTCAAGGAAGAAATGGGCGTCACCAAGATCCGCTTCGACCAGGACTGCGGGATTGGCGTCAAGCCGGTCTCCAAAGAGGGCACCAAACGTCTGGCGCGTAAGGCCCTGCAATATGTGGTGGATAACGACCGTGATTCGCTGACCATCGTGCACAAAGGCAACATCATGAAGTTCACCGAGGGCGCCTTCAAGGAGTGGGCCTACGAAGTGGCCGCTGAAGAATTTGGTGCGACGTTGCTCGACGGCGGGCCGTGGATGCAGTTCAAAAACCCGAAAACCGGCAAGAACGTGGTGGTCAAGGACGCTATCGCCGATGCGATGCTTCAGCAAATTTTGCTGCGTCCGGCCGAATATGACGTGATCGCGACCCTCAACCTGAACGGTGACTACCTTTCCGATGCCCTGGCGGCGGAAGTAGGTGGGATTGGTATTGCGCCGGGGGCCAACCTCTCCGATACCGTGGCGATGTTCGAGGCCACCCACGGCACGGCGCCCAAGTATGCGGGCAAGGATCAGGTCAACCCGGGCTCATTGATTCTGTCGGCGGAAATGATGCTGCGCCATATGGGCTGGACCGAAGCGGCCGACTTGATCATCAAGGGCACCAATGGTGCGATTTCGGCCAAAACCGTGACCTATGACTTCGAGCGCTTGATGGATGGCGCGACGCTGGTGTCGTCATCGGGCTTTGGTGATGCGTTGATTTCGCATATGTAAATTACGCGCCATAAAAAACCGGCCATTCTGAAGTCTCGGAATGGCCGGTTTTTTTGAGGCACTTGCTGAAAAAAACTGATCAGGCCGTTTGCTTCTTTTTCGATTGAGTGGGCTGATCTGTCTTGAGCTTCTTTTCGTGCATTTCTTCAGGTGGCAGCGCCTCTGTTTGCGCCTCAGCCGCCGAGATTGCAACGGCGTGCAGTCCCTTGGGCCCCTGAATAGTTTCAAATGTCACTGCTTGGCCCGCTTTCAGCGTCTTGTACCCGTCCATGGTAATCGCTGAATAATGCGCAAAGAGATCTTCTTCGGGTTTTCCTTCTGCATTTATGAAACCGTAGCCTTTGGCATTGTTAAACCATTTGACCTTGCCATTGATCTTGACGCCAGACATACCATATCCCTCTGCACCAGACTCCATCACTGGAGTATCATCCAGTTTATCCGTCCTAACCCGAATAAATAAGGTTGACTGCGCGGACCTTTTTTACCCACTGTGGGCTCTATTGGTTGTAACACTGATTCGCCGATAGTCAAGGCGACCATTGGGTCAGAGTTGAAATTCTGACAGGTCGCCCCCATCACTGTACTTGAGCCACTGACGAACCTTTCTTTCCATGCATGCAAACAGCCAGATTCGACTAACATTCAATCAGGATCGCCCGGATCAGGAACATGACGACGACGGTTCTGCGGGCATTGCTGTTCAGGAAGCGAAGCCTGCCTTACAGGCGCCGCCGATGTACAAGGTGGTTTTGTTCAATGATGACTACACACCGATGGATTTCGTGGTCGAAGTACTCGAGGTGTTTTTTAACCTGAACCGCGAGTTGGCGACCAAGGTAATGCTGGCCGTTCACACAGAAGGACGGGCAGTATGTGGAGTGTTTACCCGCGACATCGCCGAGACAAAGGCCATGCAGGTCAACCAGTACGCCAGGGAAAGCCAGCATCCGCTACTCTGTGAAATCGAGAAGGACGGTTAACGCCGACCACTTGGGTATGAGGTGAAGCTATGTTAAACCGCGAGCTCGAAGTCACCCTCAATCTTGCCTTCAAGGAGGCCCGTTCGAAGCGTCATGAATTCATGACCGTCGAGCACCTGCTGCTGGCACTTTTGGATAACGAAGCTGCCGCCACCGTTCTACGTGCATGCGGCGCCAACCTCGACAAACTCAAGCATGACCTGCAGGAGTTTATCGACTCCACTACGCCACTGATCCCCGTGCATGACGAGGACCGCGAAACCCAGCCAACCCTGGGCTTCCAGCGGGTCTTGCAGCGTGCGGTATTCCACGTCCAGAGCTCCGGCAAGCGTGAAGTCACAGGCGCCAATGTGCTTGTGGCTATCTTTAGCGAACAGGAAAGCCAGGCAGTGTTTCTGCTCAAGCAGCAGAGCGTTGCGCGTATTGATGTCGTCAACTACATCGCCCACGGTATCTCCAAAGTGCCAGGGCACGGCGATCATTCCGAGGGTGAGCAGGATATGCAGGACGACGAGGGCGGTGAGTCTTCTTCTTCAAGCAACCCGCTGGATGCCTATGCCAGCAACCTCAACGAGTTGGCGCGCCAGGGGCGGATCGACCCGCTGGTGGGTCGCGAGCTTGAAGTTGAGCGCGTAGCGCAGATCCTCGCGCGTCGTCGCAAAAACAACCCATTGCTGGTGGGCGAGGCGGGCGTGGGTAAAACCGCGATTGCTGAAGGCCTGGCCAAGCGAATTGTCGATAACCAGGTGCCTGACCTGCTGGCCAACAGTGTCGTCTACTCCCTTGACCTGGGCGCGTTGCTCGCCGGGACCAAGTACCGTGGCGACTTCGAGAAGCGCTTCAAGGCGCTGCTCGGTGAGCTGAAAAAGCGCCCGCAAGCAATCCTGTTTATCGATGAGATCCACACCATCATTGGTGCCGGTGCGGCTTCCGGTGGGGTGATGGACGCCTCTAACCTGCTCAAACCGTTGCTGTCGTCGGGTGATATCCGTTGCATCGGTTCGACCACGTTCCAGGAATTTCGCGGGATCTTCGAGAAAGACCGTGCCTTGGCGCGTCGCTTCCAGAAAGTCGACGTGTCCGAGCCTTCGGTTGAAGACACTATCGGCATCCTGCGCGGGCTCAAGGGGCGTTTCGAAGCGCACCATGGCATCGAGTACACCGATGAGGCGCTGCGCGCAGCGGCTGAACTGGCGTCGCGCTACATCAATGACCGGCATATGCCAGATAAAGCCATCGACGTGATCGACGAAGCAGGTGCCTACCAGCGCCTGCAACCTGTCGAGAAGCGCGTGAAGCGCATCGACGTGCCTCAGGTTGAGGACATCGTGGCGAAGATCGCGCGGATTCCGCCAAAACACGTCACCAGCTCCGACAAAGAACTGCTGCGTAACCTGGAACGTGACCTCAAGCTCACCGTGTTCGGCCAGGACGCGGCCATCGACTCGCTGTCTACCGCGATCAAGCTGTCGCGTGCGGGCCTCAAGTCGCCGGACAAGCCGGTCGGTTCGTTCCTGTTCGCAGGCCCTACCGGCGTCGGCAAGACCGAGGCGGCGCGGCAGTTGGCCAAGGCCATGGGCATTGAGCTGGTGCGCTTTGACATGTCCGAATACATGGAGCGCCACACGGTGTCGCGCTTGATCGGTGCGCCTCCGGGCTACGTCGGTTTCGACCAGGGCGGTCTGTTGACCGAGGCGATTACCAAGCAGCCCCACTGCGTGTTGCTGCTCGATGAAATCGAGAAGGCCCACCCGGAAGTCTTCAACCTGCTGCTGCAGGTTATGGATCACGGGACCCTGACTGATAACAACGGGCGCAAGGCAGACTTCCGCAACGTGATCGTGATCATGACCACCAACGCCGGTGCTGAAACCGCCGCGCGGGCTTCGATTGGCTTTACGCATCAGGATCACTCCTCTGATGCGATGGAAGTGATCAAGAAAAGCTTCACGCCGGAGTTCCGCAACCGCCTGGACACCATTATCCAGTTTGGTCGCCTCAGCCATGAGGTCATCAAAAGCGTGGTGGACAAGTTCCTTACCGAGCTTCAAGCACAGTTGGAAGACAAGCGCGTGCAGCTGGATGTAACGGACGCGGCACGCAATTGGCTGGCGGAGGGTGGTTACGACGCGGCAATGGGCGCTCGCCCAATGGCACGTCTGATCCAGGACAAGATCAAGCGGCCACTGGCCGAAGAGATCCTGTTCGGCGAGCTTTCCGACCATGGTGGCGTGGTGCATATCGATCTGAAGGACGGCGAGCTGACCTTCGATTTCGAAACCACGGCCGAAATGGCCTGATATCGCTGACCGCAACAAAGCAAAAAGGCGCCCAAGGGCGCCTTTTTGCTGTCTGTCTCAAACGCTGAGGATCAATTGTGGGGGCTGGCTCGCCTGCGATCAGATAGATCAGTCAGCGACGTGCTCACTGTGATTACGCTATCGGCGGTAAGCCAACTCCCTTATTAATCTCGCGCGTCTGGATAGACAGCGCACACACAAAAACGCCCGGCAGAACCGGGCGTTTTGTATTGACTTGATTAACGAGCGCGGTAAGTGATGCGCCCTTTGCTCAAGTCATAGGGCGTCAGCTCAACGCGCACCTTGTCACCGGTAAGAATACGAATGTAGTTCTTGCGCATCTTGCCGGAGATATGCGCGGTTACGACGTGCCCATTTTCCAACTCCACACGAAACATGGTGTTGGGCAGGGTGTCGACGACAGTGCCTTCCATTTCGAAGCTGTCTTCTTTCGACATGCAGTAAAGCCCTCGGTATCCAGTGAATGGCCCGGTGCAACTGCGCCAGGCAAAAGCGGCGTGCATTGTGCCCGAAAAAGGGTGTTTAAGCCAAGGGGTTCTAGTTAAGCGTGACCCATCTTTGATTAATAAGTAGCTCAATGGGCCGATATTGGGTCTTGTAGTTCATCTTTTTGCAGTTTTTTATCCAGTAACCGAGGTACACCGCCTCCAGTTCCAGACGCAAGGCTTCGCCGATTTGCCACAAAATTGCAAAGCGTCCCAAGCTGCGACGTTCTTCGCCTGGCTCGTAGAACGTATACACCGCCGACAGGCCGTTAGGCAGCAGATCGGTCACGGCCACCGCGAGCAGGCGTCCGTCCAGGCGAAACTCATAGAACCGAGAAAACGGCAGGTCGCGCACCAGGAACGTCGAAAACTGATCGCGACTGGGTGGGAACATGTCGCCGTCGGCATGGCGTTGTTCGATGTAGCGCTGGTAGAGGTCGAAATATTCTTCGCTGTACTGAGGCTTGGTGGCAGTCACCGTCAGGTCGGCATTGCGCTTGAGGATGCGTTTCTGGTTACGGTCCGGCAAAAACTGCGCAGCCGGGATGCGTGCCGGTACGCAAGCATTGCAGTTCTGGCAATGGGGGCGGTACAGGTGATCGCCGCTGCGCCGAAAACCCATCTCTGACAGGTCGGCGTATACGTGCACGTCCATTGGCTGGCTGGGGTCGAGGAACAGCGTGGTGGCCTGCTCGTCGGGCAGATAGCTGCAAGAGTGGGCTTGAGTGGCATAAAACTTCAAGCGCGCCAGCTCGGTCATGATCAACCCTCGGGATAAGCTTTGAAATAAGTGTAAGCCACGTGTGAGGAAGTCGCCTAGGAAACCCACGGTCCAGAGCTGGGTTGGTCCAAATGGTTGCGCAGGAAGGCCGCGAAATCACTGCGCGGTATGGCGCGCGCCAAGGCTGTGCAAGTGGTCATTGGGCATCTGGCAGTCGATCAGCACAAAACCCCAGGCCTGCAGCTGCCGGGTCAAGGTGGCGAAACCGAATTTCGACGCGTTGTCGGCACGGCTGAACATGGATTCGCCAAAGAACAGTTGGCCCATCGCCAGCCCATACAGACCGCCAACCAGTTCGCCACCATCCCACACTTCCACCGAGTGTGCGTAGCCGCGCTGGTGCAGCTCCAGGTAGGCGTTCTGGATGCCCTCGGTGATCCAGGTGCCATCGGCGTAGCTGCGCGGTGCGGCGCACGCCTGGATGACGGCAGCGAAGTCCTGATCGAACGTCACGCTGTAACGCTGTTGACGCAGCAGTTTGCCGAGGCTGCGCGAGACATGCAGTTCGTCGGGGAATATCACGGTGCGCGGGTCGGGTGACCACCAAAGAATCGGTTGGCCTTGCGAGAACCATGGAAAGCAGCCATGCCGGTAAGCCTGGATCAGGCGTTCGGCCGACAGGTCGCCACCGGCGGCAAGCAGGCCATTGGGTTCGCGCATGGCCTTGGCCAGCGGCGGAAAAGTCAGGGAGTCGCGTTGTAACCAGGTCAGCATGGCATCCAGGCTTACGGAAGGGGAGGGGAGTGGCAGGCGGGTCGCCGGCCGCAGCAACGGTGATTATTGTCGACACAGCGCTGTGGGGCCAGCCCGAATCGGGTATCGGCGAGGATTAGCGTGAGCGCGTGTTTCTGCAACTCTGTGCCCGAGTCGCGGTCGTAATCGGGTCCAGACAATGCAGGCCATTTGCCAAGCTTGCCTGGATTGCTAAAAACAGCTCATAAGCCTTTGTCAGCAAAGACAATGCATGCTCAAATTGAACATGCTGTGACGCTTCATTTGTCTATGCTGCTCAGTGATGGGCAAGGGCGTGGCATCGCGGGCGCAAACCCGTACAATGCGGCCATTGTGGCGTTATCGCCATTTCACCCTTTCATCACCCAGTGTTAAAAGTAGATTCAGCGACGTTCGTTCATTTTTCAGCCGCTCGGATTGAGCGGTAGTGTGCAGTCATTCAACAGATGGACGCGCTAAAGGCGCAGGAAAAGACCCGTTTTGAAGAAATCCGCCGCAACACCTAAAGCAGCAGTCGTGCCGGCCTGGCGCCAGCACCTGCACTACCGACTCAAGGAAGGGGCGCTGATCGCCATCGGCGCCCTGTGCCTGTTCCTGATGATGGCCTTGCTGACCTATGGCAAGGACGATCCAGGCTGGAGCCACAACAGCAAGATCGAAGACGTGCAGAACTTCGGTGGACCTGCCGGTTCCTACAGTGCCGACATTCTGTTCATGGTGCTGGGTTACTTTGCGTACATCTTCCCGTTGTTGCTGGCGATCAAGACCTGGCAGATCTTCCGCCAGCGCCACGAGCCGTGGCAGTGGAGCGGCTGGCTGTTCTCCTGGCGTTTGATCGGCCTGGTGTTTCTGGTGCTGTCCGGTGCGGCCCTGGCGCACATCCACTTTCATGCGCCCACCGGTTTGCCGGCGGGCGCGGGCGGTGCGCTGGGCGAGAGCCTTGGCGACCTGGCGCGCAAGAGCCTGAATATCCAGGGCAGCACCTTGATGTTCATCGCGCTGTTCCTGTTCGGCCTGACGGTGTTCACCGACCTGTCGTGGTTCAAGGTGATGGACGTCACCGGCAAGATCACCCTCGACCTGCTCGAATTGTTCCAGGGTGCGGCCAACCGCTGGTGGTCGGCGCGCGTTGATCGCAAACGCATGGTTGCGCAGCTGCGCGAGGTGGACACCCGCGTCAACGAAGTGGTGGCCCCAAGCACACCGGACCGACGCGAACAGGCCAAGGTCAAGGAGCGCCTGATCGAGCGCGAGCAGGCCCTGAGCAAGCACATGTCGGACCGCGAGAAGCAGGTGCCGCCGGTGATCGCCCCAGCGCCGCCCAAGGCTCCCGAGCCGAGCCATCGCGTACAGAAAGAGAAACAGGCGCCGTTGTTTATCGACAGCGCCGTGGAAGGCACCTTGCCGCCGATCTCGATTCTCGACCCGGCCGAAAAGAAACAACTCAATTATTCCCCGGAGTCCCTGGCGGCCGTCGGCCATCTGCTGGAAATCAAACTCAAGGAGTTCGGCGTCGAAGTTTCCGTCGACTCGATCCACCCGGGCCCGGTTATTACCCGTTACGAAATCCAGCCCGCCGCCGGCGTCAAGGTCAGCCGCATTTCCAACCTGGCCAAAGACTTGGCCCGCTCCCTGGCGGTGACCAGCGTGCGTGTGGTGGAAGTGATCCCCGGCAAGACCACCGTGGGCATCGAGATTCCCAATGAAGACCGGCAGATCGTGCGCTTCTCCGAAGTGCTGTCGACGCCGGAATACGACAACTTCAAATCGCCGGTCACCTTGGCCCTGGGCCATGACATCGGCGGCAAGCCGGTGATCACCGACCTGGCGAAAATGCCGCACCTGCTGGTGGCCGGTACCACCGGTTCCGGTAAATCGGTGGGCGTGAACGCGATGATCCTGTCGATCCTGTTCAAATCTGGCCCGGATGACGCCAAGCTGATCATGATCGACCCGAAGATGTTGGAATTGTCGATCTACGAAGGCATTCCGCACCTGCTCTGCCCGGTGGTCACCGATATGAAGGACGCCGCCAACGCCTTGCGCTGGAGCGTGGCCGAGATGGAGCGCCGCTACAAACTGATGGCGAAGATGGGCGTACGAAACCTGTCGGGCTTCAACGCCAAGGTCAAGGAAGCCCAGGACGCCGGCACGCCGCTGACCGACCCACTGTACAAGCGCGAAAATATCCACGACGAAGCGCCGCTGCTGACCAAGCTGCCGACCATCGTGGTCGTGGTCGACGAATTTGCCGACATGATGATGATCGTCGGCAAGAAGGTTGAAGAGCTGATCGCACGTATCGCTCAGAAAGCCCGGGCGGCCGGTATTCACTTGATCCTGGCGACCCAGCGGCCATCGGTGGACGTGATCACGGGTCTGATCAAGGCCAACATCCCGACGCGCATGGCGTTTCAGGTTTCCAGCAAGATCGACTCGCGCACCATCATCGACCAGGGCGGCGCCGAGCAACTGCTGGGTCACGGTGACATGCTCTACATGCCGCCCGGCACCAGCCTGCCGATTCGGGTTCACGGCGCGTTCGTTTCCGACGACGAAGTACACCGTGTGGTGGAAGCCTGGAAACTGCGCGGCGCGCCGGAATACAACGACGACATCCTCGCCGGTGTCGAAGAGGCCGGCAGCGGCTTCGACGGTGGCAGCAGCGGTGGTGACGACGACGCCGAAACCGACGCGCTGTACGACGAAGCCGTGGCGTTCGTGCTTGAAAGCCGCCGTGCCTCGATCTCTGCGGTGCAGCGCAAACTGAAAATCGGCTACAACCGCGCCGCCCGCATGATCGAAGCCATGGAAAACGCTGGCGTCGTGACCGCAATGAACACCAACGGCTCGCGCGAAGTCATCGCCCCCGGGCAGATGCGCGACTGATCTCGTGCCGTGTGGTAGCACGCGGCTCGCCTTAACGACTCAATGAGGACTCCCATGCGTCTTATCCGCATGCTGTTGTTGCCGGCCCTGGCCCTGACTGCTGTTTCGGCCCACGCTGATCCGGCCTCCGTGGCCAGCCTGACCAACCTGTTGGACAAATCCAAGACCCTGACGGCGCGCTTCTCCCAGCTGACCCTGGATGGTGGCGGCACCCAGTTGCAGGAAACCGCCGGTGAAATGGCCGTACAGCGCCCGGGCCTGTTCTACTGGAAAACCGACGCGCCGAACGAGCAGACCATCGTCTCCGACGGCCAGAAAGTCACCTTGTGGGACCCGGACCTGGAGCAGGCGACCATCAAAAAGCTCGACCCGCGTTTGAACCAGACCCCGGCGCTGCTGCTGTCGGGCGATGTGTCGAAAATCAGCGACAGTTTTGATATCACCTCCAAGCAAACCAGCAACGTAATTGAGTTCACCCTCAAGCCCAAGTCCAAGGACACGCTGTTTGACAGCCTGCAACTGTCGTTTGGCAATGGCGTGATCAACAACATGCGCCTGATCGACAGCGTTGGTCAGCGCACCGATATCCTGTTCTCCGCGGTCAAGGCCAACGGCGTCGTGGATGCTTCCAAGTTCAAGTTCGTCATCCCCAAGGGTGCCGACGTGATCCAGGAATAAACTGTTTAGAGGTTTCAAGCGCTGCCCATGGATTTGTTTCGAAGTGACCCGATTGCTCAACCCTTGGCCGCGCGTTTGCGTTCGACCAACCTGGACGAGTACGTCGGGCAAGAACACCTGCTCGCTCGCGGCAAGCCATTGCGCGAAGCCCTGGAGCAGGGTGCGCTGCACTCGATGATTTTCTGGGGGCCGCCAGGCGTGGGTAAAACCACCCTGGCGCGCTTGCTGGCGAAGGTCTCGGATGCGCACTTCGAAACGGTTTCGGCGGTGTTGGCCGGGGTCAAGGAGATCCGTCAGGCGGTTGAGGTGGCCAAGCAGCAGGCCGGGCAATACGGCAAGCGCACCATCCTGTTCGTTGATGAGGTGCACCGCTTCAACAAGTCGCAGCAGGATGCGTTTTTGCCGTATGTCGAAGACGGCACACTGATTTTTATCGGCGCCACCACCGAAAACCCGTCGTTTGAACTCAACAACGCATTGCTGTCGCGGGCGCGGGTCTATGTGCTCAAGAGCCTGGACGAAGCCGCGATGCGCAAGCTGTTGCAGCGTGCATTGAGCGAAGACAAGGGCTTGGGCAAACGCCAGCTCAGCCTCAGCGACGAAGGCTTCAAGATTTTGATGAGCGCCGCCGATGGCGACGGTCGGCGCTTTCTCAACCTGCTGGAGAACGCGTCGGATCTGGCCGAAGACCACAGCGAGATCGGCGTCGACCTCCTGCAGAGCCTGCTGGGCGACACTCGCCGGCGCTTTGACAAGGGGGGCGAAGCCTTCTACGACCAGATCTCGGCGCTGCACAAATCCGTACGCGGCTCCAACCCCGACGGCGCGCTGTATTGGTTTGCGCGCATGATCGACGGCGGCTGCGACCCGCTGTACCTGGCGCGCCGTGTGGTGCGCATGGCCAGCGAAGACATCGGCAATGCCGACCCGCGCGCGCTGAGCCTGTGCCTCGCCGCCTGGGAAGTGCAGGAGCGCCTCGGCAGCCCGGAAGGCGAGTTGGCGGTGGCGCAGGCCATCACTTACTTGGCCTGCGCTCCCAAGAGCAACGCCGTTTACATGGGCTTCAAGTCGGCCCTGCGCGCTGCGGCCGAACACGGCTCGCTGGAAGTGCCGTTGCACCTGCGCAACGCCCCGACCAAGCTGATGAAACAACTGGGCTACGGTGACGAATACCGCTATGCCCATGATGAGCCGGACGCCTACGCCGCCGGTGAAGACTATTTTCCCGATGAGCTTGAGCCGCAGCCGTTCTACCAGCCGGTGCCCCGTGGGCTGGAGCTGAAGATTGGTGAAAAGCTCAATCACCTCGCCCAACTCGATCGCCTCAGCCCCAAACAGCGGAGAAAGTAGTGCTCAAGACCATTCTTGCCGTGTCCGTAGCCGGCATCGCTGGTACATTATTGCGTTTCGCCACCGGTACGTGGGTGAGCGCCAACTGGCCCAAGCATTTTTATGCGGCGACCCTGGCGGTCAACCTGGTGGGCTGCTTGATCATCGGGCTGTTGTACGGCTGGTTCCTGTTGCGCCCGGAAGTGCCGATTGAGATTCGCGCCGGCTTGATTGTCGGCTTTGTAGGCGGTCTGACGACCTTTTCATCCTTTTCACTGGATACGCTGCGCCTGCTGGAAAGCGGGCAAGCCCTGGTCGCCTTCGGCTACTTGGGCATCAGCGTGTTCGGCGGGCTGCTCGCCACCTGGGCTGGCCTGTCCTTGACCAAACTTTGATAACGAGAGACCGACATGCTCGATTCCAAACTGTTACGTAGCAACCTTCAGGACGTAGCGGACCGCCTGGCATCCCGTGGCTTTGCCTTGGATGTTGCGCGCATCGAAGCGCTGGAAGAACAGCGCAAGACCGTCCAGACCCGCACCGAAGCACTGCAGGCTGAACGCAATGCGCGCTCCAAATCCATCGGTCAGGCCAAGCAGCGCGGTGAAGACATCGCGCCGCTGATGGCGGACGTCGAGCGTATGGGCACCGAGCTGTCCGACGGCAAAGTCGAGCTGGAAGGCATTCAGAGCGAGCTGGACTCGATCCTGCTGGGCATCCCCAACCTGCCGCACGAATCCGTGCCGATTGGCGAAGACGAAGACGGCAACGTCGAGGTGCGCCGCTGGGGCACGCCTAAGGCCTTTGATTTCGAGATCAAGGACCACGTTGCGCTTGGTGAGCTGACCGGTGGCCTGGATTTTGAAACCGCCGCCAAAATGTCCGGCGCACGCTTTGCCTTGCTGCGCGGCCCGATCGCGCGCATGCACCGTGCCCTGGCGCAATTCATGATCAACCTGCACACCGGCGAGCACGGCTACGAAGAAGCCTACACCCCGTACCTGGTGCAGGCGCCGGCGCTGATGGGCACCAGCCAGCTGCCGAAGTTCGAAGAAGACCTGTTCAAGATCAGCCGCGACGGCGAAGCCGACCTGTACCTGATCCCGACGGCCGAAGTGTCGCTGACCAATATCGTCGCGGGCGAAATCCTCGATGCCAAGCAGCTGCCGATCAAGTTCGTGGCCCACAGCCCGTGCTTTCGCAGTGAAGCCGGCGCTTCGGGGCGTGACACGCGCGGCATGATTCGCCAGCACCAGTTCGACAAAGTCGAGATGGTGCAAGTGGTCGAGCCGTCGACCTCGATGGAAGCCCTGGAAGGCCTGACCGCCAATGCCGAACGCGTGCTGCAACTGCTGGAGCTGCCGTACCGCGTCTTGGCGCTGTGCACTGGCGACATGGGTTTCAGTGCCGTGAAGACCTACGACCTCGAAGTGTGGGTACCGAGCCAGGACAAATACCGCGAGATTTCGTCGTGCTCCAACTGCGGTGATTTCCAGGCCCGTCGCATGCAGGCGCGTTTCCGCAACCCGGAAACCGGCAAGCCGGAGCTGGTACACACCCTCAACGGTTCGGGCCTGGCCGTAGGCCGTACGCTCGTAGCCGTGCTGGAAAACTATCAGCAAGCCGACGGTTCCATCCGCGTGCCGGAAGTGCTCAAGCCGTACATGGGCGGCGTTGAGGTCATCGGCTAAATGGAATTTCTGCCGCTGTTTCATAACCTGCGCGGCAGTCGTGTGTTGGTCGTCGGTGGTGGGGAGATTGCCTTGCGCAAATCCCGGCTGCTGGCCGACGCCGGTGCGTTGCTGCGGGTGGTTGCTCCCCAGATCGAAGACCAGTTGCGTGAACTGGTGCTGGGCAGTGGCGGGGAACTGATTTTGCGCGGTTATCAGGAGCCCGACCTCGACGGTTGCACCCTGATCATCGCCGCGACCGATGACGAACCACTGAACGCGCAAGTGTCCAGTGATGCCAAGCGTCGCTGCGTGCCGGTCAACGTGGTGGACGCGCCAGCCTTGTGCAGCGTGATCTTTCCGGCGATTGTCGACCGTTCGCCCTTGGTGATTGCAGTGTCCAGTGGCGGCGATGCGCCGGTACTGGCGCGCTTGATCCGCGCCAAGCTGGAGACCTGGATTCCGTCCACCTATGGCCAATTGGCTGGGTTGGCGGCGCGTTTTCGTGCTCAGGTCAAAGGTTTGTATCCGGATGTGCAGCAGCGTCGCGCGTTCTGGGAAGAAGTTTTCCAGGGCCCGATTGCCGACCGCCAGTTGGCCGGGCAGGGCGATGAGGCTGAGCGCCTGCTGATCGAAAAGGTCAACGGGAAACCACCACATGCGCCGGGCGAAGTTTACTTGGTGGGCGCAGGCCCGGGTGATCCGGACCTGCTGACCTTCCGCGCCTTGCGTCTGATGCAGCAAGCCGACGTGGTGCTGTACGACCGCTTGGTGGCGCCGGCCATTCTCGAACTGTGCCGTCGCGATGCCGAACGGGTTTACGTGGGCAAACGTCGCGCCGATCATGCTGTGCCGCAGGACCAGATCAACCAGCAATTGGTGGACCTGGCCAAGCAAGGCAAGCGTGTACTGCGCCTCAAGGGTGGCGATCCGTTCATCTTTGGCCGTGGTGGCGAAGAGATCGAAGAGTTGGCGGCCCATGGCATTCCGTTTCAGGTGGTGCCGGGTATCACGGCGGCCAGTGGTTGCGCGGCGTATGCCGGAATTCCGCTGACCCATCGCGACTATGCGCAGTCGGTGCGGTTTATCACCGGGCATTTGAAAAACGGCACCTCGGACCTGCCTTGGCATGACCTCGTTGGCCCGTCGCAGACCTTGGTGTTTTACATGGGCTTGATCGGCTTGCCGATTATCTGTGAACAGCTGATCAAGCATGGTCGCTCGGCGGATACGCCGGCGGCGTTGATCCAGCAGGGCACCACCTCCAACCAGCGTGTCTTCACCGGCACCCTGGCGGATTTGCCGCGCATGGTGGCGGAGCATGAAGTGCATGCGCCAACACTCGTCATCGTCGGTGAAGTGGTGGTATTGCGCGAAAAGCTGAAGTGGTTCGAAGGCGCACAATCCCAGGTGTGACACCGCCCTTGAGTGCGTGATTTGAGTGTGGCGAGCGGGCTTGCCCCGCGTTGGGCTGCGCAGCAGCCCTAAAGCCAGACACCGCGGTTTGCCTGGCAGAACGCGGTGTTTTTACTGGGGCTGCTGCGCAGCCCCACGCGGGGCAAGCCCGCTCGCCACGAAAGCCCAATCGCTACCGGAAGAGGGGTTGTCAGTTCCAGACGGCCTTACCGCTCAGCCGCTCGCGATCATGGCCAGCATCAAAATTGTGCAACGGCCCTTTCGGCACAATCCCCGTCGGATTGATGGTCCGGTGGCTCGCGTAGTAATGCCCCTTGATATGCGCAAAATCCACCGTCTCGGCCACGCCTGGCCACTGATACATCTCCCTTAGCCAGTTCGACAAATTCGGATAATCGGCAATCCGCCGCAGGTTGCATTTGAAGTGGCTGTAATACACCGCATCAAAGCGAATCAGCGTGGTGAACAGCCGCACGTCGGCTTCGGTCAGGTATTCGCCGGCCAGATAGCGGTGCTTACCCAAGTGCTGCTCCAGGTGGTCCAGCTCGGCAAACACATCGTCAAACGCGCTTTCATAAGCCTTTTGCGAGGTGGCGAAGCCTGCGCGGTACACGCCGTTGTTCACCGCGGGGTAGATGCGCTCGTTCAGCGCGTCAATCGCCTCGCGAAGCTCCTCGGGGTAGAAGTCCAGCGTGTTGCCGGTCAGGTGGTTGAACGCGCTGTTGAACATGCGGATGATCTCCGCCGATTCATTACTGACGATGCGCTTGAGCGTCTTGTCCCACAGCACCGGCACGGTCACGCGGCCAGTGTAGTCGGCGGTGTCGGCGGTATAGCGCTGATGCATGTAGGCAAAATCATCGAGCTTGTCGCCGGTAGAGCCGTGGGCCTTGTCGAAGGTCCAGCCGTTTTCCAGCATCAACCAACTGACCACGGACACCTCGATCAAGCTTTCCAGGCCCTTGAGCTTGCGCAGGATCAGGGTGCGATGCGCCCAGGGGCAGGCGAGGGACACATACAGGTGGTAGCGACCGGCTTCGGCCTTGAAGCCACCTTCGCCACTCGGGCCGGGCTCACCGTCGGCGGTCACCCAATTGCGGCGCTGTGCCTGCTCGCGCTGGAAAGCGCCGTCTGCGCTACTTTCGTACCACTGGTCTTTCCAGTGTCCTTCGATCAGCAAACCCATGACTGGCTCCTTGGCTAATAAGCGTTGGAGGCCAGTCTAAAGGGATGAGTTCGAACTAAAAGCGCAAAGACTGCGGGGCAATGATCGATTAAATCGATTTGTCCCGCGCATCCCAGTATTGCTGGGCCAATGCGAACGCCTGCTCTCGCGGATGGCCGATGCCGCGTAAGGCCAGGGCCATGGTCGCGATCAGCGCCAGTTGCGGGTAACTGTCTTGAGCGTCACCACGCCACACGGCTTTCAAGTGTTCAGGTTCCAGGCTGGCAGGTTTGACGTGGCGTTGGGCGGAGAGGGCGGGCCATTCTTCATCCCAGCTTTGGCCGCCAGTGGTGCCATACAGGTGACTGATTGTGTCCGGGTTGATCTCGACTTCGCCGCCATCGCCCTTGACCACGATCACATTGTCGCCAAGCAGGCCGCTGGCATCGCGGTGTACGCCCTGGTAACCGGGATGGAAAATGCTTTGCAGGCCGCAGCGCGCATTCAGCGGGTTGAGCAGGCGCGCCAGCGAGTGGATCGGCGAGCGCAGGCCCAGGGTGTTGCGCAGGTCAATCATGCGTTGCAGTTGTGGTGCCCAGTCGCCCAGGGGAATAAACGCCAGGTTGCCGTGTTCGAACGCCGTTTCGACCTGCTGCCAGTTGCGGCACAACGGGATCTGTAAACCGTCCAGCAATTGCTCGGTGTACAACCGGCCGGCGGTGTGCGCACCGCCGCCGTGCATGAGGATGCGCACTCCGTTTTGCGCCAGGCACTTGGCCGCCAGCAAATACCACGGCAGATGGCGTTTTTTACCGGCGTAGGTTGGCCAGTCGACATCCACCTTCAGCGCCGGCGCGTTCAGGCGTTCGCGCACGGCTTGGGTGAAACCTGCGAGCTCTTCCGGGCTTTCTTCCTTGTGGCGCAGCAACATCAGGAAGGCGCCGAGCTGGGTGTCCTCGACCTTTTCGTCGAGCAGCATGCCCATGGCTTCACGGGCTTCCTCACGGGTGAGGTTGCGCGCGCCGCGCTTGCCTTTGCCCAGGATGCGTACGAACTGCGCAAACGGGTGCTCGGCAGGGGTTTCAAAGGTCAGCGGGGCAAAGTCGGTCATAAGCAATTCGTCGGCCTGGGCAGGCCCGCCAACTTGGCGGCGAGTTTGGCGGGAGTGCCGTTGAACAGTGTGTTGAGGTGCAGGCTGTTGCCCTTTTCCGGTCCCAGCTTCAAGGCGGTGTACTTGATCAGTGGGCGCGTGGCAGGGGACAGCTGGAACTCTTCATAGAACCCGCGCAGCAGTTCGAGGATCTCCCAATGGGCGGCGGTCAATTCCAGGGGCTCCGCGGCGGCCAGCGCGTTGGCGACCTCTGCAGACCAGTCATTGAGGTCGACGAGGTAGCCGTCCTTGTCCAATTCGAGGGGGCGTCCGCCTACGGTCAAGGTGTTCATAGCCAGCTGTTGACCTTGTCGTAGTCGATGGACAGCTGCACGAAACCCGGGTAGTCCACGCTGTCGGCCCAGTCCGGTAGCGGCAGATTGCGCGCCAGCATGTCTTCAGCCAGTACAAAAACCTTCACGCCCCTGGTTTGCAGCGCCGCGTTGTGCAGGCCGTAGGCGCCGTCGCCGCACAGCAGAATCGCGTCCGCACTGCCGCATACGCGCAGGCAACTGGCGAGGCGGCTATCGGTAAACGGTGAGTGAGACACCACATGTAAAGTCGACATCAGAGGGTAATCACCTGGTCGTAACGGTCAATCAATTTGCCAATAGCATCGTTGCCAAGTGCCTGGGCGCTGGCAGGGGCTGTGAGCCCGCGTTCGGCCAGGCTGTGGCCGCAGGCGAACACGTCATCAATGCCAAACAGGCCCAACGCTTGCAGGTTGGCGCTCAGGTCTTTTTGCTGCACGGCTTTGGCGTTTTGCTGCGGCGCCAGTTGAAACACGCCGTCGTCCATAAACAGCAGGCCGATCGGTAAGTCGAACGCACCGCCGGCCAGCACAATATCCAGGGCTTCGCGCGCGCTTGGCCCGGACCACGGCGCCTGGCGGCTGATGACCAATAAGGATTTGGACATGTCACGGCCCTCCAAAACAGATCAGGCGGTCGGCAGCCTGGGCGGCATCGTGCAATTGCCCAAGGCCCGACAACGCCCACGGCGCATCCAGGTTCACCGCGCTGCGTTGGTAGCGTTTGGCTTCTTCGCCATTGAGCACGCCACGGCGCAAGGCAGCGGCAATGCACACCACGCCGTCCAACTGGTGCGCGCTGACAAACTCGCGCCATTGCCGGGCAATATCTTGCTCATCCTGGGGCGCGACGATGTTGCTGGAGGCGCTGTACACGCCGTCCTGATAAAAAAACAGCCGCACAATCTCATGCCCACCGGCAATCGCCGCTTGGGCAAACAGCAAGGCGCGGCGCGAGGAGGGCGCGTGGGCGGCGGAAAACAGCGCAATTGCGAACTTCATGGAACACTCTGCAAGCAAACGTGGGCCAATGATAAAGCCGCCGCGGCGAAAAAGCCCGCCGTGATCAAAACGGTCACCCTCGCTGATCGTTCTGACGATTGCCGGTAGGATCAAGCCTGCCTACGCTGTGGGCATTCGAAACCGAAATGGAGTCTCCATGTCAGGTCCCTTGGCGTCCCTCAAAGTGCTGGATTTTTCCACCTTGCTACCTGGCCCGTTTGCATCCTTGATGCTCGCGGACATGGGCGCCGAGGTGCTGCGGATCGAATCGCCTACACGCGTGGACCTGTTGCGCGTTCTGCCGCCGCACGATCACGGCACGTCGGCCAGCCACGCCTACCTCAACCGCAATAAGCGCAGCCTGGCGCTGGACCTCAAGCAGGCCGAGGCGCTGGAGATCGTGCGTGAGCTGGTCAAGGACTACGACATCGTCCTCGAGCAGTTTCGCCCCGGCGTCATGGAGCGTTTGGGACTGGGCTATGCGGCGCTCAATGCGATCAACCCCAGGTTGATCTACGTGTCGATCACCGGCTACGGCCAGACTGGGCCCTATAAGGACCGTGCCGGACACGATATCAATTACCTGGCGCTGGCCGGCATTGCCAGCCACACCGGGCGCCAGGACAGCGGACCTCTGCCGCTGGGCGTGCAATTGGCGGATGTGGCCGGTGGTTCGCTGCACGCGGTGGTGGGGTTGCTGGCGGCGGTGATAGCGCGTCAGCACAGCGGCGTGGGCCAACACCTGGATGTGAGCATGACGGACTGTTCGTTCAGCCTGAACGCCATGGCCGGCGCGGGTTACCTGGCCTGTGGGGTCGAGCCGGATTGGGAGGCCCAGGTGCTCAACGGCGGCAGCTTTTATGATTACTACCGCACGCGCGACGGGCGCTGGATGTCGGTCGGCAGCCTGGAGCCTGCGTTTATGCAGCAACTGTGCGAGGCGTTGGGCCGACCGGAGTTGGCAGCGCAAGGCCTGTCGCCCAGGCCGGAACAGCAAAAAGCCCTGAAGCTTGCGCTGCAGGTCGAGTTTGAAAAGCGCAGCTTTGAGCAGTTGTGCGAGCTGTTTGCCGGGGTGGATGCGTGTGTGGAGCCTGTATTGAGCTTGAGTGAAGCGGTGGAGCATCCGCAGTTGAAGGCGCGGAAGCTGATCAGCCAGGTGCCACGCGGCGATGGCTCGACTCAGGCGCAAATCGCCTGCCCGTTGAAGTTTTCACAGGGGTTGCCAGAGCCTCGGCACACAGGTGCGGCGGTGGGGGCGCATTCAGATGAAGTGTTGGCTGAGCTGGGGCTCAGTGCGCAACGAATAGCAGCATTGCGTCAGGCCAAGGTGGTTGGGTGACTGCTCGGCCGCTTTCACGGGCCAGCCAGCTCCCACCTTTGATCGGCGGCTCGGTCAACAGGTGGGCGCTGGCTTGCCTGCGATGGGGCCCTCACTCCACCCGGGTTTCCCCGGTGTACACCAAGGTATGCCGGCAACGCCTGCACAAGTACCGTCGGCCCTGGTTCACCAACCCATGGCGCTGGGCTGAAAACGGGAAATCACTGTCGGCACATGGGCAGCGATAGATGTAGCGCGTGACTTGCCGACGCTTGATTGCATAGGTGTGGCAGCGATCCGGCGGCAGTTCGTATACCCCGCGCATGATCAATTGCCATTCCTCGCCATGGGGCTGGATGCGTTCGCCAAACAATTGATGGGCGATCAGGTGCGCAACCTCATGGGCCACGGTCTGCTTCAGGAAATGTTGGCTGTTTTCACGGTACAGCTGTGGGTTGAAGCGCAGCAGGTTCTCGTGCAAATGCGCGACACCGGCCTTCTGGCCCCGCAGCTTGAGGCTGACCTGGGGCCGTTTGAAGCTTCGTTTAAAAAAGGATTCTGCTTGCAGGAAACAATCTTCGACGCGGGTATTGAGTTGCTCGGGCATGCTGACCATATCTCCAGAGGCGCCCAGTATGCCGCAAAAGCAGGTGTTTCCGAATCTGTCAGGCGCCGAATGGTCATGCATGACGCACAAAGCCACCTTGCGGTGGCTTTGCCTGCGGGGTCAGCCGCTCAGTTGGTGTAGATCGGGCCTACGCCCAAGCCCCAGACGACCACGGTGAACGCCATGATCGCCACCAGTACCACCAGGCCCACCGCCAGCACCGAGCTGGAAAACAGGAACCCCTCGTCCGGGTCGATGCTCATGAACGTGGGCAGCCCCACATACAGCAGGTACACCGTGTAACAGATGGCGGCCGTGCCGACGACCATTCCCAGCCACATATGCGGATACAACGCTGCCAGCCCACCGATAAACAGCGGGGTAGCGGTGTAGGTGGCAAATGCTACGCACCGCGCCATGCTGGGGCTGGCGTCGTAGGTACGGGCCATCCAATGAATGAACGCGCCCATGACCGCCACGCCGCCGAGCATGGCCGCGTATGACATCAGGGTCATCCATAGGGCGCTTTCCTGGGTCAGCATCACCGGCGCGCGGCTGCCGATGACCCAGCCCACCCGGGTAGTGCCGATAAACGCCGATACGGCGGGGATTGCCGCGAGAATCAGGGTGTGAGTGAGGTACATGTGGCCGATGCTTTCTTCCTTATCGCCACGAATTTCCCGCCATTCCTGGTCGGGATGGGTAAACAGCCCCACGACGTGATGGATCATGCCAGTCACTCCTGTCGTTATTACCATCGCCCCCCATCGGAGCGCCCACGGGCCAAAGGCCTCAAAGGTCCCGGATAGCTGTGCGACCTTACGTCGCAGTATAGGAAGTGATGACCGGAAAAACTGCAGGGCTTTAGAGCAAATTGCGCTGTAAACAGGGGCGCTAATCGCGGTGAGGTCTGTCAGTAATGATGGGGTCCACCGTGGGAGCCGGCTTGCCTGCGCCAGCGATGGGTCAGCCAGTTACACGTGTGTGTCACAGCGCCATCGCAGGCAAGCCAGCTCCCACATTGGAACTCGGTCGGTCATGAAGGTAAAATGCCGGGCTTTTCGTCACACACCTCTAGCGGATCCAAGCGCCATGGGCACTCTTACGGTCAACCAGAACAAACTGCAAAAACGCCTGCGTCGCCTGGCCGGTGAAGCGGTCGCCGATTTCAACATGATCGAGGACGGCGACAAGGTCATGGTCTGCCTCTCCGGCGGCAAAGACAGCTACACCATGCTCGACGTGCTGTTGCACCTGCAAAAGGTCGCGCCGATCAAGTTCGAGATCGTCGCTGTCAACATGGACCAGAAACAGCCCGGCTTCCCCGAGCACGTATTGCCCGCCTACTTGAAAGCGCTGGGCATCGAGTACCACATCGTCGAAAAAGACACCTATTCGGTGGTCAAGGAGTTGATCCCGGAAGGCAAGACCACCTGCTCGCTGTGCTCGCGCCTGCGCCGTGGCACGCTCTACACCTTTGCCGATGAGATCGGCGCGACCAAGATGGCCCTCGGTCACCACCGTGACGACATCGTCGAGACGTTCTTCCTCAATATGTTCTTCAACGGCTCCCTCAAGGCCATGCCGCCCAAGCTGCGCGCCGATGACGGCCGCAACGTGGTGATCCGGCCGCTCGCGTATTGCAACGAGAAAGACATCCAGGCCTACTCCGACTTCAAGCAATTCCCGATCATCCCGTGCAACCTGTGCGGCTCCCAGGAAAACCTGCAGCGCCAGGTGGTCAAGGAAATGCTCGTGGACTGGGAGCGCAAGACCCCGGGCCGCACTGAAAGCATCTTCCGCAGCCTGCAGAATGTGATCCCCTCGCAGCTGGCCGACCGCAACCTGTTCGACTTCACCAGCCTGAAAATCGATGAGAGCGCCGCGTCGCGCTTCGTCAATGTTGTGAACCTCTAACCCGTTTCGACGCTCTGAAAGACGGCGCTCACGGGCGCCGTCTTCAATTCAATTGCCAGGAGAGGGCATGCGCGATTACAAGTGGCTGCACGAATATTGTCTGAACCGTTTTGGTTCAGCGGCCGAGTTGGAAGCCCATCTGCCTGTTCCCAAGACCCCGGCACAGTTGCGCAAAATCAGTGACGACCGCTACCTGTCGACCCTGGCCCTGCGGGTATTTCGCGCCGGTCTCAAGCACAGTGTGGTGGATGGCAAGTGGCCTGCGTTCGAGCAGGTGTTTTTCGGTTTTGACCCGGAAAAGGTCGTGCTGATGGGCGCCGAACACCTGGAGAGCCTGATGCAGGACACGCGCATCATTCGTCACCTGGGCAAGCTAAAGAGCGTGCCGCGCAATGCGCAGATGATTTTGGACATTGAGCAGGAAAAGGGCAGCTTCGGCGCCTTTGTCGCGGACTGGCCGGTGACCGATATCGTCGGCTTGTGGAAGTACCTGAGCAAGCACGGCCACCAGTTGGGCGGGCTGTCGGCGCCGCGTTTTTTGCGCATGGTGGGCAAGGACACGTTTGTACCGAGCTATGACGTGGTGGCGGCGTTGAATGCGCAGAAGATCGTCGACAAAGTACCGACCAGCCTGCGCGATCTGGCGACGGTGCAGGGCGCATTCAACCAATGGCATGCCGAGAGTGGGCGGCCGATGTGTCAGTTGTCGATGATGCTGGCTTACACAGTGAATCATTGAGACCGAGGTGAGGCTATCGCAGGCAAGCCAGCTCCCATATTTTGACCGCCGCCGATCAAGTGTGGGGGCTGGCTTGCCTGCGACAGCGGTCTTCAGGCCGGCTGCACATCTGCCGCCAGCCGCCGATTCAACTGATGCCGCCACCGCACATATAACAGTGCGGTACAAAACACCGCCAGGCTCGCGAGCATTTCCAGCACCCCGAACCACTGCCGGTTCGGGTCATAGGCCGCCAGCGCGCCCTTGATGAAATACAAATTCACCACAAAGCACATCCACGAATGCCCACGTGCGCTGCCGAGCAGCATGCCCGGCGCCAGCACCAGCAGCGGCACCAATTCGATCAGCAGGATCACCCACGGGCGCGCGCCGTGCAGGTCGGCGACGAACAGGTAATACCCGCACAGCAAACCCACTAGCCCAAAAAACGCCAGCAGGCTGAGCGCGCGTGCGACGTTGACCCGTGGTTCCAGCCACGCCTGGGGCGGCAGGACCTTAGGCTTTCTGGCCACGGCCGTTCTCCAGCAACATGGCGGTGGTGGCCAGGCGCAGGCCGAGGGCGCGGCACAGGGTGATTTCGTGTTGGTCGAGCATGCGCTTGCCGTCGGGCCCCGAGTGATGGCTGGCGCCGTACGGCGTGCCGCCGCCCTGGGTGTCGAGCAGTGCTTGTTCGCTGTAGGGCAGGCCGGTAATCAACATGCCGTGGTGCAGCAATGGCAGCAGCATCGACATCAGCGTGGTTTCCTGCCCGCCGTGCAGGCTGGCCGTGGAAGTGAACACGCCGGCTGGCTTGCCGACGAGGGCGCCGGTCAGCCACAGGTTGCTGGTGCCGTCGAGGAAATACTTGAGCGGCGCGGCCATGTTGCCAAAGCGGGTCGGGCTGCCAAGGGCCAGGCCCGAGCAGTTTTTCAGGTCATCGAGGCTGGCATACAGCGCGCCTTCGTCGGGAATGCTCGGTGCCACCGCTTCGCACTCGGTGGAGATCGCCGGCACGGTGCGCAATCTTGCTTCCATCCCGCCTTGCTCGATACCGCGGGCAATTTGCCGGGCCATTTCGCTCACCGAGCCATTGCGGCTGTAATACAACACCAGCACATAGGGCGCGGTCACGGCAGCAACTCCAGCAGGTTTTCCGGCGGGCGGCCAATGACGGCTTTATCGGCGGTTTCCAGGATCGGACGTTCCATCAGCTTCGGGTGTTCGGCAATCGCGGCAATCAGTTGCGCTTCGCTGAGGCTGGCGTCGGCCAGGTTGAGGGCTTTGTATTCGTCTTCGCCGGTGCGCAGCAATTGGCGTGCGCTGATGCCCAGCTTGCCCAGCAGCGCCTTTAATTGCGCGGCGTTCAGCGGGGTTTCGAGGTAGCGCACGACGGTGGGCGTGAGCCCACGGGCTTCCAGCAGTTCGAGCGCTCCGCGGGATTTCGAGCAGCGCGGGTTGTGATAAAGCGTCAGATCGGTCATGTGCGGGTCGCATCTTGCGTAAGGTGGCGGGTATTCTACCTGCGCAGCGTCCTGTCCTTAAACCGTAAGAGGCGATAGGTCGCAGCCAACGTTCATTTTTTTGCGAAGGATTACCCCATGACAAGGCGACTGATCGGTGCATTGGCGATCATCACAACCCTGCTGCTCAGCGGCTGCGGTAACGACTACGGCGTTGACCAATACGGTAACAAGGTCGCGTCAGAGCGCTTGGACAAACACTGGGTGGTGGTCAACTACTGGGCGGAATGGTGTGGCCCGTGCCGCACGGAGATCCCGGAACTCAATGCCTTGGCCGAGCAGCTGAAAGGACAGAACGTTGGGGTTTTCGGGGTCAACTTTGACAATGTGCAGGGTGAAGAACTCAAGGCCGCCAGCGAGAAGCTGGGGATCAAGTTCACCGTACTGGCGCAGAACCCGGAAGAGATTTTCGATATCCCGCGCAGCGAGGCGTTGCCGGTGACCTACATCATTGATGACAAGGGCAAGGTCCGCGAGCAGTTGATGGGCGAGCAGACGGCGCAAGGGGTGCTCGCCAAACTCAAAGCCCTACGCGGTTAACTGTGCGGGAGGCGGCTAGCCTGCGATGCGGGCGACCCGGTACGTCTGTGATACCGAGTCGATGCTGTCGCAGGCAGGCCAGCTTCCACAACAAAGCCCGTTTGCAATGATGTCGATCAGCCTTCTTCAAGCCACAGCCGAATAGGCTTGCCTTCAGCCGGCCAGAAACGCGTCTGCTCGATCGGCGAGATGTCCCAACGCTCGACGCCTTGCAGGGCCTGGAAGAAGCGGTGCTCCTGCTCCATCAAGGCCTCGGCGCAGAGTTTGCGCGTGCTGCCGATCTTGCCGAAGTTCAGCTTGTTACCCTCTACGGTGTACGGCGCAAACCAGTGGTTGCAACCGCCATTGCCGTAGGCGCGACCATCGGCGCCAAGGGTGACGGTCAGGTGCGCGTAATCCATCAGCGGCCGCTCACCAATCCATTCCACCACATAGCTGTGATCCTGCTTGAGCTTCACCGCGTCGCCGGCGCAGCCGGTCAAGCCTATGCCGACGGCCGCGAGCAGCAGCGGGCCTTTCATTGCGCGGCCTGCTGGCATTTAGGGCAGCGATGCTTGTCGCCTTCGCTGGCCCAGCCCAATGCCTTGATGCGCGCGTTGGCGGCAGGTTGCAGCGGCTCTTTGGTCAGTTTGGTTTCTACCGCGAATTCAAATTCCAGCACGGTGTCGCAGCTGTCGCAGTTGACCTTCCAGGTATGAATTTCCAGCTCGCCGAATTTTGGCCCCTGGGCCATGGCGACCCATTGGCCTGCCGGGCGAATGGAGTAGCGCGCATCACCTTCGACGGTCAGGCGCATCGACAGGGTTTTACTGCCACGCAGGGTGACGATCAGCACGTCGCCGTGTTTGATCGAACCACCGTTGCCGGTGACTTGATAACGGCCCGGCACCAGGGCGCGGCATTCGATCAGGGTGTGTTGCGGGCTCAGCAAGCTGAAGCGGAAATCGTGTTCGGCCATGGATCCTCCAAATAGGCGCGGCATCCTATCACGGGTGCCGGCCCATCATGAGCCTGGTATGTGACCGCCGATCATCCTTCGACCAGGTTCTGCGGCTGGCCTTTGGCCCACGCGGCAATATTGCCCAACGTGGTGCTGGCGATGGCGGCCAGGGCCTCGCGGGTGAGAAATGCCTGGTGGGCGGTGATGATCACGTTGGGGAACGTCAACAGGCGTGCGAGCACGTCGTCTTGCAGCGGCAGGTCGGAGCGGTCTTCGAAAAACAGCTGGGCCTCTTCTTCATACACATCTAGCCCGAGGTAGCCGAGTTGGCCGTCCTTGAGGGCTTCGATCAGCGCCGGCGTGTCCACCAGGCCGCCACGGCCGGTGTTGATCAGCATCGCGCCGCGCTGCATCTGCGCCAGGGAGCGGGCGTTGATCAGGTGTTGGCTGTCGGCGGTCAGCGGGCAATGCAGGCTGATGATCTGCGCGTGCGCCAGCAGCTCGGGCAGGCTCACGTAACGTGCGCCAAGGGCCTGCACCTGCGGGTTGGGGAAAGGGTCGTAGGCCAGCAATTGGCAGCCGAAGCCGGCCATTATCTTGGCGAACGTGGCGCCGATCTGCCCGGTGCCGACCACGCCGACGGTCTTGCCCACCAGGTCGAAACCGGCCAGCCCGTGCAAGCTGAAATCGCCATCGCGGGTGCGGTTGTAGGCGCGATGCAGGCGGCGGTTAAGGGCGAGAATCAGCGCCACGGCATGCTCGGCCACCGCGTGGGGCGAGTAGGCCGGCACCCGCACGATGGTCAGGCCCAGGCGCTGGGCGGCGGGCAGGTCGACATGGTTGTAACCGGCCGAGCGCAGGGCAATCAGACGCGTGCCGCCTGCGGCCAGTTGCTCCAGCACCGGGGCGCTGAGGTCGTCATTGATAAACGCGCAAACCACTTCGTGGTGTTCGGCCAGGGCCACGGTGTCGAGATTGAGCCGCGCAGGCTGAAATTGCAGCTCAAGGCCGGCCGGCAGTGGCTCGCCAAGAAAACTGTCGCGGTCGTAGGTCTGGCTGCTGAAAAGAATGACGCGCATTAAAAAGCTCCCTGCAAGTTGCGAGTTGCAAGCGCAGACCCTTGAAGACAGGAGCAAACCCGCGCCGCAAGTGCCCGCGCCTATAAAATAAACTCAGGCGCTGACGCGCGCCTCACTGGCCAGGCGGGCAATCGCCATGTCCAGTTCATCCAGGGCCGCCATGGCCTTGGCGTCGTCCTGCTTGAGCAAGGTCTCGGCGCGTTGGCAGGCGGCGCGCAATTGCGGCACACCGCAGTAACGAGTGGCGCCATGCAGCCGGTGGACGCGCTCGATCAGGGCATTGTTGTCTTTGGCTTCGCGGGCGAGGGTGATCGCCAGGCGGTCGGCTTCCAGAGAGGCCAGCAGCATGGCGAGCATGTCGGCGGCCAGATCGGATTTGTTGGCCGCCAGACGCAGGCCTTCCTCATGGTCCAGTACCAACAGTTTCACGCCTGTGCCCGAACTGTCGTTGGTGCGTTCCGGGCCCTGGTTGCGCAGGGCCAGGCCGGTCCACTTCAGCACCACTTGGGCCAGTTGGCGTTCGCTGATGGGTTTGGTCAGGTAGTCGTCCATGCCGCTTTGCAGCAGCGCGCGTTTTTCGTTGGCCATGGCATGGGCGGTGAGGGCTACCACCGGCAACGGCGTGCCGTGGCGCTCGCTTTCCCATTGGCGAATAGCCTCGGTGCTTTGGCGGCCGTCCATGCCGGGCATTTGTACGTCCATCAGCACCAGGTCGAATGTTTCCTGTTTCACCGCGTCAATGGCGGCATAGCCGCTTTCTACCGCCTGCACCTTGGCGCCCATGTCTTCGAGCAGGGTTTGTACCAGCAACAGGTTTGCCGGGTTGTCATCCACGCAGAGCACGCGCGGCGCTCGGCTGGACAGCGGCTCGCCGGGTTCGCTGCGCAAGGGGCGCGGGCTGATCAGGTCGGCCAGTGCGCGGCGCAACTTGCGCGTGCAGGCGGGTTTGGCCTGCAACTGACTGTTGGGGTTGGGCACCGACTGGTTGAACAGCATCTGCTCGGTGGTCGGGCACAGCACCAGCACTTTGCAGCCCAAGTGTTCCAGGTCCCACAAATGCTGGTTGAGGCGTTCGGGCGGAATATCATTGGCCGTGACGCCGAGTACGGCAAGGTCGATGGCCTGCTCGGTCTGATGCGCGCTGGTGATGCCGTTGGTGAGGCTTTCCAGGGTGTTGAACGGCGTCACTTCCAGGCCGCAATCCTCCAGTTGGTGTTGCAGGGCCTGACGCGCCAGCTCGTGGTTTTCCAGCACCGCCACGCGACGCCCCAGCAGTGGCGCAGAGGGCAGGTCGTCGACGTCATCGCGGGTTTTCGGCAGGTTGAGGCTGATCCAGAATTCAGAGCCTTCTCCCGGCGTGCTGTCGACACCGATCTCACCGCCCATCTGCTCGATCAGTCGTTTCGAGATCACCAGGCCCAAGCCGGTACCGCCCGGTTGCCGTGACAGGGAGTTGTCGGCCTGGCTGAACGCCTGAAACAGTGCGCGCACGTCCTGGTTGGACAGGCCGATGCCGGTGTCTTGCACACTGATGCGCAGCTGTACGCTGTCCTCCTGTTCGTCCTCGACCATCGCGCGGGCCACGATAGTGCCTTCGCGGGTGAACTTGATCGCATTGCTGATCAGGTTGGTGAGGATCTGCTTGAGTCGCAACGGGTCGCCGACCAGCGCCAACGGGGTGTCGCGGTACACCAGGCTGACCAGTTCCAACTGCTTGGCATGGGCGGCGGGCGCGAGGATGGTCAGGGTGTCTTGCAGCAAGTCGCGCAGGTTGAAAGGCACGCTGTCGAGTACCAGCTTGCCGGCCTCGATTTTCGAGAAGTCGAGAATTTCGTTGATGATGCCCAGCAGGTTGTCGGCGGACTTTTCGATGGTGCCCAGGTAGTCCAGTTGGCGCGGCGACAGTTCGCTTTTTTGCAACAAGTGAGTGAAACCGAGAATGCCATTGAGCGGGGTGCGGATTTCATGGCTCATGTTGGCCAGGAACTCCGACTTGATACGGCTGGCCTCCAGGGCCTCTTTGCGCGCCAGGTCCAGCTCGATGTTCTGGATTTCAATGGTTTCCAGGTTTTGGCGCACGTCTTCGGTGGCCTGATCGATGCTGTGCTGCAGCTCTTCCTGGGCATTTTGCAGGGTTTCGGCCATGCGATTGATGCCCGAGGCTAGTTGGTCCAGTTCCTGGCTGCCCAAGGGTGGCAAGCGGGTTTCCAGGTTGCCGTCCTTGAGTTGGGCCACGGCCAGCTTGATCTGGCCAATCGGCGAGTTGATCGTGCGGCTGATCCGCAGCGCAAGCGCGGCGGTGCAGATCAGGCCGATGGCGATCAACAGCAAGCTGGCGAACAGGCTGCGATAGCCGCGCAACAACATGCCATTGTGCGACAGCTCTACCTCGACCCAGCCCAGCAAACGATCGGCTTCATCGGGAATCAGCTCGCCTGCGAGGTTGCGGTGGCGGCCAAATACCGGCAGCAGGTAGCGCGTGGCGTCATTGCCGGTGCGCTGCAGCAGGTGGGAGCTGTTACCGACGGGCGGCTGGTTGAGCATGGTCGGGCCGGCGTGCGCCAGGGGCGAGCGGTCCGGCGCCAGAAACGACACGGCACGCACGTCCGGTTGTTCCAGCGACTGGGTGGCGATGCGTTCCAGCAGGTCGGTGTTCTTGCTACTCAGGGCAGGGGCTACCAGCGGCGCCAACTGCTCGGCAATCATTTCGCCACGCTGCAGCAATTGGGTTTGCAACTCCGAGAGCTGCATCCAGGTGAAATAACCCCCCAACAACAGGGCCATCAGGCTGGTCGGTAATAAGGTCAGCAACAGTACGCGGCCTTTTATCCCCATTCTTCTAAGCACGCCACTCTCCTGCTACCACATTGTTTTCGATTATCTGCGCGGGCATCCGGCCCACGCCACCTGCGCAGTGTAGCCATTTGCGCGGTCTGGAATCTCGCAAATTAATGACATACCGCAATCTTCGGGCCATTGAGAGCCGGGTGGCGATTGCCTGGGGCAGTTTAATCTTGAATAATCAGCGATTGAGAATGACTTGCAGACGCTAATGACTCCCGCAGCTGGCTCACCCAGTATCCTGACAATCGAAGATGACCCTGTGCTGGGTGCTTATGTGCATGAGCATCTGGGCCGCTGTGGCTTCCAGGTGACCTGGTGCCAGAACGGCCAGCAAGGTCTGCAAATGGCCCGCGACCAGGCGTTCGACGTGGTGTTGATGGATATCCTGCTGCCCGGGATGGACGGGTTGTCGATCCTCACCCACCTGCGCCAGAGCCATGCGATCCCGGTGATCCTGATGTCGGCGCTGGGCGCAGAAGCCGACCGTATCAGTGGCTTTCGCCTCGGTGCGGACGACTATCTGCCCAAGCCGTTCAGCATGATCGAGCTGCGGGTGCGCATTGAAGCGATCTTGCGCCGCGTGGCCCTGGATCGGCGCCCGCTGCCCACGCCTCGGGCGGTGCGCGACGACACTCGCACGCTGCGCTTTGACGACGAGCTGTGCGATGTCTTTTATCAGGCACACTGGGCCGGGCTGACCCGCAGCGAATACCGTCTGTTGGAAACCCTGCACCGCAATGCTGACGAAGTGCTCAGCAAAGCCTTCCTTTATCAGCATGTGTTGCAGCGCGGTTATGCGCCCCACGACCGCAGTCTGGACATGCATGTCAGCCAGATTCGACGCAAGCTCAAGGCCATCGGCTACAGCGAGTGTGAAGTGCGCACGGTATGGGGCAAGGGTTACGTACTGAGCGGCCATGATGAAGGGCTTTGAGCGGTTGCCGGGCAAGCATTCGTTATTCTGGAAACTGGCCTGCCTGCTGATCGCTTTCTGTTTGCTGATGATTTGGCTCAGTTGGTCCTGGGGCCGCTACATGGAAGAGCAGAATGCCTACGTGGCCGAGGAGTCGCGCGAGATTCTGCGGGGTTATGCCGCGGGCGCCGAACTGGCCTGGAGTACCCAGGGCAGGGCAGGCGTGGATGCCTGGTTAGCGCTTATGGCCAAGCGTGAGTCCACGTGGATCGGTGTGATCGGCAACGACTTGCAGTCTTTGAGCAGCACGCCACTGAGTGACAAGGAAAGCCAGCGCCTGACCTTTCTGCGCGGGTTGGAGTGGCCTGTCAGCCGGCATGTCAAAGGCCTGCCGTGGATGAAAATCCCGTTTCCGGTCGACCCAGGCGCGGGTTCACTGGTGATTGAACTGCCCCAGCGTTTCATGCCTGGGCGCTACCAGTTGTTTTGGCGCGTGGTGACCAATGGCGTGATTCCAGGCCTGTTTACGCTGTTGCTGTGTATTGGGCTTTACCGGCTTTTGATCATGCCCCTGAATCAATTGCGTGAGCAGGCCAATGCCTGGCGCGCCGATCAATTGAATACGCGCATGTCGCGCGAGGCTACCAGCCGTCAGGACGAGCTGGGTGAACTGGGCCGGGCCTTTGACCATATGTCCGAGCGCTTGCAGGGCACGGTGGTGTTGCAGCAACAACTGTTGCGGGACATGTCCCATGAGCTGCGCACACCGTTGAGCCGTTTGCGCGTGGCCTGCGACAGCGAACAGGATTTGACGCAGTTGCGTGAGCGCCTGGGCCGGGAAATCGATGCCATGCAGCGCCTGGTGGAAGACAGCCTGCAGCTGGCCTGGCTGGACAGCGAACGCACGCCGTTGCCCAATGAAGATATTCAACTTCCGGCCCTGTGGGACATGCTGAGGGAAAACGCCTGCTTTGAAAGTGACTGGCCGGCGTCGCGTTTACCTTGCCGGTTGCCCGCAGACTGCTGGGTACAGGGCAACCTGAACGCGCTGGCTCAGGCCCTGGAAAACATCCTGCGTAACGCCATTCGGCATTCGCCCCCGCACGGGCGGGTGCTGCTTGATGGCTGTCGAGACGCTGATTACTGGCATATCTGGCTGGAGGATCAGGGCGCCGGCATTGATGAGCGTGACCTGGAGCGAATTTTCGCGCTTTTCACACGCTTGGAAGGGTCACGGCCCGGTGATGGCGGTTTCGGCCTGGGCCTGAGCATCGCCCGTAATGCCATACAGCGTCAGGGCGGGCGTTTGTGGGCGGAAAATACCGGGCAAGGCCTGCGGGTCCATTTGCGTCTGTTGGCGCGTTAGCTTTTTTTCACGCGCGACGCTGCTTGCGCTTCTTCCACTGGTGCGCGACCCACCAACGCCAATAGCCCATGGTCAGGCAGTAGGCCATCGCGCCCAACACCAGCCCCAAGACCACCGACCCCAACAGGAATGGCTGCCACAGCGTGCTCAACTGGCCGCTGATCCACTCCCAGGTGAGGTTGTCCGGCAGGCTGCGCGGCGGCACGTTCATCAGCCAGGCACCGGTCAGGTAAGTGCAGATAAACACCACCGGCATGGTGATCGGGTTGGTCAGCCACACCAGGCTGACGGCGATAGGCATATTGCCGCGCACCACAATCGCCAGGATCGCGGCCAGCAACATCTGCAGCGGAATCGGGATGAATGCCGCGAACAGGCCCACCGCCATGGCGCGCGCGACGGAGTGCCGGTTCAGGTGCCAGAGGTTGGGGTCATGCAGCAACGTGCCGAGAAATCGTAAAGACTTGTGTTCCCTGATACTCGTGGGATCGGGCATGTACCGTTTGAATAAGCGGCGGGGCATAAGGGGTCCAGGTCAGTTCGAGGGGCAAGTATGCCCGCATTCTATAAACAGAAAATTCAGACTTTGTGACAAAACATCATCGGCAGCGCTGGGCGAGCGACTAAGACTGAGTGGATCACTTGCAAAGGATGATTCATGAAAATCGGCATGTTTGCGCTCGGACTTGGCCTGCTTTCGTTGCGACTTTTGCCCGCACTGCCGCCTACCGGATGGTTACTGGCCATTTGGGTGATTGCATTGATGTTGTTGCCTTTTCGCACCTACCCGGTGGCCTTTTTCCTGTTCGGATTGGGCTGGGTGTGCCTGAGCGCGCAGTGGGCGTTGGACGACCGTCTGAAGCCGGCGCTGGATGGTCAGACGCGCTGGGTAGAAGGCCGCGTGACCGGGTTGGCGCAGCAGACGAGCACCGGCGTACGGTTTGAACTGACCGACAGTCGGTCACGCACAGCCCGCTTACCCAAGCGCATTCGGGTGTCCTGGCACGGTGGCCCGCCAGTCAACAGCGGTGAGCGTTGGCGCCTGGCGATCACGTTGAAGCGGCCAACTGGGCTGCTCAACTTTCACGGTTTTGACCACGAAGCCTGGCTCCTGGCCCAACGTATCGGGGCCACGGGATCGGTCAAGGACGGCCAGCGCCTGGCGCCAGCCCGCAATGCCTGGCGCGATGCTGTCCGGCAACGCTTGGCGGCGGTGGACGCCCAAGGGCGCGAGGCGGGTTTGGCGGCGTTGGTATTGGGCGATGGCTCTGGGCTGGCTGCCAGCGACTGGCAGGTATTGCAGGACACCGGAACCGTGCACCTGCTGGTGATTTCCGGCCAGCACATCGGCTTGCTGGCAGGGTTGATCTACGGCCTGGTGGCCGGGCTCGCCCGCCACGGCTGTTGGCCTCGAGCCTTGCCGTGGCTGCCATGGGCGTGTGGCCTGGCCTTTGCCGCCGCGCTGGGATACGGCCTGTTGGCTGGGTCTGGTGTGCCGGTACAACGGGCCTGTGTGATGGTTGGCCTGGTATTGCTGTGGCGTTTGCGCTTCCGGCATTTGGGGATCTGGTGGCCACTGTTGTTGGCGCTCGACGCCGTGCTGGTGCTGGAGCCGTTGGCGAGTTTGCAGCCGGGGTTCTGGTTGTCGTTCGCGGCCGTCGCGGTGCTGGTACTGGCCTTCAGCGGGCGCTTGGGGCCATGGAGTCTGTGGCACGCATGGATGCGTCCACAGTGGTTGATTGCCATCGGTTTATTTCCGTTACTGCTGGTGCTGGGCTTGCCTGTAAGCCTGAGCGCGCCAGTGGCGAATCTGTTTGCCGTGCCATGGATCAGCCTGGTGGTATTGCCATTGGCGCTGCTGGGGACTGCACTGCTGGCGATTCCGTTTGTGGGTGAAAGCTTGCTGTGGCTGGCCGGCGGCACCCTTGATGGGCTTTTCAGGGCCCTGACGCTGCTGGCGAGCCAGCAGCCCGCCTGGATACCGGCCGAGGTGCCCCTGGTGTATTGGTGTGTAAGCCTGGCGGGCGCGGTGTTGTTGCTGCTGCCCCAAGGCCTGCCGTTTCGGCTGCTGGGCTGGCCAATGCTGATGCTCGCGGTCTTTCCACCCAGGCAGCCCGTGCCTGTTGGGCAGGTTGAAGTGGTGCAGTTGGATGTCGGCCAGGGACAGGCGCTGGTCCTGCGCACGCGTCATCACACCTTGCTTTACGATGCGGGGCCGCGTTCCGGCGAGTTTGATCTTGGCGCGCGTGTGGTGCTGCCCGCGTTGAAAAAGCTCGGGGTCGAGACCTTGGACCTGTTGGTGATCAGCCATGCTCACGCGGACCACGCGGGCGGTGCGGCAGCAGTTGCCCAAGGGCTTGCAGTCCAGCGGGTAATCGGAGGAGAAACCCAAGGCTTGCCGGCATTGCTCGATGCTCAACCCTGTGTCAGTGGCGAGCAATGGGAGTGGGACGGTGTGGCGTTTGAACTGTGGCAGTGGCCTGGCGCCACTAGCAGCAATCCGAAATCCTGTGTATTGGGTGTAAGCGCCAACGGCGAACGCCTGCTGTTGACCGGCGATATTGACCGCGCTGCCGAACGGGCCTTCCTCGCGTCCCCCCTGGCGGTACGGACCGATTGGCTGCAGGCGCCGCATCATGGCAGTCGCAGTTCTTCATCCTGGCCCTTGCTGGAACAACTTGCGCCCAAATCGGTCCTGATCTCACGGGGGCGTGGCAACGCGTTCGGTCATCCGCACCCGCAAGTGCTGGCGCGTTATCAGGCGTTGGGCAGTCGCGTGTACGACAGCGCCGAGCAAGGCGCCGTGCGGGTGCAATTGGGCGCCTTTCAACCACCTGATGTTGCTCGCAGTCAACGCCGCTTCTGGCGTGACGCGTTACCCTAAACCAACATCGCCCAGGGCCCGGGCCCGCGACGGGCGGGCCGGTGGCTGACGAGCCACGCTGACGAACCTATATGGTAAAGTGGCGCACTTTTTCGAGGGGACATTCACTGTGTGGGAATTGGTCAAATCCGGCGGCTGGATGATGTTGCCGATCATCTTGAGCTCCATCGCCGCACTCGGCATCGTCGCCGAACGCCTGTGGACCCTGCGTGCCAGCCGCATCACGCCCGAGCATTTGCTGGGGCAGGTGTGGGGCTGGATCAAAAACAAGCAACTGGATAAAGACAAACTCAAGGAATTGCGCGCCAACTCCCCCCTGGGTGAAATCCTGGCTGCCGGCCTTGCCAACTCCAAGCATGGTCGCGAGATCATGAAAGAGTGCATTGAGGAAGCCGCCGCCCGGGTCATCCACGAGATGGAGCGCTATATCAATGCGCTCGGCACCATCGCGGCCATGGCGCCATTGCTCGGCCTGCTGGGGACGGTGTTGGGCATGATTGATATTTTCAGCTCGTTCATGGGCTCAGGCATGACCACCAATGCCGCGGTATTGGCAGGCGGTATCTCCAAGGCCTTGATTACAACGGCTGCGGGTCTGATGGTCGGTATTCCTTCGGTGTTTTTCCACCGTTTCCTGCAACGCCGCATCGATGAACTCGTCGTCGGTATGGAGCAGGAAGCCATCAAACTGGTGGAAGTGGTGCAGGGCGATCGTGATGTCGATTTCGTCGAGGGCCGGGTGTGAAATTTCGCCGCAAGCAACGGGAAAACGTTGATATCAACCTCGCGTCGCTGATTGACGTGGTGTTCATCCTGCTGCTGTTCTTCGTCGTCACCACCACGTTCACCCGGCAAACCCAGCTGCGTGTCGACTTGCCGGAAGCGGTGAGCGGCTCGCCGGCCGAGGACCAGGATGCCAAGCAATTGGATATTGCCATCAGCGCCGACGGGGTGTTTTCGGTGAATAACCAATTGCTTGAGAAAAATGACCTCACCAGCCTGATGGACGCCTTGCAGAAAGAATCCGGCGGCGATACCAACATGCCACTTTCGATCAGTGCAGACGGCAAAACCCAGCATCAAGCCGTGATCACCGCGATGGATGCTGCCGGCAAGCTCGGCTTCACCCATCTGCGCATGACCACCGTAGAGGCGGCGGCCCAACCCTGATGGCCATGTCCGATCGTTTGCTCAAGGCCTGGTACGAAGGCCACCCGGCACTCACGCTGCTGCGGCCGCTGGAGTCTTTGTATCGCCGCGTGGTGCAGCGCAAACGTGCGCGTTTTCTGACGGGCGAGGGCGCGATCTATCAATCGCCGGTACCGGTGGTGGTGGTCGGTAATATCACTGTGGGCGGCACGGGCAAAACGCCGCTGATTCTGTGGCTTATCGATCACTGCCGGCGCAGTGGTTTGCGGGTAGGGGTGGTCAGTCGCGGTTACGGGGCCAAACCGCCGCAGTTGCCGTGGCGGGTCGAGGCCAGCCAAAGCCCTGAAGTGGCCGGTGACGAGCCGTTGCTGATCGTGCAGCGCAGCGGCGTCCCGCTGATGATTGACCCAGACCGCAGTCGCGCGGTGAAAGCGCTGCTGGCCAGCGAGCCCCTTGACCTGATTCTTTCCGACGACGGCCTGCAGCATTACCGCCTGGCCCGAGACCTTGAACTGGTGTTGATCGACGCCGCCCGTGGCCTCGGCAACCGCCGTTGCTTGCCGGCCGGGCCCTTGCGTGAGCCGGTCGAGCGTCTGCAGAGTGTCGATGCGCTGCTCTATAACGGTGCCGCGTCCGATCGCGAGGATGGCTTCGCCTTCCGTCTGCAACCCACAGCGCTGATCAATTTGAAAACCGGTGAGCGCCAGCCCGCCGATTATTTTCCGGTGGGCCAGCAGGTCCATGCGGTCGCGGGTATTGGCAACCCGCAGCGTTTCTTCACTACCCTTGAAACGCTACACTGGCTGCCGATACCGCATGCGTTTGCCGACCACGCGCCCTACAGCGCCGATGTCTTGAATTTTACGCCGGCATTGCCGCTGGTCATGACCGAAAAGGACGCGGTGAAGTGCCGCGCCTTTGCCCGTCCCGACTGGTGGTACCTTGCAGTGGATGCGCTGCCGTCACCGGCGTTTGTCGCCTGGTTCGACACGCAACTGATGCGCTTGCTGCCCGCCCGACTCTTGCCTTAAATCGCTTTTACCCAGGAAACGCTCATGGACACCAAACTGCTCGACATCCTCGCTTGCCCGATCTGCAAAGGCCCGCTCAAGCTAAGCGCCGACAAAACCGAGCTGATCAGCAAAGGCGCCGGCCTGGCTTACCCGATCCGCGATGGCATCCCGGTGATGCTGGAGAGCGAAGCCCGTACCCTGACCACCGATGAGCGTCTGGATAAATGACCACCGCCTTTACCGTTGTCATTCCTTCGCGCTACGCATCGACCCGCTTGCCGGGTAAGCCGCTGCAATTGATCGGCAACAAGCCGATGATCCAGCTGGTGTGGGAGCAGGCCTGCAAAAGCAGCGCCGAACGGGTCGTGGTGGCCACCGATGACCCGCGCATCATCGAGGCCTGCAAAGGTTTTGGCGCTGAAGCGGTGTTGACCCGCGAAGACCACAATTCCGGCACCGACCGCCTGGCCGAAGTCGCCACACAGCTGGGCTTGGCGGCGGATGCAATTGTGGTCAATGTGCAGGGCGACGAGCCATTGATCCCGCCGAGCGTGATCGATCAGGTCGCCGCCAACCTGGCTGCCCATGGCGAAGCGCGCATGGCGACCCTGGCCGAGCCTATTGAAGACATCGACACCCTGTTCAACCCGAACGTGGTCAAGGTGGTCAGCGACATCAATGGGCTGGCGCTGACCTTCAGCCGCTCGACCCTGCCCTGGGCGCGCGATGCGTTTGCCAAGCGCCGCGACGTCTTGCCGGAGGGCGTGCCTTACCGCCGCCACATCGGTATCTATGCCTATCGCGCAGGTTTCCTGCATGACTTTGTCAGCTGGGGCCCGTGCTGGTTGGAAAACACCGAATCTCTGGAGCAACTGCGTGCCTTGTGGCATGGCGTGCGTATCCATGTAGGCGACGCGCTGGAAGCACCGCCGGCCGGTGTCGATACCCACGAAGACCTTGAGCGCGTCCGTCGCCTGCTGGGGGCCTGATGGAGGTTCTGTTTGTCTGCCTGGGCAACATCTGTCGTTCGCCCACCGCCGAGGGCGTATTGCGCCATAAACTGCGCGAAGCGGGCTTGGCAGGCCAGGTCGAAGTGGCGTCTGCGGGCACCGGTGAATGGCATGTCGGCAACCCGCCGGACCAGCGTAGCCAGCGTGCGGCGTTGCTGCGCGGGTATGATCTGTCGGCTCAGCGCGCCCAACAGGTCTCGCGTGCCGACTTCGCGCGTTATGACCTGATTCTGGCCATGGACCACAGCAACCTGCGCAACCTCAAGGCGCTGCACACCGGGCAGGGTAAAGCAGAGCTGGACTTGTTCCTGCGCCGTTTTGAGTCTGAAGTGGACGAGGTGCCAGACCCTTACTACGAAGGTGAACAAGGCTTTGAACGGGTTCTTGACCTGATCGAGCGCGCCTGTGATTTATTGGTGATCGAATTGAAGGGGCGGTTATGACCTTGCACGTGCTTGCGCAGGTATCGCTCAAGCCATTCAACAGCTTTGGCATCGACGTACGCGCCCAATTGTTTGCCGAGGCCCATAGTGACGCCGATGTCCGCGAGGCCCTGGCTTATGCGACTGCGCACGCAGTGCCGCTGCTGGTGATCGGTGGCGGCAGCAACTTATTGCTGACCCAGGACATTCAAGCGTTGGTGTTACGCATGGCGACCCAAGGCATTCGCGTGTTGCAGGATGATGGGCAGCAGGTGGTGGTCGAGGCCGAAGCGGGCGAAGCGTGGCACCCGTTTGTACTGTGGACCCTGGAGCACGGTTTCTGCGGTCTTGAAAACCTCAGCCTGATCCCCGGCACTGTCGGTGCCGCGCCGATGCAGAACATTGGTGCCTATGGTGTAGAGATCAAGGATGTGTTTGCCGGCCTGACTGCTCTGGACCGCCAAACGGGCGAGCTGCGCGACTTCAGCCTGCAAGAGTGCAACTTCGCTTACCGCGACAGCCTGTTCAAACACGAAACCGGGCGCTGGTTGATTCTGCGCGTGCGTTTTGCCTTGAGTCGCACCAGTCACCTGAAGCTCGACTACGGCCCGGTGCAGCAGCGCCTGGCCGGGCAGGGGATCACCGAGGCGACGCCCAGCGACGTCAGCCGCGCAATCTGCAGCATCCGCCGCGAAAAACTGCCGGACCCGGCGGAGCTGGGTAATGCCGGGAGCTTTTTCAAGAACCCGCTGGTGTCTCAAGCGCTTGCCGCAGAGCTACAGGCGCTGTATCCGGACCTGGTGGCTTACCCGCAGGCTGACGGGCAGATGAAACTCGCGGCCGGCTGGCTGATCGATAAGGCCGGCTGGAAGGGCTTTCGTGATGGCGATGCGGGCGTGCATAAGATGCAAGCACTGGTGCTGGTCAACTATGGTGCGGCGACAGGGCACGATATTGCCGACCTGGCGCTGCGTATCCAGCAGGACATTGCTGAACGCTTCAAGGTTGAGCTGGAAATGGAACCTAATCGGTATTGAACCGTTAGAAACAAAAATGCCCCGCATCTTTCGATGCGGGGCATTTTTTATGGCGCTAGCAATCAGTCATCACGGCCCATGATGCCGAAGATCTGCAACAGGCTGATGAACAGGTTGTAGATCGATACATACAGGCTGATGGTCGCCATGATGTAGTTGCGCTCACCGCCGTGGATGATGGCGCTGGTCTGGAACAGGATGCAAACAGAGGAGAACAGCACAAACCCTGCGCTGATCGCCAACTGCAGGCCGCTGATCTGGAAGAACATGCCTGCGACCACTGCTGCCAGCAACACGAAGAAGCCAGCGGTGATGAAACCGCCCAGGAAACTCATGTCCTTGCGGCTGATCAGCACGTAGGCCGACAGACCACCAAAGACCAGGGCCGTCATGGCAAACGCCGAGCTGACCACTTCCGCGCCGCCGGCCATGCCGAGGTAGCGGTTGAGGATCGGGCCGAGTATAAAGCCCATGAAACCCGTCAAGGCAAACGCCGACACCAGACCCCAGGCCGAGTCACGCAGCTTGTTGGTCAGGAAAAACAGACCGTAGAAACCGATCAATACGACAAAGATATTCGGGTAGCCAACGCGCATTTGCTGCGCTACATACGCCATTAAGCCGCTGAATGCGAGGGTAAGGGCGAGCAAGCCGTACGTATTGCGCAACACGCGGCTGACTTCAAGCTGCTCAGCCTGCGCGTTACCATTCACTGCGTAATTCTGTTCGCGCATGGCGACACTCCTTCAGTTTTGAAACGTTCAGTCGCAAAGATCATAACAGACGCTCTGTAACAAGCGATGCCGAGAGTTTGACAGTGTGTTTCATTCGGGTATTATGGCGCCCGCTGACACGGGATGGGCTACTATAATCCTGTGATGCAAAAGGGAAATTGGCAGAGTGGTTGAATGCACCGGTCTTGAAAACCGGCGAACGTTAATAGCGTTCCCAGGGTTCGAATCCCTGGTTTCCCGCCAAGATTTACAAAAAAGCCTCGCGAAAGCGGGGCTTTTGCGTTTCTGGGGGTTGGTGTCGCCGCCATCTTAACGGCTGATCGTTTCCGCATCATTTCAGGCAGTTTCCGCAACTCGTTGCAAATTGCGGTCACCGAGTTGGCTTCACGATCTCTCCGACACGTCGATAAACTGTTTCGGTTATCCGCTTGTCCGTGTGTCCCAACAGTCGGCTTGCATCCCCCAGGTCGAGGATCTCGCTTGCCGCTTTCGGGCGAATATCACGGAATTGGAATTGGCGAATGCTGGCCGCCAACACCCCGTCGCCTTTCTCTTTGGCGGTTGCGATAGCCTTGTCGCGTGCGTCGTCGAAGCGAAGGCGAAGCATGTGCTTGGTAACCTGCCGGCCATCCTCGGTGATGATCAGGTATGGGTTGCGCACTCCTCGCGAATGTCTCTGCTCGATAAGTCTTGCAACCAGGGTGCCCAGGTCATTGAACGCGCCGGCGGCGGTCAGGCGTATGCGCAGCTTCTTGGATGTCTTGCCTTGGGATACCTGCAGGAATTCGTTAACGGCGTCCGCCTCCCGCATCGACAGCGTGTCCGCTGGGCGTTGGGCAGTAAGATAGGCCAAGCCCATTGCATCACGCAGTTCCGAGGCCGCAACTGCGTATACCGCGCTCCATATCTCCTCGGTAGCGTAAAAGTCTCGCGGAGCTTCTTTGTTCTTGCGCACGCCGGCAGCAGGGTTGTTTTCAGTAAGACCCCATTCGCGCGCTATGTTGTAGATGTGCGACAGCAGTGAGAGCTCGCGGTTGGCCCGTACCTTCGCTGTCCTGCTGTCTCTGTACTGCGCGATGATCTGCGGCGTCACAGCATCAATGGGCGCATCGTTGAACGCTTTGCGCAGTTGCTTCAGGCTCAGCAGATTATCGCTTTGTGTCTTTGGCGCCTTGCCTGGGATGATCTCCCGCTCGTAACGATCGAACACCTGGGTCAGCAGTGCGTTTTTCGTCGGCACTGGCCTTGCAATCGAGCTTTGCCCATTCAGCCTTGGCGATATCCAAGTCACCCCCGAGCGGGATCTCAACCCGCTTCCCGTCTTCATCCCTCCCGTCGTAGTAATACCCAACCCACTCATTACCACCTTTCAGCGTGCGCACCCGCCGAATCATTCGCGGCGGTAGGTCCCTGTTTGCCGCCTTTTTTGCTCGCATCGTTTTATCCTACTTTTGACAGATCCAGCGACCAGGCTTCAGCCGCGACGTTTTCTGCTGATGGTTTCACGCCGGCCAGCTTCAGCCGGGCATAGACCCGTCCGACAACCGGCCGGCGCGCTCGGGTCAGCAGGTACTTCCAGCCGTTCCGGTTGTGCCAGGCGATCTGGCCTGACGGGATCATGTAGCCAGTGATTGCCACTCTGAAAGGGGGGATGGTCACTTTTAGCTCTTGACCCTTCAGTGTTCTTCGTTAACAAATCATGGGCCTCCACAACCGTCATGCCGAGGCGTTCGGCGATCAGGACTTCCAGGCGGGCGCCCTTTGAATGCTCCCAGCCGGGCAACAGGGCGATCACACCGCACAGTCCAAGGCGGGTCAGGTCATAGGCCATGTAGTCGGCCCACTGGGTACCCTCAACGATGCCGTGGTCTGCCGGATTTTCGACTTCGTAGCCTTGGGCGCGCAGTTGATCGGCCACGGCGTTGAAGGCCGGGTAGTTGAAGTCGTCGATGCCAGTCATGGGCCCGGCAACGTAGACGCGGTTGGCGTGGGATGCCTGGAGGGTCACGCCTGGCAGCAGGAACGACTTGATGCGATCAACTGCCCGATCAACAGGCGCCTGGATGAATGACGGAAGAGGCTCGTTCGCCGGCGGCGTGGTTCGAGTAACAGCAGCGATCATGCCGACGAGTGAGTCGGTAACAATGCTTCGGATGTCTGTCTTGCGGTTTTCTGTAGGCATGGGGAGTCCTTGCCGGGCCATGCCCGGGCGGAGGAGTGGATTGATTTGAACTGCTGATTCCACCAGGTGCCGAAACAGCTACCACCCAGAGGACATAGCGATGACTGAAGAAAAGAAGAAAGAGCCTGAGCAAGAAACCCCAGCGCATTCCACCGAGGAAGAGCGGGAACGCCTAAAGGACTTCAACAAAGACGGCATACCGCCTGGCGCTTGCTGATCGTCAAGCCACGCGTGCTTGGCGTTGTTCGGCGCGCCATGGGCCATTGGCGCGCACCAGCGCTGCCATCGGCGGCGGGCTGACGCTGTTGCCACACATGTGCACCTGTTGGGTTTTGGTGAACGGCTTTCCGTCGGCGCCGTGGCTGATGATGTAGTCAGCCGGGAAGCCCTGGGCCTTGTACAGTTCGGCCGGCTTCAGCATCCGCAGGCAGATATCGACGATCACGTAGGGCGTGCCCTTCACCATCACGGTGACCATGGCCAGGCGGTCCATGGTGGTGATCGTCGGCGCCGGAGAGTCGCATGGGCTGATGTTCTCGGTACCGTAGTAGCTGATCAGGAACGCAGCGACCCGCAGGGCACCGGCTTTGTGCTCAGGCGATAACGTGAGCGACACCAGCGAGCTCTTGCCCCCGCCACCGGCAGTCATGGTCGGCGCCGGCTCTTCCAGGCCCTGGCCAATGCTGCCGCCGAATGCCCGCTCCATGAATGCGCTGACCAACCCGTGGTGCTGGCCGCCGGCGCTGATGGTGTGCAGCGGATCATTTACGTCCCGTGCATCGCAGTTGCCGCGCATGTGCACCAGGTTTGCTGCAACCAATGCGTGGTGTTGGCCGGTGGTCACCGTCGGCACTGGCCCGGCAAGATCGCTGGGAGCATGGCCCGTGGTGTTCGTGATCAAAGTCGCGCTGACCAACTGCTGCTGGCTGCCGGTGTCGGTCACCGTGGTCATGGGTTCGTGCATGCCCTCGGCGTGCGTGGTGTTGAATCCGCCGTTCGCCTGGATCATCACCGCCGTGCTGACGGACTGCCCGCCGCCGCTTGCAGTGACGGTGCCCACCGGCCCGCAGATGTCATTGACCCCGTGGGAGCGGCGTTTGTTTGCGCCAGAACCTTCGCCGTGCCCGGCCTGGACGATGCAGGCCGAAGCCGGCGCTCGGTGGTTCTGTGTCATAAGCGTGCCGGTCGGCTGGTCGACGCTCACCGGCTTGCCGGAATACTCAGGCCCACCGGCTCCAACCATCAACGGGCTGATCAGCGTCAGCTCGCCGCGGTTTGCGCAGGTCACCGTCGGCAACGGGTCGAGCGGGTCGTTGATTCGGTCGCTGCTCTGGTGCGTTGCCGGTGCGATGATCGGGCTGACCACCGAGAAGGCGCCGCCCTTTGGGTAGGAGGTGATTGTGCGCAGCGGTTCACCGGCTGACTGCACTGCCTCGCCGGACCAATTGGCGATCGGCACAATGAATGGCGCGGCACTATCGATGACGAACTTCTTCATGCCCTTGGCAACGCGGCGCAGGGTGGCCGGGGCCAGGTCTTTCTTGCGGCCGAAAAATGCTTTTGCCCAGGTCGGTGAAGTCGATGCAGTCGGCGGCTGTTTTCCACTTCTGCTGGCCTTTGGCAGGGTTCTTGGCGTGGGTCGGCTCCGGCCACACGATTGGCTGGCCGTCGCACCGGGCGATCATGAACAGGCGTTCCCGGCTGGTCGGCGCGCCGAAGTCGCAGGCCTTGATGACTTTCCACTCAACGACATAGCCCATGCCCTCGAGCAGAGCCACGAAGCGGCGCCAGGTACGGCCGCGCCGCTTGGGGTCAGGGATCAGGAACTGCTGGCCCACCGGCACGACCTCACCAGGTGCGGCAACGTCGCCGCCGAGTTTCACCACCCGGCCGGTGGCCTTGTCGCGCTTGGCGATCAAGCGGCCCCACTGCAGGATCTGCTTCACGTTCTCCAGGCTGATCACCCGGGGCCGCTTCATGCCAGCCCACTTGAGGCCGATCCACGAAAGGTTGCGGATCTCGCGTTTGCGCGGCTGGCCGCCGGCCGCCTGGCGGTGGTGCGTGCAGTCCGGCGACATGTGGAACCATCCCACGGCCTTGCCGCCGCACTCGGTGTCCGGGTCACCCTCGAACACGTCGGTGGTGAAGTGCCGGGCGCCTGGGTGATTCACGGTGTGCATGCTGATCGCTTGCGGGCTGTGGTTCTTCGCCACGTTCACCGTGCGGCCCAGGCCCATTTCCAGGCCGGTACCGGTCCCGCCGCCACCACAGAAGAAGTCGACAACGATCTCATCGTCCTGAGTGTTGAAGCCGAGTCCGTATTGGGTTTTGAAATCGAAGGGGTGTTTCTTCTGTTGTGCGGACATAGGGGCTTATCTCCCGTGATTTTCGTGATAGCCGAGACTGTTTTCGAAGGATTTTCTGGCGGCCGCTGCATCAAACTTTGATGAGTAGCGCCCCAGGGTTATTTGTTTGCCTGCCAGGTATCCGAAAGATCGCCATAGACCTCGCGAATCCCACGAGACACCGGAGACTCCGCTGGAGTTTTTGCAACTGCGCTTTTGGTTTCTGGCGTTTTCCACTGGGCTCGCCGCGCGGAGGTTGATCCAGCGGTTGTCAGTCTTTTGGCCGTTGATGTGATCTACGAACTCGGGCGGGTGCTGGCTGAGCATGTAGACGAATGCGAGTCTGTGCAGGTTGTGCCGCTTCCTGTCGATCATCACCGTCAGATAGCCACTGGAAACCAAGCTCCCCGCTATTGAGCCCGCGGGTGTTCGGCTTCTGCTCACCAGCCAGGTGAACACGCCAGTCTCAGCGGAGTAGGCGAGGATTGATTTCAGGTATTCCGGGGTAATAGGCATGGCTTCGCCTCGCCGGCTGGCGTGATTCGTTGATATGGGGTATTACGGGTGACCGGCATGGAGCCGGATCAAGGAGAGATAAATGGCTGGATCACGTGAAATCGCACTTGAACAAGCACTGGTTGCTTTAATCGCTGCAGCAGAAAAAAGCGATGTTGATATGCATGCGTGGCTGGGCAAAGCCACCGGTTACATCATGGATAGCGGTGGACATTTCAACCTCGGTTCTGCATACAGCGTCAGGGCATGCAAGGAAATTAGCGACGCGCACGCGGACGTATTAACGAGAATCGAAGCTGACTAGGAGATAGGACCAGGTGCTTGAATTCTTGGCGATGAAGTCGTCCCAAGCGGCTTTGTCGCCCTGAGCCACATACCATTTCAGGTCCTCGCTTTCTTCCGAGTCAGTCACTGAGCCGCCGTATTTGCCACCGGGAAAGTAAACAGCCCTTTGTTGCCGCACCATGGGTAACCGCCGATGAACTCGGTGAAGGTGACGCCTGGCCTCGCCGCCGAGATCCGAACCTTGAACTCTTCGAATCTTGCATTGCGGGCCGCGACCTCGGCTTCGTGTCCGGACTTACAGTCCGCAGAGCAGTAGACCACGCGATCATCGAACACCAGGTTCAGTGCAATATCAGTTTCTGTCTTTTCATCCCAATAGCTGGCATCACTGTCGCACCTGGCCCCGCAATGGTTGCAGCCGAACCACCAGCCGGCGTCGATGTAAGCCTTCGCCGGGATAAAGCGCTGGCCCGCATACTGGTCAGCCCAATGCGCGCGCCGGCAGGACACCGCACCGAAGTCTGTGCCAATCTCATCCGCACCCTGGCGCTGCGCTGCGGCGTTCGAGGTGGCGAACTGGATGTTGGATTCTTCGGGGTCGTTGGTCTCTACGGAGTAGGCCAGCACCTTACGCGATGCCGGAACGACTTTTGGCATGGTCATGGATTATCTCCAGTCAGGCGCCGCCCTCCGGTGGCCGGTGGTGGCAATTTGGTTTTGGTTGGGGTATTACGGGAGATCACACTGAAGCCAATGGAGTATTTTCGTGTCTGATCTACCAGCTGATTTTCGAGAAAAAGCATTCCAGTTATCTGCAGAGTGCAAGGAGAAAGCACTCTGCGCCCTTATTCGTGCGCTTGAAAACAAAGGCGCCGATATCAACGAACTCATTAACATGGCTGAAGATGATTTAAGGAGCAACTTCAAAGAAGGCCACGCGATAACGGTGTTGAACGAGCTAAAAATGGCCTATGGACAAGTCGGAGGATGGTTCCGTAAGACTGATCCGGCCTTAGACGACCCATCAAATAAAGACGTGAAGGAGTGGCCTCGTCGATAGCATTGGTCGGAGACACTTTCAGGTAGCGAACGCTTGGTGTTGCCGTTAGGGCCTGTTATTCGTCGCCGTCGTCTTCGGCGTTCATCTGGAGCGATTCGGCAAAGCCTGCTTGCCGTAATTTGCGCGCCACGGTTTCGGATATCTCGTAACTGTGGCGCTTAATTTCGAAGAGTGGCGATGACTTCTCGGCGCCAAGCGAGTGGGCAAGTGCGATCAGTCGCCAGATGGTAGCCCGGTCCTTTGTTTCGCCCAGCTCGGCAGTGAACGTTGCCAACCGATCACGCATTCCCTGTCGAAAGTAGTGGCGGATGATGTCGGACGGCCCTTTGACCTTCGGCGGCGCCGGCGGCAGATCCTCGACCCGGCCATTCAGCACCAGTAGCTGCACCGCCTCGCTGACTTCCTCGATCTCATGCCGCCGCATCAGCTCATCGAGCATCTGCCGGGTGCCGTACGGCACCGTGTGCCGCAATTCCTGCTCGCCCAGCTCCAGCCGCTTCTCGGCAAGCTTGGCCGTGCGTTCCTTCTGTTCGGCGGCCATGGCCTACCTCTTCTATTCCGCTGGCCGGCAGTGCGAGCCAGGTTTGACGAGCGTTGCTGGGGGCGGGCTATGGATCGTTTCAAGGCTTGGTCTTTCCGTTCCTTAGGTGAAACGGGAGCGCCGGGAATTCGATCTTGTAGTCCTTCAGCAGACGGTGGAATTTCTCGTAACACATGCCGGTCTGCTTCATGACCTTGGAGCGGCTCAGGCCTACGTCGCGCAGGGCAATGATCCGCTCAACCATTGGGCCGTCGGCAGCCTTGTGCCCCTGGTTGGTGGTGTAGCCGCGCTTGAACTTGAAGCCCATGCGGGACGCCATCAGTTTTAAATCTCGCTCACTGAGGTGGAGCGTTTTCATGGCCTCGGTGACAGTCAGCGTTGGCGCTGCTGCCGCAATCTTGGACTCCAGCGAAGGGTTAGGCTCGGCCCGCGAACCATCCTTGGCCTTTCCATTGAACATCGTGCCGAAGTCAACGTCGCGGACCTGCATTGGCAGTGTTTCGAGGGTGCCACGGCCTTCGTATTCGGCCATGGCGCGGGCGATCCAGTCGCGGTCTAAATCCTTTTGGCGGATGGTGCTGAGTTCCGGGCTGATCATGCTGCGATCCCCAAGACCCGATTCATCCGGTCGTCCAAGATTTCGTAGAAGGTACCGACCCGCTCCGACAGCCTCGGCCCTAAGTGCGACGACCTGCAATGCCTGGGTGCCATGCGCCTGGGAGAGCAGAAGTTGATTGATGTGCTGCTGGATAACGCGGAAGGGTAGGTGTGCCGCAGGTGAGTGCGGCACGGATGGATCACTCTTTATCTGCCATCGATCGAATACTTTCCTGGGCCGGTAATGCCTAGCAACAGTAAGCCGCCCATGATGCTGATGTTTTTAAAGAAGTGGATCATGTTGGCCGACCGCTCTGGGTCAACCATCGTCCAGAAGTGATGCCCGATCAGCGAAGTGCCGAGTACGAACAGGATGTACAAAAACGCGAGTGGTCGAGTGTAAAAGCCCAAGACGATCACGATAGCGACAAAGAACTCCATGACGACCGCAATGCCCGCAGCCAGCATGGGCAGGGGAGCACCAAGTGAGCTCATGTAAGTAACGGTACCGTCAAAGTTAGTCAGTTTTCCCCAGCCGGTAATGAGGAAAAGGATCATTAGCAGGATGCGCGCGAGCAAGATGAGCTCGTTTCTCTGATTCTCGAACAGGCTGTATCTCATGATGACCTTCCTTCATTGATGGGCGATTTGATATTAGCACCCTTCCAAATATTCTCCGTGCACTGCCAAGGTCATGTTTTCACAATTTGAAGGATCATTATGACAACCAAGCAACCCGACTGGGAGGCAATCGAACGTGCCTACCGGGCCGGTCTGCTTTCCATTCGCGAGATCGCATCAACCCAAGGCATCACTCACGGAGCAATCAACAAACGCGCCAAGCGGGATGGATGGGAGCGAGACCTCAGGGCGAAGCTCCAGGCTAAGGCTGATTCGCTGGTATCCAAACGTACGGTAACCGCGGCAAACAAGCACGCCGATACCGCCTTGAGGGTTTTTTTTCGCCTAGAGAAAGGATCAGCTCAGCGCTTCGAACTTTAAAAGCCGCTACCACGAATGAAAAAATGGTCAGGGAGCTTGGTCCACCAAGAGGGGGGCGGGGTGTAGCATCCGGGCTGATTGGCTGGGGTTGCAGTGCAACTGACCTGAAGTCCGCCAGCCTTAATGTCAGGGCCATCTTGGCCACCGCTGTAAGTTTTACAGCCGCTAAAAGTAAGGACGCCTAAGAGAAGTATTCCGTATTTCATGGGATCCATCCCTGTTCGCTCCGATAATTAATCGGAGTATATCGAAAGAGTCTCGCCCGACAAGGCGCAGGCTTTTTTTGTCTGGAGAAAAAATTGCGGTGGAGCGAAATATAGGTTGGTCAATTATTGACCTTCAATATCGGCGTTGCATAAATGTGAGTTGTTTCACGTTGTGCGTCGGCCATCGCCGGCGGCCCATCAGGTTTTTTTGCGTTTCTGCCAGCGTGCGGCAGTAAACATCCCAAGCTTAAAGCCTCAATGCCAAGCATTGATTGGCACCATTCGTCTAATGCTTTGCACTCTGAATGCTGCGCCGTCTCTCAAGCTTAAGTGCGCATTTCCCGTGCGCCGAAGCGGAGAGTCAACATGGAAATCAATGAGAAGGCGCCAGGAAACCTTTCCCAGCAAGCAGTGACGCGCGGCACAGACAACGAAACGGGCCATGATCCGCGTCGAGACGAGGACGCGCTCCCATTGCCGCCTGATGACGACGCGCCCTTGGAAGAAGATATGTCGGATGTCGACGCGGCTGATTCGGTCGCGAGTGAACACCCTGATAACTGATCATTCCCACGTCAGCGAATCCGGCCCCTGCGCCGGGTTTTTTATTGCCTGCAGAACGCGATCACCCAAGCAACCCGTCTAGGTCAATGGTTTTAAGCCGATTCGGGGTTGCCATGCAGGGTTTTGGCGATTAACCTGAAAATGTTTGAATTGTTACGAATAATTTCGGGTGCGACCGATTTCGGTTCGCACGACTTCAGGATGAGGAACGAAAAATGTTTTCACACGAAGGTCCCGCACTAGAGCTGTTGCTGTTCGTTTTTGGCTTGGCAGGCCTGCTTCTGGTCGTCTGGTTCTGTCATCACCAATACGAGCGAAAAACCGGGAAAGGCGTTAAAAAACAACAAAATCGTAACGAAAGCCGCTCGACGTAGGGTGATCAACGCGGTGCCAGCGGTCGGCCATTAAGCCTGACCGCCGGCAAAATGCAGCATTACGCGACGGTGCAAATCCAGCGGTGGTTCTGCCGGTACGGCGCGCGGGTGAAGTGCACATCTGAAACCAGATTCAGGCCGCGTTCCTGAAGCGCTTCGGTCAGTTCTACGAGTGTCTCTGCTTGGATAGTCATCACTGTTACCTCGTCAGATTTACTGCGTTCATAGTTCTTGACCGGGCGGGCAACTGACTAATTCAAATTTTCTATGCGCGTGTTTGATTTATCGCGCTGGGTTGCGATGGGTTCAGCGTCATCGCCAAGTCATGCCGTTCAGTCAACGGATGAAGCGGAGCAAAACCGCGCTGGGTGAGTTTACTTAAGCTTGGGCGCAAAAGCGTTTGAGCGATGGGCTACGTAAACGCTGAGTTCTGGCGTGCGATGGATAAGGGATTAACCGCCGCGCATTCAGAATCGCAGACAAAGAAAAGCCCACGATGGGGGCGCGGGCTTAAAGGTGTTCACTTAGGAGCTAAGTTGAGCCTATGCGTGCGACTGTGAAAACCCTGTGAAACGCGCCCCTCGGTTAAGCTTTTTTTGCACCTGGTTGGTGTGCTCACGTACTGTGCGGCTTCCTTAACCAACCTTTGCGGTGGTGTTTGCATGTCAGATGAAGTGCGGCTTGTCGTCATGATCAATACGCAGCCCGGCAAGGGCGCCGAGCAACGTGCAGCGTTCGCGAAACTGGCCCCATTGGTCAGGGCCGAGCATGGCTGTCTGCACTACGATTTGCACCCCGTGGTCGGCAACCCTGACAGTTTTGTCTTGATCGAAAAGTGGGCCTCGAAGGACGCCCTGGCCGCCCACCATGTGGCCGCTCATATGGTCGAAGCGGCCCGGCACAATCCGTCCTTTCGCGCCGGCCCCGCGACCGTTCTGCTGTTGGAGGATGCGGTTTAGGCTCATAGCTGCACCCGCCGCAGCCTACCACTGAGCGGCGCCACACTGCCGCCGGGTGTCGGCAGCGGTCGGCCCGTCAAGCCCATGCCTTCGCTCACCACTACCGCGTCCTGCACCACACACAGGTTGGACGGCGTATCCAGACCGCGCGCGAGCACTTCAACCGTTGCGTTGTGCAGGTCACAGCGCAACAGCCGCCCGGTAAAGCGGGTAAAGCCTCCGTGCAGCGGCTCGCCATTCCAGTTCGGCAGCAAGGGTTGTTGCAGATGGCTGCACAGCTCCAGCACCAGCAGATTGCCTTGCGGGCACAGCGCCAGCCCGGTGGGCAGTTGCAGGCCGCGAATCACCACTTCGGTCTGCCCGCTGGCCGGGTGAACTCGAATCACTTGCCCGGCGTAGTCGGCAAAGTCGATGCCTTTGCGCGCGGGGTCGCCGTGCAATTCGCCGGAGAACAGGCTGATCAACACGGCGTCTGTGTGCGGCTCGTACACCAGGGTGACAGGCACAGCCTCCTGACCCTCATCCAGAACAGACAATTGCGCGAGCACGCGTTCTTGCTCACCGTGGCTGAACTCCACCAGTTGATTGGTATCCGGTTTCACCGCCAGCCAACTGCGTCGCGTCGGGTGGTAGCACAGCGCGTTCAGGTTGCCACGGCTGTGGAACACCGGCTCGGGCGGGCTGTATTGCAGATCGAGCAGTCTGGAACCGCCGACGTAATCGGTCTGGCTGGCCAGGCAACGTCCGTCACCGCAGGCGATGTCGGACAGGCCCATGATTTCATCGCGCAGCATGCGCGCCTGCAGGTTCATGCTGCGAAAACCCTGAGCGAGCACTTCGCCGGGCAGATAGGCGCCCGGCCTTAGAGGGTCGGGCGGCAGTCGACTGATGCGACTGCTCAAAGGCTGGTCCGCCGAGCCTGAGCCGGCTTCGGCCAGCAACAGGCTGCCATCGGCCTGCAGGCACACACCACGCGGGTTGAGCAGGCCTTCGGCGATAACGCTGCTCGGGCGCAGGGCTTCGATGGGTTGTACGGGAATATGGAGTGTCATAGCGTTTGCCTCCTATTGCGGTGGCTGCCACGGGCTGCCGGTGAGATAGGCCCGCAGCAGTGCGCGCTGGGCGGGGGACATCGAGCGCACGACCGGCATGAACAACGTGGTGCCTTTGTAGGCGTCCGAGGTGCGCGCGAGGATGGCGTTCTTCGCGCCCATGATCGCGTCAGGCTGGTTCAACGGCACGTAGCGCGACATGGCGGGGAACGCCAGGTAGTGAAAGCGCAGCACATTCGGGTACACCTGTTGCCAGGTAATGACGCTGCCCCTGGCGATGCCAAAGTCTGTCTGAGCATATTTTCGAAAGTTGGTGAAAAAGGCGCCGTTGTCCACGCCATTGGCCGTGTAGGTCAGGGCCACGAAGCCCGCCTGGGCGGCGCTGCCGGATGTGAGCGTCACGGGAAAACTCACCGTCTGTTGGCCCGCATTCACGGCCAGCGAGCGCGGAAAGTTGAGAAAGTCCGTGTACTGCTTCTGCTCGTAGACGCCCGGTGGGCTCGCTGCCAGGCTGATCGTGGTGGCGCCGGGCACCGGCCCGCCGAGGTAGCGAACCTGCAAGGTGATCGTCAGGCCGTTGGGGTAATCCTCCAGGTACACATTGCGCTGATCCGCATACACCCGATAGGTCGACTCGGTCGCCTGCAACTGAGTCCCGGCCACCTGGCCAGGGGCGTTGATCGCCAACGGCGTGGTCCTGACGGCCTGCTGCTGGCTGGTGGTCAGCGCCACATCGACGATGCCGCCATACACGTAGTAATTGACCAGTGGGCTGGCAGTCGGGTTGAGGGTGATCAGCGGCGCGGCACCGGCCGAAATGGTCACCGGCCCATAATTCGCATTCGGCCCGATCGGGCTGGTGATGTCGTCCCGTACCGCGCGGAAGGTTTGCTTGGGAATCACGTTGACCATGTCCAGGCTCAACAGCCCGTTATTGCCCAGCGCCGCGTAGGCGGCGTTGTTCGTGGCCGCATTGATCAATTGCCGTCCCGGCTGGCAGCTCAGCGGCTCGCCGGCAAAGGCCGGGGCCAGCGTACCGATGACCCGGCCGATGCTCGGGTTGGGCGTGTATTTGCCGGCAGCATAATCGGCATCGAGCTGCGCAGTGGTCATCTGCGGGCACATCTCGAACATCACGAAACGCAGGACGATGCCCGTCGCGCCCGGCGCCTGGATGATCGCCTTGAGGCCGCTGCTGTTTGGGTTCCAGCTGACGATGCTGCTCAGCGGGAACGTCAGCTGGAACGTGCCGCTGGCATGGAACGACCCCGGAGCGTCCATCTTTGCCGGCTCAAGCACGCGCCCGGTCACGTCGAAACTGCTGCACACCGCATTGCAGCGAATCAGCAGCTGGATATTGTCGTTGCTGCCGATTTGCAGGCCGCCGACAAAAATCTGCGTGGTGGTCGTGGCACTGGGGTCCAGATCCACCATCATCGGCCCGGACACCGGTGCCTGGCCGCTCACCGGGTCCACTGACCCGAGCAGGTACACCGGCTGACCGACCTGGTCACCCGTTGTACTGATGTTGCCGGGGCTGCCCTGGGAACTGATCAAGGCGTTCTGCAGGTCCACCACGTGCTGGCCGTAGTGGTTCCAGCCGCCGGCGGTGTAGTAGTTGCCGGCGGGCGCGTTGATCATGCTGTTCAACTGGTCGTCGGTGTAAGGCTGCGCGCCGGGTGCCAGGGTCGAAGTGGTCAGGTCGAAGAGTGGCCATTGCTTGTTGCCATTGAAAGGAATGGTCGGCGAGTTATTTGGCAAGCTTACGTCCGTGCGGATGCCGCCCCAGAAATTCAGTCGTGGTCCGTTGAGGATGCTCATGGTCTATTCCTTGCCCGTGGCGTGTGGGGTGATGGGGCTGTTGGCAAATTTGAACAAGTAGGAGAAGTCGGACTTGAACGGGCTCTTCACCGGTGTCGCCATCGAGTGGCAGTTCATGCAACTGCTGGTGGGCTGGATATAGCTTTCCATGGTCACGTTGGCCGACAGCGCCGGGGTCGGCTGGCCCAGCGGATTGCCTGGGTTGTTCGGCATCAGCGGGCGCTGGGTGGTGATCAACTGGTAGTACTTCAACACGCTGCGTTGCAGGCCCGGATCGTTGCGGTAGTTGTTGTTGACCCAGTTCGTCACATCCGCGATGGGCGTCACGCGGTTCAGCGGGTTAGGCGTCTGGAACGTGGTGCCGGGCTTGGGCACGCAGACCAGCTGGGTGCCTTGTGTTTGCCAATTGCAGGGCGACTGGTTCAGCGCGGCGGCGGGCGCGGCCGCATTGAAGTAGGAATAGGCGGTGCCGGGCGCCGGTTGATCGACCCATTGACCGTTGACTTTGGCTTTGGGCGGCACGTTTTCGACCTGCTCGAAGGTGGACCAGATCCACTGCGGGTAGCCGTTGACCTTGGTGATGATGTGCAAGCCCACCAGGCCCAGGTACGCCTCGCCGACGCCAATGCGTTGCCCCTGGCTGTTGAACCGCGCGACGCGGGCAAACTGCGTGAGGTAATGGCTGGCATTGTCACGGGCGGTGAGCACGCGCCAGCTGGATTTGACCTCGATCACGCCATTGGGGAAGTTGATGGTGTTGGCCTTGGACACCACATTCGCGTTGTAGAAGTTATTGCTGACGATGTAGTTGTAGGACGCCTGGTTGGCCGAGATATCGTAGTAGGTCGGGTTGCCTGCCTGATCGATCAGCCAGCCGCCCACCGCCTGGTCGATGGAGTTGACCAGTGAGCTGTTTTTCAGCGCTGCGATGTTGATGATGCCCAGGCTTCTGGCGATCAGCGGGCTATTCCACGGCCCGGGGTTGGCGGCCCCCGGCAGGAAAATTTCGCTGACGGTCTTGTAGGTCTGCCACACGGTGTAGCCGGGGTCGCCGGGTTGTTTGCTGCAATTGGGCGTGCCGCGCTGCCCGTCCTGTGCCGGCCAGTTCAAGGCGATAAACAGCTGCCAGCTGTATTGATCGAACTGGTCCTGGCTGGCATTGGCTGCGGGCGCGCGCGTCGGCGTCTGGCAATTGAGTTGCGTGGCCAGTGCCAGGGGCTTGCCGCTGTCGTCCCCGGCAAAGGCGCCGTGGCTGAGCAGCATCAGCAATAGCAACAGTCGGCTCAAGCGGCTGGCGTTCATACAACACTCCTTTGAAAACCGGGTGACAGGTGCGTCACCCGGTGGTCCTGTGCGCGGTTTACGCGTAGTCGTTCATGCTCAGCGGGACGGGCGGGTAGTTACGCTTCACCAACGCCTGCGCCCACAGTTCCAGCACCGCGCGACGGCTTTGCGGCATGTCCCGCGTGATGGGCATCGCCAGCGTGCTTTCCTCCTGATAGGCCTTGCTGATCAACACGATCAGTTGGTCGACCGCGCCCTCGATGCGCGTCAGGTTATTGAGCGGCATGTACTTGCTCATGATCGGGTAGAGGTAATAGAACGGCTGCAGGATGAATGGGTAGATGAAGGTCTCCCAGATCAGCTGGCCGGCATTTTCACGCTGATAAATCAGGTTCCAGGCGTTGACGAAATCCTGTTGCATTTGCGGTTCCAGCGGCAGCACACGCAGCGGCGCGAGAAAATCGGTAAAGGCCTGGTTGAGCGGAAAGCTGAAGGGGATCTCCGGTTCCTGCTGACCGTCCTGGACAAAGAAACGCAAGGTCGGAAAGCCCGGCGCCTGGGCCGTGACCGTCAGGTTGGCGATGCCGTTGGCGTCGGTCTGGATCTTGGTCAGGCTAAATTGCACCGGGCTGTTCAGCGGGTCTTGCAACGTGCGTTGCAGGGTGATCGGGTTGGCGAACGTCAGCGTCGGGCTCAGGGCGACAGCGGCGGGCGTCGGCAGAAATTGCTGGTAGGTCACCGGCACGGTTTGATCGGCGGGCACCGCCAGCCGGGTTGCCATGAGCTGGCGACCCGTGCCTTCGGTGATCTGGCCGGCCAAGGTCTTCGCCCCGGCAAATTGCGGCAGGCAGGGGCTGTTGTTGGCCGGGTTCTGCGGGTCGTTGTTGAACAGCGAAAAGTCCGCCGCGTTACTGAACGCCAGGTAGTAATCGGTGGTGCACAGCATGTAGGCATTGCCGTATTCGGCCACCCACAACGTGGTGCCGGCCGGTGCGGGCTGGCCGTCGTATTGCACCATCACCTGCAACGTCTTGGTGTCGCCCACGTCGATAAAGCTGGCGCTCTCTACCACCTCGGCGGTCCACAATTGCTGGGTCGCGGCGATGATCGGCGTGGTGCCTTGCTGTTGCAGCTCCAGCGTGCCGGATTGCAGCTGCGCCTGGGCCTCGACGGTGAGGGCCAGGTCGAGGATGCCGGCGCGCTTGTCGAACGCCAATTGCTGGTAATCGTCATAGCCAAAGCTGGCCAACGGGCTGAATTGCGTGCCTTGGCGGATGCCGATCTGGTAGTCGCCGGCCTGGTACTTGGCCGCGACCGGGATGTCGGCCTTGCTGTCGATGGGGTAGAACGGAAAGGCGTTGCCCAGGTCCAGCGACAAGGTATTGCCATGGGCCTGGGCCGAGATCACGCCCAGTTGGACCTGGCTGGTGGTGCCCGGTGAGGTTTTGTAGATCGCCACCTTGGCGGCCGGCACCAGGCGCCTGCCGGCCGGCGCGGTGGGGAATTCGTCGTCAAACCACAACCCCAGGCTGCCCACGGTACGGCTATAGGCCGGGTTGAAGAAAATATCGCCGACGTTATCCAGCGCCTGCTGATACATGGCCTGTACCTTGGCCTGGGCCTCGGGCGTGGAGCTGTGGGTGTCGATGGGTGGGTAGTTGTTGAAGATGCCGTTCTTGTCGTAGCAGGTCAGATAGGTGGTAAAGCGGAACATCAGCCCCTTGGCGTTTTGTTGCGCCATCTGCGCCTGCAGGTTTTGCAGCAACGCCGAGTTGCCGATCACCCACGCCAGGTTTTCCTTCGGGAAGCAGGTCTGCCAGGTGGTGGTCACGTACGCCAGGCCGCCGAGGTTGGCCCAATTGAAATTGAGGAAACGGTCGAGCATGCGGTGTTCGCGGTTGAGCGTCAGGCCGCATTGCGCATTGCCCAGCACCAGCTTGTCGAAGTACAGCGCGGTGAAGGTGTTCTGCCACGGGCTCACGTCGACAAACCGTGCCGGCGACGTCGGCGCGCCGCCAAACGGATTGCCGAGCAACTGATAACTTTGATTGATCAGCGGGTCCTGGCTGACGTAACCACCGTCGGGCAACTCGCCGCCGGTGATCACCGACTGGGTCTGGTTGTAGCTCACGGTGCCGCAGGCGTTATCGCCGAACAGGTTCCATTCGCCGGGAATCATGGGGGATGCCAACTGCCCGGCATTGCCCGGCACCTGCATCACGTAGTCCGGCACGGCGGCCGGCGCCAGTGGCGCGATGGTCCACGGCAGCAATTGGCTGGCGGCGTTCAGCGGCGTGATCTTGAAGGCTTCCAGGAACCGCCAGTTCATCTGCATTTTGACCGCATCGTAGAGCGGGTACATGTCGTTGTTGTTGGCGGTCGGCGGGTTCCAGAACATATGGCCGCCCAGGTAGATACGCGGGAAATTCAATACGCTCATGTGAGGCTCCTTAGCGTTGCCACTGGGCGCGTTTGAGCGACCAGACAAAGTCCAGTTTGTGATACCCGACAAAGTCGGAAGCCGGCAGTGCAGCGGTGGGGTAGACGATGCCGCCGTCTTGTTTGAGGGCGAAGTTGAAGTAGCCCTTGGTGGGCGAATACGCGGCGGTGCCGTGGCAGGCGAAACACGACGACTGGTTCTGGAACGCCGATTCCAATTGGGAGTTGGCGAGCAGGGTAGGCGTGGTATTGGACTGCACGCCGATCAACTCGTATTGCGCCAGTGTCGGGTTGCTCGCCTGAAAACTCGTATTGACCGGTTGCGCCGCCGGGGTCGGCCCGGTGCTGTTGGTCATCGGCGTGGGCGGGATCGCGTTGGTCACGGTGTACTTGCTGTTGTTGCGGTTTTCGAAGGTGGTCCACACCCAGTCGGGGTTCAATTTGTTGATCACATGCAAGCCGCTCAACGCGGCATAGCCCACCACGTACTCAGTGCCTTGCTGGTAGTAGGTCTGGGCGATGTAGTAGCCATCGTTGGCCAACTGCTGCTGGTAGGTCGGGTTGTTACCGATCCACAGCCAGGCGGCCTTCAGTTCCCAGGCCGTGGAGGGAAAGTTGAGGTCGCTGGTCAATGCGGCCTGGCCATTCACGTTGTAGACCTTCTGCTGCACGATGTAGTTGAAGGTGTCCGGCCCCATCAGCAGTTGAAACCGCACCGCCTGGCCTTGCTGGGCTTGCGGCACCTGGCCGCCCATTTCCAGAATCAGCCCGTCCACCTGTTGCGTGGCGTTGAGGTTGTGGAACAGACGATTGACGTTCATGCCCATCGCCTGGGCTTGCGTCAGCACCGCGGCGGGCACGGGTGTGCGCTGGGCGTAGGGCAGGGGTTGCGCGCCATTGGCCAGGTAAACCTGGTCTGAAGGCTTCATGGTTTCCCAGGCCCGATCAGGGCTTTGTGCCGCAGCCGGTTGGTTGAGGCAGACAAACCAGTTCCAGGCCAGGGTCTCGGGGCTTTGGGTGAAGGTGGTTCGCGTCTTGTCGATATTGCCGCCAAACTGCAGAAAATCCGTGCAGTCGAAGGCCGTGTTTGCGCCTTGGGCCTGGGCCAATCCGGCCAGTGCACTCAGGACAGTGATAGATAAGGCTCGCCGCATGGAAGCTCCTTGGCATTGGCCAGTTCGAGGTGTGGGCGCCCCAGGAAGTGTTCCAGGAGCAGTTGCTTGACTGCCGTCGCCGCAAGCTGCTGCGGCAACGCCAGATCGCAATTGGTGATCAGCAATGGGCCGGTCTGTGCGCTGCTGGGCAGGCGCCCGTGGCTGCCACGCACCAGCGTGGTGTCCAGCGGGATCAGGTCCATGTAGTAGCGAAAGCCGAGCTTTTTTTGCAGCAGGCGGCGCGCCATTTTCAGTTTGGGGAAGCGAATCGCCGGGTCGATGAACAGCTCGACCGGGTCGTAGCCAGGCTTGCGGTGGATGTCCACGGTGCGCGCAAAGTCCGGCGCCTTGCGCTCATCCAGCCAGTAGTAGTAATCGAACCAGTAACCCGCGGCGGCCACGGCCACCAGCTCGCCGCTGCGCGGGTGATCGAGCTGCCAGACGCGTTGCTCGGCTGTATCGAGCACCTGCTCGATACCGGGCTGGCGCTGCAGCAAGGCTTTGATCCGCGCAATGTCCTGTGCCTGCTTTACGTAGATGTGCGCAACCTGATGATCGGCCACCGCAAACGCCGCACTGGCGCCCGGGTCGAGCAGTTCCCAGCTCAAGGATTGGCGCACCTGCAACAGGTCTTCGGCGCGCAGCACGCGGTTGATCGACACCGACTGCTCGACCGCTTCGATGCCGTACTCGGACAGCACCATCACCGCCGCCCCCTGCGCCTCGGCGAAGGCCAGCAGGCGCCCCACCTCGGCGTCGATGGCGCGTACTTCATCGGCAATCGAGGGATGTTCAGGCCCCACGCGCTGCAAGCTGTAGTCGAGGTGAGGCAAGTAGATCAATTGCAGGTGAGGGCGATTGATCTGGAACTCGGCCATCGCGCAGTCGACGATCCAGCGGCTTGATGCAATGCCCGCTGCCGGCCCCCAGAAGCCATGGAAAGGGAACTCGCCAATCTGCGCCTCGATCTGCTCATGCAGCCCGGGCGGTGACGAATACAGCCCGAACTGTTTGCGCCCATCGGCCGGGTAATGCGGGCGCGGGGTGATGGCGGCGTCCACGTCGGCGTACATGTTGTACCACCAGAACAACTGGCTGCAGCGAAAGCCCGGGAGCTCGCGCTTGAGCGTGTGCCAGACCTTTTCGCCCTGGATCAACCCATTGGGTTGCAGCCAGAAACGCACCTCGGCCTGATCGCGAAAGTACCAGCCATTGCCGACAATCCCGTGCTGCGACGGCGGTGCGCCAGTGAGGATCGAGGCCTGCACCGTCGAGGTTACGGCGGGGAACACCGGTTGCAGGCTGGCCATCTTGGCGGTCTTGAGCAGGGAGTTGATGTGCGGCGTCGCTTCGCCCAACAGCGAGGGCGTGAGCCCGACCACATTGATCAACAGCAGCGGTTGTTCAGAGGGCATCGGCGTAGGCCTCCTGCACGTGCAACAGGTTGCGCTGGCGCAGTTGCTCTTCGACCCAGCGCAGCTCAGCGGCGATGCCGGCCAATTGAGCGGCCTCGGTAGCGGGCCGCAATTCAACGGGCAGCACGCCCCAGCTATAGGTTTCCACCTCCAGCACCGGGCGCACATCGGCATGCGCCGCCAGGTAGTCGAAGGTCTGCGCCAGGGCAATCTGGCTGCCGCTGAGTTCGGGCAGCAACAGGTGCTCGCTGAACAGCGGGATGTGGAAGTGGATGCGCAGTTCGCCGAACCCGGAGCAGTCCTTCAGGGCGGCCGGCAGGTCTGGCCAGGCCACTCGATGGCCCTGGGCCGTGAGCGCTTTCACCTGATGCAAGTACGTGAGTTCGGCGAAGGTGCTCAGGGTTGTGAGCACGTGTTCGCGCCGGTTGGCGTCGTCCGATGGCAAGCGACAAATCATCGCGTTGGACAGCTGGATCTTGCCCACCGGCACCTCGGCCGCGCGCAGCCGTTCCAGCGACTGGTAGCAGTCTTCGAACATCACCGCCTGATGGCACACATCGAAGCACAACGCCAAGTAGGCATGGTTGGGGTCCATGGATTGCCGGCGCTGGAAAAACGCGATGGCCTGCTCGGTGTTTTCCAGCACGCAGTCCGGTTCCATCTCCAGGCAGAACACGATTTTCTTGCCGGTTTCCCAATGCAGATGGGCGAGTGCGGCGGTGAGTTGGCTCAGTTGCTCGTCGGCGCGCGCCTGCAATGCCGGCGTCCAGGTGGCGGCATAGCCCAGCGGTACCGTGGAGATCACGCCGTGGACGCAGTCGTTTGGCAAGGCATGGGCGAGGAGGCGCGCCAGGTCCAGGCTGTAGGCCAGGCGTTGCGGGTCGGCCCAATTGGGCAGGTAGACGTCGGCTTTGACGGCGCCCTGATGAAATTCGCCATAGGGAAAACCGTTCAGCGAGGTCAAGCGCAGGCCGCTGTGCTTGAGCAATGCCAGGAACTGCACGCGCGCCGATTCCTGCTGCAGCTGCGCCGCCGCGTGAGCGCAAATCCAAAGGCCGCTGTCCTGTTGCTGCAGCCCGCGCAAATTGCGCACGCCTTGAAAATGCTGCTTGATCGAGGCCCGTAATCCGGCCAGGTCACGCGTTGGGTGCACATTGCTGCAATACCCGAGTTGGGCGGCCGTCCAGCCGCTGCCGGCACTCATTTGACCACCGGTTCCTGGCCGCGCAGGGCCGAGTTTTCCTGCCATTGCTTGCGCTGGTCGATGGGCAGCGGCGTGCTCACCCGCGCCTTGTCGAGCTGGCCACTTTGGGCGAAAAAGTCCACCGGGTTATGGAACAGCACCTGCTCGACCTGGGCTTCCGTGAAGCCTGCGGCCAACATCGCCTGGCCGGTCTTGGGCACTTTGAGTGGGTCGCTGATGCCCCAATCCGCCGCGCTGTTGACCACCATTTTTTCGGTGCCGTATTCCTTGAGCAGCGCGACCATGCGCTGCTCCGACATCTTGGTGTTGGGGTAGATGGAATGGCCGCGCCAGCACTCGCTGTCGAGCACCAGCGGCAAGGTCAGTTCGTTGAGGTGGTCGATGATCACCAGGTGCTCGGCGATGCCCACTTCACGGATCACCGCGAGGGTGCGTTTGGTGCCGCCGATCTTGTCGCGGTGCGGCGTGTGCACCAGCACCGGCAGGTTGAATTGCTTGGCCAGTTCCAGCTGCGCGGCCAGAAAGCGGTCCTCTTCAGGGGTGATGTCGTCGTAGCCGATTTCGCCCACTGCCACCACGCCGTCCTTGACCAGGTAGCGCGGCAGAATCTGCAGCACTTCATTGGCGATCGACAGGTCATTCGCCTCTTTGGGGTTAAGGCCGATGGTGCAGAAGTGATGAATGCCAAACATGCTCGCGCGAAAGCGTTCCCAGCCGAGCAACGTGTCAAAGTAGTCGACGAAACTGCCGACACTGGTGCGTGCCTGGCCCTGCCAGAACGCCGGTTCGATCACGCCGGTGATGCCGGCGGCGGCCATGTTCTGGTAGTCGTCGGTGGTGCGGCTGACCATATGAATATGCGGATCGAAGTACTTGAGCATGGTGAATCCTCGTCAAGGGCAGGGGCGGCGTTGTGCGGTGTCAGTTCAGGTAGGCGCGCCATTGCGGCGGCAGGCTCAGGCTTCGCAGGCGCTGGCGTTGCGCGGCGCTGAGCAGGTCAAAGGCGATGACGGTGGGCAACCCGGGGGACACGGTGCGCTCGGCCGCGAGCTGTTCATCGAGCAGGTCAAGGGCCAGTTGGTTGAGCGTGACGCCCTGGCGCTGCGTGAGCCCCACCACGCGCCCCACGTCGAGGCCCATGCCGAGCGCTTTGAGTACCAGTTGGTGAAAGGCGCGCTCCGGGTAATGGCGTGACGGGTAGGCCGTGTCGAGGGCGAGGGCGGCGAATACCTGCGGGTTGCTGGTGCGCCCGGCCTGCAGGGCCAGCGCCACGCAAAGGCCGTCGCTGTCGAGCCAGTCGAGGGCACCCAGCAGGGCGATTTTTTCCTGGTCGTCACCCCACAGGAACAGCTGACGCAGCAGCGGCACCTGCTCGGTTACCGGGGTGTGTTCGAGTGCTTTGGCCAGCACCAGTGCACGTGCCAACTCCACGGCCGACGCGGGCAGCAGGCGCTTGCATTGGCCGCTCAACAACGCCGCCAGGGTGGCGCTGGGTTGCTGGGCAAGCTGCGCCTGTGCCTGCTGCCACCACTCCAGTTGGGCGGCGGTCAGTTGCTGGGGCAGGGCTTGAAGGTGTGCGGCGAGGCCATCCTGGCGCATGTTCATGTCGGCTTGATCCAACGTTGGAAGTGGGGAAGCAGGAAAAACACCACCACACACAACAGGCTGCCCATCGGTTGGTTGGCCACCGCCAAAACCAGTGCGTCAAACAGCGGCAAGGCGGCCAGCCCTGCACCGATAAACGCCCTGACTTGCCGGTGTTGGGGGTTGGCCAGGTACTTGCGGTAATGCCAGCCCAGCCAGCCCAGCCACAGCAGCAGCACCGGCCAGAACCACAGCGTGTTGGAGTAGAACGCCAGGGCCAATGGGCTGAGCATCAGCAGCAATGGCAAGCGGCTGATCAGCTGGTTGCGGTGTTCCTGGCGCGCCAGGTAGGTCAGGCCGCTGATGTACACGCCGAGCAGAATCGCGCACAGCCAGATCGGCTCCGGCGGCACCGCCAGGCTGGCCGCCGCCGTGAGGTACAGCGCCGAGCGACAGGCGCCCATCAGCCACACGCTGTGGGCGTATTTCTTGTGCAGCAGGTTGTAGCCGACGATGCAGCCCACCAACAGCACCACGCTGCCAAGCAGCCAATGCGGCTCGTCGATCAAGCGGCTTAGGCCCAGCACCGCTGCGGCGGCGAGTATCAGCAGCAGCGCCGTGGCCAGGCCGACTTGCTGCCGGCTGGCCAAACCCAGCGTGATCGGACGCGGGTTATGGTGTTGCCGGTCCCAGTCGGCGTCGAGCCAGTCGTTCAACAGCATGCCGGCCAGGTACAGCAACGACAGCGTGATCAGCAGCAGCCCCCACACCAGCGACGACGGCGGTGCCAGGGCGCCGGCGCTGCTGGCGAGCAGGGCCGCAGCGAGGGTGTTGGTCCATACCGTGGGCAGGTTGGAGACGCGGCCCAGGGTCATCCAGGTTTTCATCGGGCTCATTGTGCGTAACCCTCGTCCAGCGTCAGCGCTGCTTCGCTTGCGGTCGACAAGCGTTGCAGCGCGGCCTCCATCGTCGCGCTGTCGATTTCATGCAGGTCCACCGACTGGCCGATGCGGTTGAGCATGGGGATCGACAGTTGCCCTCCCAGGTGCTGGCGGAACTCCTCCAGCCCCAGCAACAGCGGCGAGCGGCCCTGCGCATCTCTCAAGGTCAGTTCAGGCGGGCACAGGTTGAACCCCAGTTTGCGCAGCAGGCTCATCACTCGCTCAGTGTCGGTATCGCTCAACAACCCCAAGGCATTCGCATACAGCCCATCCAATGCCATGCCCACCGCGACCGCTTCGCCATGGCGCAGCCGGTGGTGGCTGAGGTTTTCCAATTTGTGCGCGGCCCAGTGGCCGTAATCCAGCGGCCGACCGTTGCCGCGTTCGAACGGGTCGCCGGCGCCGGTGATGTGCGCCAAGTGCAGCTCGGCGCAGCGGCGAATCGCGTGGCGGCTGGCCGGGTGATCAAAGCGGGCGAGGGCATCGGCGTGTTGTTCCATCCACGCGAAAAACGCCTGGTCCTTGATCAGCGCTACCTTGACCGCTTCGGCCAGCCCGGCGATCTGGTCGCGGCGGGTGAGGCTGGTGAGCAGTTGGAAGTCGTTGATCACCGCCGTGGCAGGGCAGAAGGTGCCCAGCAGGTTCTTCTGGCCGAAGGCATTGATGCCGTTTTTCACGCCGATGCCGGCGTCGTTCTGGGCCAGCACCGTGCTGGGAATACGGATCAGGCGGATGCCGCGGTGGAAGGTGGCGCAGGCATAGCCCACCGCATCCAGCACCGCGCCGCCGCCCAGGGCCAGCACGTAGCAATGCCGGTCCAGGCCGTGTTGCAGCATGTCGGTGTAGAGCTGCTCCAGCACGCGTGCGGTTTTGCTCAGTTCACCTGCCGGCACGGCGATAGGGGCGGTTTGCAAATGCAGGTCTGCATGGGCAGCGAAATAGGCGTCGATTTGAGCCAGCAACTGTGGGGCGCTGTGCAGCAGTTGCGCATCGGCGAACACCATCACCGTCACCGGTGCCGCGTGCTGGGTGATGAGCGCGCGGTGCAGGCACGGGTTAAGCGGATCAAACACGTGATCGGTGAACATCACCGGGTAGTCGTAACTGACCTCGAACCGTCCGCGCAGCGGCTGCTGCCCAGCGGGTTTGCGTTTGAGCAGGCTATAACCGGCCATAAACGCCAGCGGCAACACCATGCTGGCGAGGAGGGTGACCAGCAGTGAGTTCTGCTCGATCAGCAGCGTGCCGATGGCGGTGTAAGCCAGTGCCAGTCCGGCATTGGCCAGGGTGGTGATCAGCAAAAATGCGCGCAGCGGATAGCGTTGCATGCCGGCGGCGACCACCGAGGTTTCCGCCAGCACCGGCACGCCACGCAGGCAAATCAACGACAACGTGCTCAACCGATACGCCAACTGCCCTGGCTGGCGCTGATGCAAGCCAAGGCGGCCGGACAGCAAGCGCAAATAGCCGGCGCCCAGCGCATAGCCCAGCCCGGCGCCCAGGCACAGCCCAATGAAAATCACCAGGTAACCGCCGAGGCCGCCGAGCATGGCCACCGCCAGCAACGCCACCAGGCTTGACGGCACCGGCAACACCACATCGAGGGCGAGCAGGGCGAGCAGCAGCAGTGCCAGGTTGAATGCTTGGGCAGGCGTCGAAGGTTGATACAGGTTGAGGTGAAGCAGGAAGTCTTGGATCTGTTGTTCAAACAACAGGAAGCTGGCGATCACCAGCACAGCAAAGCCTATCAACGACAGCCAAAAATGTTCGGCTGGCCCCTTTTTCGAGAACGCACGGTACCACCGGCTGCGCTTCATCAAAGCATCCCTTTTGAGAGTTAAGACTAAGTTCCGTGTCAGTGTTAAGCGCTGTTTTCAGAGCAATAGAGTCCCTCGCCCGTTGGGCTGGCTGTGTGCGTAATGGCTGATGGCTTTCACGGTATTCATGAACGTAGCCGGTTGTGGTTTTTTTGCAAGTTTGCGCATCAAGGAGTTTAAAGCCGGGAGGTTGGCGCGGTTTAAACAGCGCTGTTTATTTACGCTTTACAATTAGTTGTATGGCTTTTTTCAAAGCGTCAAGAACCCGTTGTTGCGGGCTTTCGCCGGTAACAAGTTCACTACAAGGTCTTGAAGTTTGTTATTTGGATTATTGCCGCTGGCTATAAGTAGATCGGTAATAACTACTTGTCGAGAATGGTTCCGCTTAAGTTGTCTGCATGAGTGTGTCACTTACCCACAAATCGAAAACCGCCGGATAACTTATCCTTTAGATAGCCCACTAACGTACTGACCGATTTCGGTACATGGGGTGAATACGGTCGAATCAGGTAAATCTCATCGGCAAACGCGCCCTTGAGCGTCCAGCCCGTGAGCACTTGCACCAAGTTGCCATGGGCCAGTGCGGCCTGCGCGCTGAAATCCGGAAGCAGGGCGATGCCCAGGTGGTTCATCGCTGAGTCGCGCAGCGCTTCACTGTTATTGGTCGAAAAACTCCCAGAGATCGGCACGGTCACCCGTTCAACCTGTTTGCCGCCGCGTTCAAAGGTCCATGCCGGCTGGTCGGTGCCCCGAGGGTAGTACAGGCAGTTATGCGCGGTGAGGTCGCCAGGTTCGCGCGGTTCGCCTTGCTGATGCAGGTACTCGCGCGTGGCGACCAGCACCGAGCCGGTGTCGCACAGCTTCCACGCTACATGGGTTTCCGGTACCTGGAAGCCGTGCCGTACCGCCAGGTCGTAGCCTTCGGCCGCCAGCGAACTCAAGGCATCCGAGACGTCCAGCTGGATGCGCACCTGCGGGTAAAGTTGCAGGAACTCGGACAGGTGCGGCACCAGTTGCTGGCGGGCAAATGCCACTGGCGCGGTGAGGCGTACCAGGCCGCGAATTTCCCCGGCAGCGTCACGCACCGAAGAGAAACTACGGGCGATCTGCGCATAGGCGCTGCGCACTTCGCGGGTCAGTGACAGGCCCGCATCGGTCAGCCGCACGCTGCGTGTGGTGCGGGTGACCAGCCGGGTGCCGGTGGCTTTTTCCAGGTCTGAAATGCGCTGGCTGACAGCGGATTTGCTCACGCCCAGGCGCGCGGCAGCGGCGGTGTAGGTGCCTTGCTCCTCAAGCACCGACAGCCAATGAATGTGAGTCCACAGCCCTTCGATCTCAGCCTTTTCCATGATTCTATTGTTCGCCTATGAGGACAATCAGTTCTGGATTCTGCTATGGTTCGGAACAAACTGAAAGCCTATCGTGGGCTCCAACGTTTACCGACCTGGGACCCATTGCCATGAGCATCCTCGAGCATTACATCAACGACCAGCGCGTTTCCCGCGATGATCGCTATCAGGACGTCTACAACCCGGCCACCGGTGAGGTGAGCGGTCGCGTGGCCTTGGCCAGCCGCCAGACCGTGGGCGAGGCCGTCGCCGCCGCCCAGGCCGCCTTCGCCGGTTGGGCCGACACCCCGCCGATCCGCCGTGCCCGCGTACTGTTCGAATACCTGCACCTGCTGCGTGACCGCAAAGACGACCTGGCGCGCATCATCGTCGCCGAACACGGCAAGGTGTTCACCGATGCCCAGGGCGAAGTCGACCGGGGCATCGACATCCTCGAATTCGCGTGCGGCATTCCCAACCTGCTCAAGGGCGAACATTCCGACCAGGTGTCGCGGGGCATGGACAACTGGACCCTGCGCCAACCCTTGGGCGTGGTGGCCGGCGTGACGCCGTTCAACTTCCCGGTGATGGTGCCGATGTGGATGTACCCGATCGCCATCGCGGCGGGCAACACCTTCATCCTCAAGCCCAGCCCGACCGACCCGAGCGCTTCGCTGTTCATGGCTGAGTTGCTGCGCGAAGCCGGCTTGCCCAAAGGCGTGTTCAACGTGGTACAGGGCGACAAGGAAGCGGTGGATGCCCTGCTCGAACACCCGGACGTCAAGGCCGTGAGCTTTGTCGGCTCCACGCCGATTGCGCAATACATCTACGAGACCGGCGCGCGCAATGGCAAGCGTGTGCAAGGCCTGGGCGGCGCGAAAAACCACATGGTGGTGATGCCCGACGCGGACATCGAAAAAACCGTCGACGCGCTGATGGGCGCCGCCTATGGCAGTGCCGGCGAGCGCTGCATGGCGATTTCGGTGGCGGTGCTGGTGGGTGATGTGGGCGATAAGATCATCGCCGCCTTGACCGAGCGCGCGAAGACATTGCGCATCACCGACGGCCGCGATTTGAAAGCCGAGATGGGCCCGATCGTGTCGCGGGCTGCGTTGGAGCGCATCAGCGGCTATATCGAACAAGGCGTGCAAGCCGGGGCAAAACTGCTGCTCGACGGGCGCGACTATGTGCCCAGCGAACCGGGCCTGGAAAACGGCTTCTGGCTCGGCGCAACCTTGTTCGACCACGTGACGAAAGACATGAGCATCTACCGCGAAGAAATCTTCGGCCCGGTGCTGGCCTGCGTGCGCGTGAATGACTTCGGTGAGGCGATCAAGCTGGTCAACGACCACGAATTCGGCAACGGCGTCAGTTGCTTCACCCGCGACGGCAACATTGCCCGCGAGTTTGCCCGGCGTATCGAAGTGGGCATGGTCGGCATCAACGTGCCGATTCCGGTGCCGATGGCCTGGCACGGCTTTGGCGGCTGGAAGAAGAGCTTGTTTGGCGACATGCACGCCTACGGCACTGAAGGCGTGCGCTTCTACACCAAGCAGAAGTCGATCATGCAGCGCTGGTCAGAGAGCATCGAGCAGGGCGCGGAGTTTGCGATGCCCGTGTCCAAATAACCTCAGCGCGCTGTAGATCAACGGTGGGAGCTGGCAAGCCAGCTCCCACATTTTTTTGACCGCGTTTATTCAGGCCGTGGTTTTTGTTGGGTTCAGGCATTCGCTGGAGCGATCCACTGTGGTCTTGGCCATCTCCAGCCAATGCCACACCGCCAGAATCTTCCCCCGCCCGGGCTTTGGCTTAACCGAGGGGCCGGTTGGGGACGACTTTATCCATGGTGCAGCTGCTATTGAACAAGGACGCTAGCGCCAACGCGGCTAAACGAGGGTGGCGGCTGTAGGCGGGCTAGCAGACCGGTCAATAGGAAAACCGGCGCACCCGAAGGTGCCCTACGCACAGCTACCGTAGGAATTGGCGAAAACACCACGTAACAAACGACGTTTTCAGTGAGGGAACCTATTCACTCTGGCGTACGACTGATTGGTCGCTGGTGTAGGTAAGTTCGTGCGGTTTTTGTACGAAAAAACAACACCGGTGAACGAGGCTCCCCAAACCGAAGCATCCGGTGCTTGATCCGGCCTGGATCTTCAATTGCGGGGGGGCTTATCCAGGGCAACAGTCAGAAAAAGCCAGCCGATGATGAATATAAGTCCGTCTTCCCCCGTTCCTCCAGCCGCCAACGCCAACCCCTTTGGCGCCGGTATCGGACCCGCTCACGGGCAGAGCCGTAATCCCCGAGCAGTCGACGCGTCGCCACCTTTGCAAAACAGTGTTCCGGGAGAAATGACCGGTTCTGAGGATAAACAGGTCAGTCTTGGGCAGAAACCGATTGCCCCTCCAGCCCCCAATCACGAGTCTGATGTTGCCAAAGCGGTGATCTATGGAGCCGTTACCGTCACCCCGCCGACGGCGAGCTATACGCAACAGGAGCGACTGAAGCGCATCGATGCCTATGCCGGTCGTGTCGTGACGCAAATCCAAAACATAGAAAGTGGTAGCGAAGGCGAAAGCAATATCAGGTTCCAGAAGGTGCGCCAGTTCCTGGAACCGGCGGGTTACTTCAGCGGTGGGTTATTGGCGGCAGGGTACGACCCGCATGAAAAGGTCACAGTGACGTTCACCTCCTACACCGGCAAAGGGCGACCCGAAGCACTGACCAACACCGATAAACGCACCTACTTTGCCTGGGAAATTGCAGCCGGCGCCCTCGCGCATGACAAAGTGCAGCGGGGAGGGCCGGTCAATTTCCAATTCATGGAAATCGAAAAACAAGACCTGACCAAGGTCGCCGATCTGGAATTACAGGGCAAGCAGCTTCAGAAACATTGGGAAAATGAAATAGCAACGCCCATGCGGGATGCTAACGGCGCGCTGTCCAAACGCTCCGGAAAAGCGGACGCCTATGCGGTACGCGGCACCTTGCAGCACCTGTCTAACGATAAAGAAAGTTTCGAAAAGTTAAGCCTTGAAGGTCAAGAGGCTATCAAGCGAACGTTGCAAAAAAATGGGCAGGTCATTATTCCCAACCTGTATGGCTATCCATTGGCAGGGTATGCCTTTATTCCCAATACCCCCTATGACGGTAAGCCTGAGCACAGGCCTAACCAGGGCGTGATGGTCGACTTAAAGAACGGCATGGTCCATGAAATAACGGGCGACAAGGCATTCGCCCAGTGGGCTAAAAACAATCGAAGTGATCTGCTGCGCGGTTTCAATGCCAGCGACAGACAAGGCAGGCACGATGCACATTGGCCAAAGGCGGAACGTGTGCTTGATAGTTTTATTGAGGGCACTAATGCCCACTATCCGGGGTACGCCAGTTTTCTCAAAGATAAAGGGGTGCCGGTCTGGGAGACGTTTAACTACACCGAGTCGCGAGCGACGGATTATCGGTTGAAATACGGCGATTTGGATGCCGGTATTGCCACTCAATACCAAGAGGTCAACGCCAAAAATGCCGTGTGGTCCGACCAAACTGAAGTATTTGGTTCCTCACAGCAAAACTGGAAGTCTGCGAAAGACTTTTGGGGCAATACCTTCGGTTACCTACCTGTGGTGGGCAATGTGGGCAATGTGGTCTTTGGCGTCCATGACGCCATCTATGGCATGACCGCCGACGACCGTGTAGGCGGCAGTGCGGCGGCAGTGTTATCAGGCCTGCAACTGGTACATGAACTTGCCTCAATTGGTGTGGAAGTGGGGTTAGGTGAACGACCTGCCGCCGCAACTCCTCTGAAGTACTTCTGGAAACACAACCCTGAGACCAACGATTTCGAATTGGTGCGGGTTAACAATGCGTTGAAAAATACCGAGGCGGTGTCCGTTCCCCTTGAGGGTGCGCCTAAGGTGAGTCCTGCGCCTGATACGTCTGGCGCTATCGGCCAGATGCGAGAAGTAGAGTATGCGGGGCAAAAGTACTTCGTCGCTGATAAGCCAGATGCGGGGGGCGGCTATTTTCTATTGCGTGTCAAAGACCCGCACAACCCCGGAAAACTAGTCAGTAGCGGGAAAATTGCCAAGCCGGACAACGCCGGTATTTGGAAACGAAGAGGGGTTGCCGGCGGGGGCAGAACTGAATTCGTTCCACTCAAGGAACACATTGCAGGCACCACGCAACAAAGACCCGCGGCCCCTGAACAAATATTGGAGTTCAATCGAAGGCCAAGTGGGCGCTATGCGTTGACTTCGCAAGACCCGCGGGACGCCAAGCCGTTTATTGCTGATGGTGCGTACGCATTTGTTATACGTGCGGATGAACCGGACAGGGTGTATGTCGGCTCGATGAACAAAGGCCTCACCCCTCAAGGCAAGCCTTACCCCTACAACTTGCGAACCAACCCCGGCTGGGTGGAGGGGCACTCAGCACTGACCAGCGGGCTGAAATCACTGAAGGGAGGGACTACTGATGTGATGTATGCGGGGACTGTTTACATAAAAGATGGCCAGCCCGAGTTTTGGACAAACTCGAGCGGTCACTACACGCCTTCCGCCGAACTGCGCGATACGAACCTCACACCCGAAGTCAAAAACATACTGCCTGCAGAACGATTTGTGGATGAAGATGACCTGACGCCCGCACAACGAAGACTGTGGGATGAAAGCACACACTTGACCCCGGCGGAGAAAGAGGAAAACGACCAGTTCATGCTCGAGCAATACAGTGCGCAGGATAGCGGCAGTGACGATAGCGACGATGACTATGATTGATTCGACCGCAAATGTTGCTGCGTTGCGCAACAGGGGTGAGCTGAAGCACCGCCTTGGCGCGCAGAGCCCTGGCCTGCGTTTTGTCGATACCGGTGCCCAAGTCACCCAAGGCGGTTGATGACCCAGGGCTTGCATCGCAAATGCAGCGTGTCAGTCGCCGACTAGATCGACGGAGCTACCGCCATCGCAGGCAAGCCAGCTCCCACATTTTTTACCGTATTCAGGCGGTGGTTTTGCGCCAGCAGAAGATCGAATGTGGGAGCGGGCTTGCCCGCGATGAGGGTGTGACGGTCAATCTGTTGGGGACTGGTCTACCGTTATCGCAGGCAAGCCAGCTCCCACATTTTTTACCGTGTTCGGGCGGTGGTTTTTGCGTCAGCGAAAGATCAATGTGGGAGCGGGCTTGCCCGCGATGAGGGTGTGACGGTCAATCTGTTGGGGACTGGTCTACCGCCATCGCAGGCAAGCCCGCTCCCACACTGTTTACCGTGTTCAGGCGGTGGTTTTTGCGTCAGCGAAAGATCAATGTGGGAGCGGGCTTGCCCGCGATGAGGGCGTGACGGTCAGCCTGTTGGGGACTGGTCTACCGCCATCGCAGGCAAGCCAGCTCCCACATTTTTTACCGTGTTCGGGCGGTGGTTTTGCGCCAGCAAAAGTTCGAATGTGGGAGCGGGCTTGCCCGCGATGAGGGTGTGACGGTCAATCTGTTGGGGACTGGTCTACCGCTATCGCAGGCAAGCCAGCTCCCACATTTTTACCGTGTTCAGGCGGTGGTTTTGCGCCAGCCGAAGATCAATGTGGGAGCGGGCTTGCCCGCGATGAGGGTGTGTCAGTCAAGCTGTTGGGCACTGGTCTACCGCCATCGCAGGCAAGCCAGCTCCCACACTTTTTACCGTGTTCAGGCGGTGGTTTTGCGCCAGCAGAAGATCGAATGTGGGAGCGGGCTTGCCCGCGATGAGGGTGTGACGGTCAATCTGTTGGGGACTGGTCTACCGCTATCGCAGGCAAGCCAGCTCCTACACTGTTTACCGTGTTCAGGTGGTGGTTTTGCGTCAGCGAAAGATCAATGTGGGAGCGGGCTTGCCCGCGATGAGGGTGTGTCAGTCAAGCTGTTTGGAACTGGTCTACCGCCATCGCAGGCAAGCCAGCTCCCACACTGTTTACCGTGTTCAGGCGGTGGTTTTGCGCCAGCCGAAGATCAATGTGGGAGCGGGCTTGCCCGCGATGAGGGTGTGTCAGTCAAGCTGTTGGGGACTGGTCTACCGCTATCGCAGGCAAGCCAGCTCCCACATTTTTTACCGTGTTCGGGCGGTGGTTTTGCGCCAGCAAGAGATCAATGTGGGAGCGGGCTTGCCCGCGATGAGGGTGTGACGGTCAGCCTGTTGGGCACTGGTCCACCGCCATCGCAGGCAAGCCAGCTCCCACATTTTTTACCGTGTTCGGGCGGTGGTTTTTGCGTCAGCGAAAGATCAATGTGGGAGCGGGCTTGCCCGCGATGAGGGTGTGACGGTCAATCTGTTGGGGACTGGTCTACCGCTATCGCAGGCAAGCCAGCTCCCACACTGTTTACCGTGTTCAGGCGGTGGTTTTGCGCCAGCAGAAGATCAATGTGGGAGCGGGCTTGCCCGCGATGAGGGAGTGTCAGTCAATCTGTTGGGGACTGGTCTACCGCCATCGCAGGCAAGCCAGCTCCCACACTTTTCACCGTGTTCAGGCGGTGGTTTTTGCGCCAGCCAAAGTTCGAATGTGGGAGCGGGCCTTGGGCACGGCGGTACCGGCGGCGTTTTGTGGCTGAACGGCGCGGCCTAGAACACTGCCTTGACCTGCAAGCCCAGCACCAGTGCATTGTCGATCTCTGTACCCGCAAACGCCCCCGGCTCAATGATGTATTGCACATCCGGACGCAACGTCAGCCACGGCGTGGCCTGGTAGCCATAACTGAGTTCGATCAACTGCTCGGCATTGTTCAGGTTCGGATAGTCCGTCCCCGCGTTGAACGCTGCCAGTTCCTGCACGTCGCGACTGCGCGGGTTCGGCACCGCGCGGCCGTAACCCAGGGCGACGGTGTCGCGCGGGCGGCCTTCGAACGGTTTGTACAGCACTACGCCCGCGCCATACCACTTGCTGAACGGCGAGGCGGCCTCACTGGCGGCCGAGTATTGGCCGAAGGCGTGCAGCACGCGACCGGCGGATGCGCTGGACGACCACACGGCCTGGTCGATCAGCAGGTAGTGACCGTCGCGACCGCTGACGGTTTTATTGCTGCCGATGCGTTTCACATCGGAGCTGTCGTAGTAATACCCCAGCTTGTATTCACCCGGCAGCGTGCCCGCGTGTTTGTAGACCAGCTCGATAGGCACCACGGTGCCGGTGGTGTGCTTGGGCCCCAAGTGCCAGGCGCGGCTGGAATTGCCGTTGCTCGACGGGTCGACATTAAACGCCGCCACGCGCAGTTGCCACGCCGGGGAAAAGTCGTATTTCACCCGTGCGCCCAGGTGTGCGTTGGGGTAGTTGGCCCAGCCGCTGCCGCCGGACATGTTCAGCGGGTGCCCGCAGAAACCGGCGTTCATGAAGTTGCACAGGATGCCGCTGTCGAGGCCGCCGAGGTCGTTGCCCATGGCCATGTAGCCAAGCTTGACGTTCAGCGCGGGGGTGAACAGCGTGCGTTCGTAGCTCAATTCGGTGAGGCGGGTGTAGAGGCCGCCGTAGTTTTCCTGGATCGGCAGACGGTTGCCCACCAGGTCTTCGGAGGCGCTGTTGCCGCGCCGGTCGTTGATGGTCAGCTGGATGCGGTCGCCATTGTTCAGGCCGTAGAGCTTGCCGAGGTCGAACTGCACGCCAAGCTTGATGTTTTGCGAGTAGCGCGCCGAACGGTGTTGGCCGCCGTCGGCGTTGTAGGCGGTTTCGCCGCTGTAGTCGCCGGTGAAGCGGATGCCTTGCTCGTCGAGTTCACGGCGCAGGCCGCCCCAGTCGCCGGTCAGGGTGGTGTCGTCAGCTTGAACCGGCAGGGCGGCAGCAAAAGCCAGGCCCAGCACCAGGCGGCCAAGGGGCAAATGAGAAGTGGGGGTCATGCGTGGTTTTCCAGACAAAAAAGCGCGGTGCCGGGGGCGGCACCGCGCGAACACAGGGTTATGGCAGGGCGTAGGCGATCACGTAGTCGCCACGGTCAGTGGACTGGCGCGCGCCGCCGGCGGTGATGACGATGTATTGCTTGCCGGTTTTCGGCGACACATAGGTCATCGGGCCGCCTTGGCTGCCCACCGGCAGGCGGGCCTTCCAGACTTCATCACCGTTGCCGCTGTTGAAGGCGCGCAGGTAGAAGTCCTGGGTGCCGGCGATAAAGATCAGGCCGCCCTGGGTGGACAGCGTGCCGCCGAGGGTCGGCAGGCCAATCTTGATCGGCAGGTGCATGCGGATGCCCAGCGGGCCGGTGTCTTCAACCGTGCCCACCGGCACTTGCCAGGCGATCTGCTGGGTCTTCATGTCGATGGCGGTCAGGGTGCCGAACGGCGGCGCCTGGCACGGGATGCCGGCCACCGACAGGAAGCGGTTTTTGTTCACCGCATACGGCGTGCCCTTGAGTGGCACCGCGCCCATGCCGGTGTTCAGCGCTTCGCCACCGGACGAGGCCTGGGCCTTGTTCTGCGACGGCACCATCTGGATCCACAGGCCCAGGCGCATGTCGTTGACGAAGATAAAACCGTGCACCGGGTCGGTGGAAATGCTGCCCCAGTTCATGCCGCCCAGCGAGCCCGGAAAACTCAGCGATTTATCGGTGCCCGGCGCGGTGTACAGGCCTTCGTAGCGCATGCCCTTGAAGTCGATACGGCACAGCAATTGGTCGTAGGGCGTGGCGCCCCACATGTCCGATTCGTTCAGGGTTTGCGCGCCGATCTGAGGCATGCCCACCGATTTAGGCTGGGTCAACGAATACGGCTCGTTGGGAATGTTCGCGGCCTTGACCGGCACTTCCTTGACGTCTGTCAGCGGCTTGCCGGTGGCGCGGTCGAGCACGTAGATCTGCCCGGCCTTGGTGCCGATCACCACAGCCGGTACTGCCTTGTCGCTGCCCGGTGGGGTGAAATCGATCAGGCTCGGCTGCATCGGCAGGTCGAAGTCCCACAGGTCATTGTGGACGGTCTGGTACACCCACTTTTCTGCGCCGGTGGAGGCGTCCAGCGCCAGCACCGAGGCGCCGTATTTGTGATTCAGTTGGGTACGTTCAACGCCATAGATGTCGGTGGACGAGCTGCCCATCGGCAGAAAAACCGTGTTCATCAGCGGGTCGTATGACATTGGCGCCCAGCTGTTCGGCGTGCTGCGCACATAGGTGCTACCGGCGGCTGGCGCTTGTTTGTCTTCGGGATTGCCCGGGTCAAAGGCCCAGCGCATTTGGCCGGTGATCACGTCGAAACCACGGATCACGCCGCCGGGCATGTCGGTTTGTACGTTATCGGCGACGCGGCCACCCACCACGACGGTGGTGCCGGCCATCAACGGTGCCGACGACAATTGGTAGTAGCTGTCTGGCACATCGCCCAGGCCGGCTTTCAGGTCCACTTGGCCGTGGGTGCCGAAGTCTTCGCAGAACTTGCCGGTGTCGGCATCCACCGCAATCAGGCGTGCATCAATGGTGTTGGTCAGCAGGCGACGCTGGCATTGCGCACCGGCTGGCACGCTGGCGGCCATGATCGGCGAGCTGTTGGGTTGGGTCGGCTGAGCGATGGGCGCGGTGGCGTCGAAATACGCCATGCCACGGCAACGCTGCCACACCGCCGATTTGGCATTGACTTCGTTCTTCCACAGCTCTTTGCCGGTGTCGGCATCCAGCGCGATCAGGTTGTTGTGCGGCGTGCAGATAAACACCTTGTTGCCGATCTGCAGGGGCGTCAGTTGGTCTTCGGCACCGTTGCCGTCGCTGATGGCAACGTCGCCGGTGTGGTAGGTCCACGCCACTTTGAGCTTGTTGACGGTGTCGCGGTTGATCTGGTCCAGCGCTGCAAAACGGCTGCCGCCTTCGGTGTTGCCGTAGTGCGCCCAGTCTTTTTGTGCATCGGCTGCAGCCACTGGCGTGATGCCTGGGCCTTTACCGGTGGGCGCCACGCTTGGGTGCGCCACGAACATGTTGCCTGCAGCGACGGCCACGCCTACTGCCAACACGGCAGCAATGCCATACGCGCCGCGAGCGGGCTTGCCCACCAGCAACGGATACACCAACGCCACCACCACGCCGATCACCGCAAACATGAACAGCCGCGAAAACAGCGGCCAGTACACCAGCCCTACGTCCGCCACTGCCCAGACAGCCGTGCCCACCAGAAAAGCGGCGAACAGCCACGCGCCAGCCGGGTTGCGCCGCGCGATCAACAGGCCGGAAACGGCCATGGCCACGCCACCGATGAGGAAGTACCAGGAACCGCCCAGGCTGACCAGTTTGGCGCCGCCAACGGCCAGGGCCACGCCGAGCAGGGCAATGATGATGCCCAGGCCCAGCAGAAGATATCGTGAGGCGCCAGCGGCGCGGGATGCTCGTTTCATGTCGACAGGACTCGAAGGTGAGTGACTAAAGGTCGAATGTTAGCAAGATAAGTAACTGGTTAGTACATTCTACTGGGTAATAGTCTTTTACAGCCTTCGGGATGGTGTTGTTGCAAACCGGCTTGGAGGCGCCGGCAGGCTTTGTGTGGCGAGCAGGCTTGCCCTGCGTTGGGCGGCGAAGCAGTCCTGAAAACAAACACCGCGTTCTGGCTGGCAGACCGCGGTGTTTTTATTGGGGCCGCTTCGCCGCCCAACGCAGGGCAAGCCTGCTGGCCACTTCAAGGATGTTGGCCAGTTAAAGCCTGCCCATCACAGAGCGTCGTGTTTTCACTCCAGGGAGGCAAGAAACTCGGCTACACACGTCATGCACGCGTCACGCTCTTCAACATGCGGCATATGGCTGGAATGCTCGAAAATCTGCCAGCGCACGTCGCTGATGCCGTCGGCAAACGGCTGCACCGTGGCTGGTGTGGCTTCGTCGAAGCGGCCGGAGATCAACAGCGTCGGCACCTGGATCTGCGGCAGCCGATCAATGATCGTCCAGTTGCGCATGCTGCCGATCACATGGAACTCAGTGGGACCATTCATCGCGTGGTAAACGGTAGGGTCTTCTTCGATGGCGGCATTGGTGCGCTCAACTTCGGCGGGCACCGGCAGGGTACGGCACACATGGCGCGCATAAAACACCTCCGCCGCGGCGAGGTATTCAGCGGTGTCGGTGGTGCCGGCGGCTTCATGGCGCAGCAACGTGGCCTGCACCTCAGGCGGCAGCGCCTGGCGCAGCTCATTCGCTGCTTCGCACCACAAATCCATCGAGGCTGGCGAGTTGGCAATAATCAACGCTTTCAAGCCGGCAGGCTGGCGCACCGCGTGCTCGGCGCCGAGCATGCCGCCCCAGGACTGGCCCAGCAGCGCGTAGTCACTGATCTCAAGGTGCTCGACCAGGTTGTCCAGCTCTGCCAGGAACAGCTCCACGCTCCAGAAATCGACGGAGGCGCCGGGTAAGTGGGTCGAGCGGCCATTGCCGACCTGATCGTAGTGCACCACCGAGCGGCCAGTGGCGGCCAGGTCTTTGAAACTGTCGACGTAGTCATGGGTGCAGCCCGGGCCGCCGTGGGCAATGATCAAGGGCAGGCGCCCTGAACTCAAATCGCCAGTGACCCGGAACCACGTCCGATAGCCACGGAAATCGGCATAACCTTCGCGAACCTGCATGCTGTGTACCTCCTTGGAATTGATGCGGTACAGGCTAACCAAAACCGCGCGTCAGGTGCACTGGTAGAAATGATAGGTTCTACGCGTGCAGCAAACGGTCACCGCCCAACGCATCACGCTGCATCGATTGCAGGTTTTTCTCGATGGTCTCGCAGAGGGTTTCCATCTGGATCTGGTGTTCGCTGGAGTGAAACGGGCTTTGCAGGTCGGTGCCGATGCGTTCGATCGCCAGCAGCATAAAGCCCACCACCGTCGACGCCAGCGGCGTGAACCAGCCCAGGGATTCCACCAGGCCCACCGGCACGATCAGGCAGAACAGCGAGATAAACAGCCGCGGGAAATACACGTAAGGGTAGGGCAGCGGCGTATTGGCGATGCGTTCCATACCGCCCTGGGCGTTGGACAAGTCCACCAGAGTGGACTCCAACCGAGCCAGGCGAATGCTGTCCAGGTGCCCAGTCTTGTATTCACGCGCCAATAACGCTGCAGAGCCGGTGAGGATGTCATTGGCAAAGTTATTGGTGGCGCCCTTGCGCGCGAACTCTTCAGCCGGGATAAACGCACGCACCTCGTCCGGGCATGGATTGCCCCTTAGGTGTGCCGCCAGGCAATTCACATACGCCACATGGCGGCGCAACAGCGTGGCCTTGGCTGGGTTCACCTCGCCTTCAGGGTCGTCGAGCAGGGTCAGTACCTGGCGTGCAAAGCTGCGCGAGTTATTCACCATCGCGCCCCACAGCGTGCGGGCTTCCCACCAGCGGTTATAGGCGCTGCTGTTGCGAAAACTGATCAGCACCACCAGGGCCGAACCCAGCAATGTCAGCGGCATCAGCGGCAGATTGATCTTGGTGGTCAGAAACAGCATGAAATCCACCGTGACGGCGACATCCCACAACAATAGCCAGAACAGGGACCAGCCCACATAGCCCATGGTCTTGATGACCAAGCGGTATTTTTTGATGATGGCGGCTTTCAAACGTGAACCTCGAAGCGGGCGATAAGCAACAGTGCTTAAGCTCGGACGCCCGTTTGCGGAGAAAGGTTCGCATTGGACCTGAATCGTTTAAGTTGCGGGTTATCAGGTTTCACACGCTGACTTACTAGGCGGGGGCGGCCGGCGTAAGTGGTCCGCAGCACAGACGCCGTTGATGTTTACCCTGCAAATCCGGCGATTTGGATAAATGGGAGCCTGAAAGTGAGGCGTTTATCTGCGCATTGCATGAGTGTGGGTTGAAACGGCGAGGGTGTTATCTGATCGACGTGCCAACCACGAATGTCTCTTGCCTCTTGAAATTCAAGATGCGCCTGGCAGCCGCTACCGCATGCTTGGAGAGCGCTTCCATGCGTGGAGATTGCAAAGCCCAAGCGTGCCAATACAACGCAACGTCGGTGAAATGCCCAGGGACCAGATCCACGAGATCTCCATTTTTAAGCAAGGTACTGGCTTTCATCTGCGGAACCATGCCGTAGCCGAGGCCATGACGTATCGCCCGAAAGCGCGCTTCGGGCAGCGACAGGTAGTGGCTCGGAAAGGCATCTGCATGCAGGCCCAAACGCGACTGTAAAAATTCTGACTGCAATGTGTCTTTGCGAGAGTAGGCAAGCACCGGTGCCCTGCGTGCGGCGTCGCGTGTCAGCCCGGACGGGAACCATCGCGCCTGAAAGGCCTTCGATGCCACCAATTGGTAGCGAACCGACCCTAGCGGTTCTGCAAAGCAGCCACGCATCGGCACTGGACGCGTGCCTATACACCCAATGACTTGCCCACTTTCCAGCAGGGCATACGTATGGTCCTGATCATCGACCACGAGCTCCAAGAGAATCTTTTCGCTGACAAACGTCTCTGCCAATGCCGGGAAAAACCATGTGTTCAAGGTGTCGCCGTTCACGCCTATTACCAACCGTACATAGTCCTCGCCGGTTCCTGCTATATCGTTGAGCAATTCTTCCTCCAGCACTGTCGCGCGACGCAGGTAAGTCATCAACTTCCTCCCAATCTGAGTCGGCTCGCACGGCCGCCCCCGTACCACCACGGAGCTACCCAGACGCGCTTCCAGTGCATGTATCCGCTGTGAGACGGCTGACGGAGTCACTTTCAGGTATTCGGCTGCCTTTTCGAAGCTGCCACCTTCGATGACGGCCATAAATGCCTGCATGTGCTTCGCATCGAGCTTCATCGTCGAATTCCTGATTAAGTATTTCTTATGGGTACTGAAATATACTTCGTTGTACTTCACTTTTATTTCAATGCATTCAATGATGACTTCAGGGCGACACAAGGTAATTTCCCGGTGCAGTGCCCGACCCGATCTTCGCCACAGTTTAGAGGTGGCGCAGGGGAGGTACTGTTTAACCCCAGGCGTTAAGCATGAGATGTGTGTTTATGATTTTGCTCGCGTTGACGTTGTGTGCGTGCACAACCTCTGTCCGCAATTGGACGAGAATAGACGGGCAAACCACGGATATAGCGCAAGACAAAGCCCGTTGTCAGTACGAGGCCAAAGCGACGACGGCAAGCTATCACTCCTCGCCCTCGGCTGACGACAAAACGTCCGGCATGGGCAATGCCGTGGGTGACGGGATTGTTATTGCGCAAAAACAAGTTGAACTGATCAACGACTGCCTGCGGGAAAAGGGTTATGTCGGGCAATAAAAAATAGACACAGGGTGGGCCGTTGATAGTCGCCTGGCTGTGCTGTCGAGTTGTGTGCCGGTGGTTTTATACCACCGGTGTTTTCCTGATTATTCAAGATTAAGGCATTTGGTTTTCAGCAGGGTGCAGTCAATTTAATTGGTCAGTGCTCGCGTTATCGGCCGCCTTGATATTGTTTATGTGTTTGTTATGGAAGTTTGCCTCCAAAGGATTTTACAGAAGTAGTTGTAAAGGTGTTTCAAAATGAAAGCCGAAAAAGTTCTGGTGCTGCGAACATGCGCAAATAATATGGCCGACCACTGTGGTCTGATCTGGCCTGTTTCAGGACGGGTCGAATGCAAGTTTTGGGAACCCACCCTAAAGCTTGAAAATGGGTTGACTGGCGTGTTGTGGGGGCAGGGCGCGAGTGCGCAGTTGAGCCCGCAGGCAGACGCGAGATGGGTAGTGTGTGAAGTGGCAGTGAGTGACCTGATTTTCCTCGAAGAGGATGAAGGCGTGAAATTTTCTCGTGCTGAAGTTGTTCATGTCGGTACGCGAAGCAGTGCACTGGACTTTATTCAGGACAATGCCTGCAAGTATGAAGCCTCCACGACAAATTTGATTGAGGCCTTGGTTATTCCTGATGCGCAATCAGGGACGAAGGCTGTTCTTCCCGCCCTGCCGGTTGTGACCAAGGCTCCTGCCGATGTGGTCACTCGCCGTACTACGGTGCGTTCTACGCAAACGCTGGAAACGGCCGTTTATGGCAGTACCCTCACTGGCGCTAATCAGAGCCAACTCATTGCAGGCTACGGCAGCACTGAAACTGCCGGAGACAGCAGCACATTGATTGCAGGCTATGGCAGTACCGGAACGTCGGGTTCTGATAGCTCAATCATTGCCGGCTACGGCAGTACACAAACCGCGGGCGATGAAAGCTCCCTGATGGCGGGGTACGGCAGTACACAAACAGCCAAGGTGGGCAGTGATCTCACCGCCGGCTACGGCAGCACCGGCACTGCCGGCTCCGACAGTTCGCTCATTGCCGGGTATGGCAGCACGCAAACGGCAGGCGGCGAAAGCTCGTTGACCGCCGGTTACGGCAGTACCCAAACGGCCCAAGTGGGCAGTGATCTCACCGCCGGCTACGGCAGCACTGGCACTGCCGGCTCCGACAGTTCGCTCATTGCCGGGTATGGCAGCACGCAAACGGCAGGCGGCGAAAGCTCGTTGACCGCCGGTTACGGCAGCACTCAAACCGCCGGCTACAACAGCAGCCTGACGACGGGTTATGGCAGCACCCAGACTGCGGGTTACGACAGTGTCATGACTGCGGGGTATGGCAGTACGCTGACCGCCCTGGACAGCAGTACGCTGACTGCCGGCTATGGCAGCACGCAAACCGCCGGATTTGGCAGTTCGTTAATGGCCGGCTACGGCAGTTCGCAGACTGCCGGTTGTGAAAGCACATTAACGGCCGGTTATGGCAGTACCCAGATGGCGGAGCGCGACAGCACGCTCACCGCAGGCTATGGCAGCACCGGTACTGCCGGGCAGGACAGCTCGCTGATTGCCGGTTATGGCAGCAGCTTGACCAGTGGCACGCGCAGCTTTTTGACCGCGGGCTACGGCAGCACACTCATCAGTGGACTGCACAGTGTACTGACGGCGGGCTACGGCAGCAGTCTTACCTCAGGCATGCGCAGCAGCCTGACGGCGGGATACGGCAGCAACCAGATTGCGAGCCATAAGAGTTCGCTGATTGCGGGCCATGAGAGCACCCAGATTGCAGGGCACAAAAGTATGTTGATTGCCGGCAAAAACAGTTCGCAAACTGCGGGTTCTCGCAGCACGTTGATCGCCGGCGCTAAAAGTATCCAGATGGCGGGCGACCGCAGCAAGCTGACTGCCGGTGCAGACAGCACCCAGACAGCCGGCGATCGCAGCAAGCTTTTGGCCGGTAGCAACAGTTACCTGACGGCTGGCGACCGGAGCAAACTCACTGCCGGCGACGATTGTGTGCTGATGGCCGGGGACCGTAGCAAGCTGACGGCTGGCAAGAACTGCGTATTGACCGCAGGCGCTGACAGCAGGCTTATAGGGAGTCTGGGCTCGACGCTTTCAGGCGGGGAGAACTCGACACTGGTGTTCCGCTGCTGGGACGGTAAGCGCTACACCAACGTGGTCGTCAAGACGGGCAACGACGGCGTAGAAGCTGATGTTCCGTATCAAATTGACGAGGACAGCAACGTTCTAATCAAGGCTGAGGACAGCCACAGTGTGGCGGACCCGTCTCAGCTTCAGCCATGAACTTATTCTCTAAACCCGCCTGGGGCCGAGCGCTGAAAACCTAACCCCCCAGGTGCTTTCAATCATTCTTGTGAAGGGCAACATGACGCTGTGACGAAGCCCCGATGAAGGCCAATGCAAAACGCCCCGACTTGTTTGGGGCGTTTTGTCATCAATCGGCGAAAGGCAGGTAGAGGAAACGAACACGGTGATCCTCGTCGTCTGCCATCTTCTTCAATGATTATGCAATTGTGCATTTATATGTTTGCGTTAATGCATATTAACGCCTAGGGTTAGGTCGAGCCAGATCGGAACGCGCCCTCTAATCCGGGCATCTCGGAACGTCGATAGCTCAGCTGCACCGCTGTACCTTTACACGCTGGATGCGTGTTTTCATTCATGGAGGATTGAAAAATGTTAACCCCTGAAACAACCCGATTCACCGGCGACACACAGCCCAACTGCCTGATCGGCCATCTGCTCGACCCGCAACTGGTCGAAGCGGCGCATCAGACTAAAGCAATGGCTGGCGCCAGCCTGAATTTCAGCATGCAGAAACAAACCCAGACCAACTGGTGCTGGGCGGCGGTTTCCGCGTCGGTCGGCAACTACTACGGCACCGGGTCCTGGACCCAGTGCGGTGTCGCCAGCAACGCGCTGGACCGCAACTGCTGCAATCAGCCCGGCCCGTGCAACGTCTACGGCTATCTGGATTCCGCCCTGCGAATCACGCGCAGCTACAACGGCATGAATCAAGGCTCGCTGCAGATGTCGGCTATCCAGAACCAGCTCAACATGGGCCGCCCTATCGGTTTGCGTTGCGCCTGGTACGGTGGCGGTGCGCACTTTCTGGTGATCTATGGCACCAACGGCAACTACCTGTTGATCGCAGATTCGATCTACGGCTATTCGACTCGCGCATTGAACTCGTTCCCCGGTTCTTACAACGGCGGCGGCAATTGGACCAACACTTACTTCACCGTAAAGAACTGAGGAGGGCTGCATCATGCAACTGACTTATCCAAAGGCGCCTTCCAACGGCGTACAGGTACTGCGTCCGGCGCTGCAAGCCGCGCTGCAAACTCAGGGCTTCGGCGTCAATCGCCAATTCGCAGCCGCCGTGCCAGGCCAAATCAGGCTGAGCGAAGGCTATCGTGGCTACTCGCTCAGCCTGGAGGACCTGAGCCTCGGTAAGGGCCTCAAAGACGCTGAGGTCGGCGATTGGCATTACCTGGTATTTGCCGATGGCGCGACGATTGCGGACGCGCAATTGGCCGACGTACGTGGGCATGTCGAGTTCGCTTCGCTCAACCACGGGACGTTGGCAGCGGCGACGGTGGATGCGCTGAAACTGGCGGAACAGTCGCCGCAATTGCAGGGTAAAACCGTGGAACTGCGCGTGTTGTTTATCTCGGCACTGCACGTTGTGGCCATCTGGCTGCACGCCGACGGCGAAGAGGTGCTGATCCCGATTGAGCCGACCCCCAAGGAACTGGCGGCCACTCAGTTGTACAGTGAGGCGGCACTGCTCGCTTTGCTCAAGCCGGCGGCTGATCAGGCCCGTCAGCGCTTCGACGCCGACACCCGTGGCGAGTTGGGCAGTTGATAAAACCCTAGGGTAAAAAAACCCGGACATTGTCCGGGTTTTTTATCGAAACGGCTCAGCGAATCAGGGTCAGTCAGACGTGATACGCAGCCTGGGGCGGCGGAGAAAAAATCACATAGGTTTTTCGAGATCATCCGGCGTTGATTTTCGACCGGACTCGGCTGATGTTTTTTCATTTTTCCACTGACGGCGTAAAGCGATGGGCGGCGTACCACTTCAGCATTCGCTACACCCAGCGGCGTCCAAATATGGAAGATAAGGGGCCGGGCATTCTCTCCTGTGGGACGCTCACACGTGGTTTGCTCTGTGTGACCTGGCCCAGGCATGGGGCGATCAGCATCCTCGTTTAGCGCCGGGTTGGAGATCATTCGCCGGGCGCGGCCCGCAACAAGCAACATATTCCAACCCGCAAAAAACAATCCCAGCCCGAGGCAGTAGGGGACCGTGCCGATATAGTGTGTTGGGTAGGGTTGGAAGAAGAACACGGCCAGAGCGATTTCGACCCCGCCGCCGAACATTGCGATACGAAAGGTTCGGTAGCGGACAACGTAAACGGACACGATCTGCAGCAAGCCGTCGGCTAAAAACAACGTGCCGAAGATCATGGAAAGAATAAAGTTGCCGTGGTGGTGGCCTGCCAGGATCAGTGCTGCAGCCGTCACGAAAGACAAGCCTTTGAGGTAGCGAAGCTTGCGCTGCCCGACGATCCCGCTGTGTGCCACGACCAACGTCGCACTGCCTTCGATCAACAGTAACCAGGCGAAAGGGTTTATCGGGAAGTACAGTGCGTCATCCAGTGCATCAATGAATAGGATGCTCCCGCACAGGGTGCCGACAACCCCAATGGCTGTCAGCGTGCGCCAATATGACCGAAGGTAATCAACCCCCAATAGCAGTATGACAAGCCTGACCATTGCACCGTCCTCTACCCTTGAACCAGCGTATTAAGCCGGCAGTGGTCACGTTCCCATTTGGGTGTTGAGTCTCCAGCACAACGCGATGTGCACCGCCGCTTGACGGGCAGCCTGCGGTTCTGAGAACAAAGCGTGTTCTCAGCCAGAGGACAGAAGCGCGGTCGGCGTGCAACAGGTCATTTTCAAGCTGCAGCGGGGCGAGAGGCGTGGAGGGCGCCGCGAAGGGGGACTGCGAGCATCGTGCGCACATGGCCGGTTCCTCGAACTGACCTCCTGAGCGTAGACGATGAATTTACAGCGGCGTCAGCACGTTCATCACCGTGTCCAGCGCCACGCGCGTGTCATCCAGCTGCACCAGCGAGGCGTGCCGGGCGCCGAGGGCATCACGGTTTTGGATCGCCGTGAGAATGGCCTTGTGGCGGGGCAGGCTCAGGCCCTGGATGTCCGGGCGGCGATTGGTGATGTTGATCGACTCGCGCAGCGGCAGCGACAGCATGTTGCACATGTAGGCGAGCAAGTCGTTGCGGGTGGCGTCAGCAATCGCGCGGTAGAAGTCCAGGTCGGCCTGCAGCAGGTCGTCATGGGTCTTCGCGGTTTCCATGCCCAGGTAGGCTTTTTCGATGGTGGCGATGTCTTCATCGGTGGCGGTAGTCGCGGCCATGGCGGCGATTTCCGGTTCGAGGATGCGTCGCACGCCGGCCAGGGTGTTGAAAAACTCACTGTGAGGCGTGGTCTGCATCAGCCAGGACAACACGTCAGGGTCGAGCAAATGCCATTTCAAGCGCGGGCGCACCACCGCGCCCACCCGAGGTTTGGAATACACCAGGCCCTTGGCGCTGAGCACGCGCGTCGCCTCGCGCAACACCGAACGGCTGACCTTGTACTCCTCGCACAGCGTGGCCTCCATGGGCAGGCGTTCTTCGGGTTTGAAGCGACCGGAAACGATGTGCATGCCCAAGTCCTGGACGATCTGGGCATGCATGCTCTTGCGCGGCTTGGACGGCTGGTGATCCATAACGAACGGGAGGCCCTGGCTAAATAGGCGGCATCATAGCATCCCAATTAGTGGGAATGACGCGGGACTTCAGCCCCACGGCAGCCCACCAGGAAGTCAAAGTCACAGCCTTGGTCGGCCTGCAACACGTGGTCGATATACAGCTGACGGTAGCCGCCGACGATCAGCTTCTGCGGTGGCGGCAGGTCAGCCATGCGTGCCGCCAGCTCTGCGTCGGGGATGTCCAGGTGCAGGCGGCCATTGGCGCAATCGAGTTCAATCCAGTCGCCTTCCTTCACCGTGGCCAGCGGCCCACCGGCGGCGGCTTCCGGTGCCACGTGCAATACCACCGTGCCGTAAGCGGTGCCGCTCATGCGCGCATCGGAAATCCTCACCATATCGGTCACGCCCTGGGCCAGCAGCTTGGCCGGCAAGCCCATGTTGCCGACTTCGGCCATGCCCGGGTAACCCTTGGGGCCGCAGTTTTTCATGACCAGGATCGAATCGGCATCCACGTCCAGCTCCGGGTCATTGATGCGCGCCTTGTACATGTCAAAGTCCTCGAACACCACTGCCCGGCCACGGTGCTGCATCAACTCGGGGCTGGCGGCCGATGGTTTGAGCACGGCGCCCAACGGCGCCAGGTTGCCACGCAGCACGCAAATGCCGCCGTCGGCGCGGATCGGGTTGTCGAGGGTGCGGATCACTTCGTCCTGGCCGTAAATCGGCGAGTCCTTGGTGTTCTCGCCCAGGGACTTGCCGTTGACGGTCAAGGCGTCCGGGTGGGGGATAAGGTTGGCTTCGCCAAGACGGCGCAGCACAGCGGGCAGGCCGCCGGCGTAATAGAACTCTTCCATCAGGAAGCGCCCAGACGGTTGCAGGTCGACGATGGTCGGCACGCCGCGGCCCATGCGCGTCCAGTCATCCAGGTCGAGCTCGACACCGATGCGCCCGGCGATGGCTTTCAAATGAATCACCGCGTTGGTTGAGCCGCCGATGGCGGCATTCACGCGGATCGCGTTTTCAAACGCTTGCTTGGTGAGGATCTTCGACAGCTTCAAGTCTTCGCGCACCATTTCTACCGCGCGCATGCCGGACATATGCGCCAGCACATACCGACGCGCATCCACCGCCGGGATCGCCGCGTTGTGGGGCAGGGAAGTGCCCAGTGCCTCGGCCATGCAGGCCATGGTGGAGGCCGTGCCCATGGTGTTGCAGGTACCGGCCGAGCGCGACATGCCGCCTTCGGCCGCGAGGAAATCGTCCAGGGTGATGGTGCCGGCCTTGACCTGTTCGCTGAGCTGCCACACCACCGTGCCCGAGCCGATGTCCTGGCCTTTGTGTTTGCCATTGAGCATCGGCCCGCCGGTGACGACGATGGCCGGCACGTCGCAACTGGCCGCGCCCATCAGCAGCGCCGGGGTGGTTTTGTCGCAACCGGTCAGCAGCACCACGCCGTCGATGGGGTTGCCGCGAATCGCTTCCTCCACGTCCATGCTCGCCAGGTTGCGGGTGAGCATGGCGGTGGGCCGCAGGTTGGACTCGCCATTGGAAAACACCGGGAATTCCACCGGGAAGCCACCGGCCTCGATGACACCACGTTTGACATGCTCGGCGATCTGGCGGAAGTGCGCGTTGCACGGCGTCAGCTCCGACCAGGTGTTGCAGATCCCGATGATCGGTTTGCCATGGAACTGATGGTCGGCGATGCCCTGGTTCTTCATCCAGCTGCGGTACATGAAGCCGTTCTTGTCGGCGGTGCCAAACCAATGGGCGGAGCGGAGGGTGGGCGTTTTATCAGGCATGGTGGTCTCTCTTATTGTATGACTATATGTTCTATATGCGGCTAAACACATGCGCAAAATCGAGGCTTTGGAAGTGTTGTTTTGCAAATAGTCCTACTATATAGTCAGACTTAACTGAGGCATGACCCTGGCGGTTTTTCGCGAGAGGCGCCCCCCGAGCTTCTATAAAAACAACAATCGGAGATCGACCCATGAGCCAGGAGCTGCGGCTTATTCGGCGCATCACGCTGAAACTGATTCCCTTCCTGATCCTGCTCTACCTGATCGCCTACGTGGATCGCTCGGCAGTGGGTTTCGCCAAGCTGCACATGGGCGCCGATGTCGGCATTGGCGACGCCGCCTATGGCCTGGGCGCGGGGCTGTTCTTCATTGGCTACTTCCTGTTCGAGATTCCCAGCAACCTGATGCTCGACCGTTTCGGCGCGCGGCGCTGGTTTGCGCGCATCATGCTGACCTGGGGCGCGATCACTATCGGCATGGCCTTCGTGCAAGGGCCGCACAGTTTCTACCTGATGCGCTTTTTGCTCGGCGCGGCGGAGGCGGGTTTCTTTCCGGGCGTGCTGTACTACATCACCCAGTGGTTCCCGGTGCGCCATCGCGGCAAGATCCTCGGGCTGTTCATCCTCTCCCAACCCATTGCGATGATGATCACCGGCCCCGTGTCCGGCGGCTTGCTGGGCATGGACGGCATCCTCGGCCTGCATGGCTGGCAGTGGTTGTTCGTTGTCATCGGCACGCCGGCGCTGTTGCTGACCTGGCCTGTGCTGCGCTGGCTGCCGGACGGCCCCCAGCAGGTCAAGTGGATGAGCGAGGCCGAGAAAACCTGGCTCACCGGCGAGCTGAATAAAGACCTGCAAGCCTACGGCCAGACCCGCCATGGCAACCCGCTGCATGCGCTGAAGGACAAGCGAGTGCTGCTGCTGGCGCTGTTCTACCTGCCCGTAACCCTGAGCATTTATGGGCTCGGCCTGTGGCTGCCGACGCTGATCAAGCAGTTCGGCGGCAGTGACCTGGTCACCGGTTTTGTCTCGGCGGTGCCGTATATCTTCGGCATCCTCGGCCTGCTGATCATCCCGCGCAGCTCCGACCGTTTGAATGATCGCTACGGCCATCTCGCGGTGCTGTATGTGCTGGGCGCCATCGGGCTGTTCTTGAGTGCCTGGCTGAGCTTGCCGGTGCTGCAAATGGCCGCGCTGTGCCTGGCGGCGTTCGCGCTGTTTTCCTGCACGGCGGTGTTCTGGACCTTGCCGGGGCGCTTTTTTGCCGGCGCCAGTGCGGCGGCGGGCATTGCGTTGATCAACTCGGTGGGCAACCTCGGCGGCTACATCGGCCCGTTCGTGATCGGCGCGCTCAAGGAGTACACCGGCAACCTGGCCTCGGGCTTGTACTTCCTGTCGGGTGTGATGGTGTTCGGGTTAATCCTGACCGGCGTGGTGTATCGCGTGCTGGAACGCAAGCACGTGCTGCCCGCCGAGCAATTTGCCGCCAGCGCCCGGGGTGCCACGCGTACTTAATCGAGGAGAAATTTCATGCGTTTAGTTCAGTTTGAGTTACGCAACGGTGAGCGCCGTGTCGGCGTCGTAGAAGGCACCCAGCTGCGCGAAGTGCAAACGGCCCGCAACGTGCGTGAGCTGGCGTTGGCGGCCATCGAGGCGGGCATCAAGTTGGCGCAGCAGGTCGACAGGCTGGGCCTGGGCGACAGCTACGACTACGGTGCACTGCTGGCCGACCTGAAAATCCTGCCGCCGCTCGACCACCCGGACCCGGCTCACCTGTTGATCAGCGGCACCGGCCTGACCCACCTGGGCAGCGCCTCGGCGCGGGACAAGATGCACCAGCAGGCCGGTGACGACAGTGCGATGACCGACACCCTGCGCATCTTCAAATGGGGCGTGGAGGGCGGCAAGCCCGCGTCTGGCCAAGTCGGTGTGCAACCGGAGTGGTTCTACAAAGGCGACGGCAGCATCGTGGTGCGCCCGGGCCAGGCTTTCCCGGTGCCGCCGTTTGCCGAAGACGCCGGTGAAGAACCGGAAATCGGCGGCCTCTACGTGATCGGCCACGACGGCAAACCCTATCGCCTTGGTTTTGCCATGGGCAACGAATTCTCTGATCACGTGATGGAGCGCAAAAACTACCTGTACCTGGCCCATTCCAAGTTGCGCAGTTGCAGCTATGGCCCTGAGTTACGCGTTGGCGAGTTGCCGCAGCACCTGGCGGGCACCAGCCGCATCCTGCGTGACGGCGAAGTGATCTGGCAAAACGAATTCCTCAGCGGCGAGGCCAATATGTGCCACAGCCTGGAAAACCTTGAGTATCACCACTTCAAATACAGTCAATTCCTCACACCGGGCGACGTGCACGTGCATTTTTTCGGCACCGCCACCTTGTCATTTGCCGACGGTATACGTACCCAACCGGGCGATGTGTTCGAGATCAGCCAGGCCGAATTCGGCGCGCCGCTGGTCAACACGGTCGGCAAGGCCGACGCGGTGTTCGAGCCCGGCAATGTCATCACCCTTTAAGGAGATCTACATGACCCAATTCCTCGGCCACAACTACATCGGCGGCCAGCGCAGCGCCCTCGGCAGCATGACCCTGCACAGCGTCGATGCCAGCACCGGCGAGGCCTTGCCGCAGGATTTTTTCCAGGCGACCCCCGAAGAAGTCGACGCCGCCGCCACGGCGGCCGCCGCTGCTTACCCGGCATACCGCGGGTTGAGTGCTTCGCGGCGCGCGCAGTTTCTCGACGCAATAGCCGACGAGCTGGACGCGCTGGGTGATGAGTTCATCGCGTTGGTCTGCCGCGAAACCGCGCTGCCCGCCGCGCGCATCAACGGCGAGCGCGGCCGCACCAGCGGCCAGATGCGCCTGTTCGCAACGGTGCTGCGCCGTGGCGATTTCTACGGCGCACGCATCGACAAAGCGTTGCCCGAGCGTCAGCCGTTGCCGCGTCCGGACCTGCGCCAGTACCGCATTGGCCTCGGCCCGGTTGCCGTGTTTGGCGCGAGCAACTTTCCCCTGGCATTTTCCACCGCCGGTGGCGACACCGCAGCCGCGCTGGCGGCGGGTTGCCCGGTGGTATTCAAGGCCCACAGTGGGCACATGGCTACGGCCGAGCAGGTCGCCGATGCAATCCTGCGCGCGGCCCACGCCACCGAAATGCCGGCGGGCGTGTTCAATATGATCTTCGGCGGCGGCGTCGGTGAGGCGCTGGTCAAGCACCCGGCGATCCAGGCGGTCGGCTTTACCGGCTCGCTCAAGGGCGGTCGCGCCTTGTGCGACATGGCCGCCGCCCGGCCGCAGCCGATCCCGGTGTTTGCCGAGATGTCGAGCATCAACCCGGTGATCGTATTGCCGCAGGCGTTGCAGGCGCGGGCGCACACCATCGCCCGCGACCTGACGGCCTCGGTGGTGCAAGGCTGTGGTCAGTTCTGCACCAACCCAGGCCTGGTGATCGGCATCGCATCGCCGCAGTTCAGCGCATTCACCCAGCAGGTGGCCCGCCTGATCAATGATCAGCCGGCACAAACCATGCTCAACGCCGGCACCTTGAGCAGCTATGGCAAAGGCCTGGAAAAGCTGCTCGCGCACCCAGGTATCCAGCATCTGGCGGGCAGTGCCCAAGCGGGCAATCAGGCGCAGCCGCAGCTGTTCAAGGCCGACGCCCGCCTGCTGATCGACGGCGATGACGTGTTGCAGGAAGAGGTGTTCGGCCCGACCACAGTGGTGGTCGAAGTGACTGATCAAACCCAACTCGGCGCCGCCTTGCAGGGGCTGCACGGCCAACTGACGGCGACGATTATTGGCGAGCCGGCCGACTTTGAGCAGTTCACCGAACTGACCCCGCTGCTGGAACAAAAAGTCGGCCGCATCCTGCTCAATGGCTACCCAACCGGCGTTGAAGTCTGCGACGCGATGGTCCACGGCGGGCCCTATCCGGCCACCTCGGACGCGCGCGGCACTTCGGTCGGTACCCTGGCCATCGACCGCTTTCTGCGTCCCGTGTGCTTCCAGAATTACCCTGATAGCCTGCTGCCCGACGCGTTGAAAAACGCCAACCCGTTGCGCATCCAGCGGCTGGTCGATGGCACGCCATCGCGCGAGCCGCTGTAAAAAACAGGAGTTCACATGCCGTTTAATGCCGTCACCGCACACCGTGCACAGTTGGGCGAAGGCCCGTTTTGGGATGCGCCGACCCAGGCGCTGTATTGGGTCAATATTATCGGCAAACAGGCGTTGCGCCTGATGGACGGGCACTTGCAGATCTGGCAGTTGCCCGAGCACGTTTCGGCGTTTATTCCGTGTGAAAGCGGCGATGCGCTTGTGACCTTGAGCAGCGGCGTCTACCGGCTCGACCTAGTGACCGAAGCGCTGACGCTGCTGTGTGTGGCCGACCCGCAACCTGGCAACCGGGGCAATGAAGCGCGCTGCGATGCCCAGGGTCGCCTGTGGCTGGGCACCATGCAGAACAACATTGGCGAGCAGGGCGAAGACCTGCCGATCACCCGACGATCCGGTGGCCTGTTTCGCATCGACGCCGATGCGCAGGTCACGCCGCTGCTGGGCGGCCTGGGCATTCCCAACACCTTGCTGTGGAGCGAGGACGGCAGCCAGGTGCATTTCGGCGACAGTATGGACGGCACGCTTTATCGGCACGTGATCCAGGAGGGCGGCCACCTCGACCCGGCGCAGGTCTGGTTTGGCCCGCATCCACGCGGTGGGCCGGACGGCTCGGCAATGGACAGTCAGGGCTATGTCTGGAATGCACGTTGGGACGGCAGTTGCCTGCTGCGCCTGACGCCCGACGGTGCAGTGGACCGCGTCATCGAACTGCCCGTCAGCCGCCCCACCAGTTGCGTATTTGGTGGGCCCAATCTCACCACGCTCTATATCACCAGCGCCGCCAGCCCATTGGATCACCCCCTGGATGGCGCGGTATTGGCCATCGAGGTCGATGTACCCGGTACACCGTGTCACCGCTTTGCCGGTTAAATCCTGACATTCAAAAACAACAACAAGGAGTCACCCGTATGAATCGTCGTCGTGGTTTGCGTTCCCTGTGCTGCGCCGCTGTGGCGGTGTCAGCCCTGGGCCTGAGCGGCCTGCTGCTGGCTGCTGAAGAAGTGAAGATCGGTTTCCTGGTCAAGCAGGCTGAAGAGCCGTGGTTCCAGACCGAATGGGCGTTTGCCGAAAAAGCCGGCAAGGAACATGGCTTCACCGTGATCAAGATCGCCGTGCCCGATGGCGAGAAAACCCTGGCCGCCATCGACAGCCTGGCGGCAAACGGCGCCAAGGGCTTTGTGATCTGCCCGCCGGACGTGTCCCTCGGCCCGGCCATCGTCGCCAAGGCGCGCGCCAACGGCCTGAAAGTGATTGCCGTGGATGATCGCTTTGTCGATGCCAAGGGCAACTTCATGGAGGACGTGCCGTACCTGGGCATGGCCGCTTTTGAAGTCGGCCAGAAGCAGGGCGCGGCGATGGCGGCTGAAGCGAAAAAACGCGGTTGGGACTGGAAGGAAACCTATGCGGTGATCAACACCTTCAACGAACTCGACACCGGTAAAAAGCGCACCGACGGCTCGGTCAAATCCCTGGAAGATGCAGGCTTTCCAAAGGATCACATCCTGTTCACCGCCGCCAAGACCCTCGACGTTCCGGGCAGCATGGACGCCACCAACTCGGCCTTGGTCAAACTGCCCGGCGGCGCGAAAAACCTGATCATCGGCGGCATGAACGACAACACCGTGCTCGGCGGCGTACGCGCCACCGAAACCGCAGGCTTTGCCGCGGCCAATGTGATCGGCATCGGCATCAATGGCACCGACGCCATCGGCGAATTGAAGAAAGCCAACAGCGGCTTCTTCGGCTCGATGCTGCCCAGCCCGCACATTGAAGGCTACAACACCGCGAAGATGATGTTCGACTGGGTCACCACCGGCAAGGAACCGCCCAAGTACACCGCCATGGATGAAGTGACGCTGATCACCCGCGAGAACTTCAAGCAGGAACTGGAAAAAATCGGCCTCTGGAACTGAGGGTTGGCCAAACCGATGAACCACTGCTGAGTTACGCCGAGACATCACTGAATGTGGGAGCGGGCTTGCTCGCGAAAGCGCAGTGTCAGTCACTGCATCTGTCGCTGAACCAGCGCTTTCGCGAGCAAGCCCGCTCCCACAGTTCAGTCGGCGGAGAACTTGAACACGGTGTTCTGGGTGTAGGTCTGCCCAGGGTTCAATCGGGTCGAAGCAAATGTTGGCTGGTTGGGTGCATCCGGAAAGTGCTGGGTTTCCAGGGTAAACGCGCTCCAATGCGCATACGCCTTGCCGGCCTTGCCCTTCACCGTGCCATCCAGGAAGTTGCTGGTATAGAACTGCACGCCGGGCTCGGTGGTGTAGAGCTGCAAGCGGCGGCCGGAGGCGGGGTCGTGCACCTCGGCGGCGAGTTGCTTGATATCGCCTTTGGTGTCCAGCGCCCAGTTGAAGTCAAACCCACCCTGTTTGGGCTCGGCGAACTTGAGCTGCGGATGGTCGTCCTTGATGCGCTGGCCGATTGGCGTGGGTGTGAGGAAATCCATCGGCGTGCCTTTGACCGGTGCCAGTTCGCCAGTCGGAATCAACGTGGCATTCACCGGCGTGTAGTGGCTGGCATGCAAGGTCGCCACTTGCTTGAGGATGTCGCCATTGCCCGCGCCGGCGAGGTTGAAGTAGCTGTGGTTGGTGAGGTTCAGCACCGTGGGTTTGTCGGTGGTGGCCTTGTAGTCGATGTGCAGTTCGTTTTTATCGTTGAGGCTATAGGTGACCTCGGTCTTGAGGTTGCCGGGGAAGCCCATTTCACCGTCCTTGGACAGGTAGCTCAGCTTCACGCCGACCGAATCCTTACCCTTGACCGGTTCGGCTTGCCACACGTGCTTGTCGAAGCCCTGAGCACCGCCGTGCAGCGAGTTGGGCCCATCGTTGAGCGGCACCTGGTAACGCTTGCCATCGAGTTCGAACGCCCCGGCGGCCAGACGGTTGCCGAAGCGGCCGATGCTCGCGCCGAAAAAGGCCGTACCGCTCTGATAGCCCTGCACGTCGTCGAAACCGAGTACGACGTCATCGACCTTGCCGTTTTTATCCGGCACTTTCAGCGACTGCAATACGCCGCCGTAAGTGATCACCGTGGCTTGCATGCCATGGCTGTTGCGCAAGATGTATTGCTCGACGGCAGTGCCGTCGTTGGTTTTGCCGAAAGGCTTGTGTTCACTGCTAAGCCCGGCGGCCTGGGCGCCACCGCTGGCAATCAGCATGGACAGGGCGAGGCCCGAAAGCAGGTGTCGAGGGTGCTTCATGGTCGAACTTCCTTTTGTTGTTTTCAGTGGAATAGTTCTACTAATGTGCGATATTTCGTCGAGTTGACAGCGAATTTATAGCGTTAAACCCCAGATACGCAAAATAAAATAAGACTAATTGATTGAGGCAAGCGTTATATGAGTACTGCACACGCCGTTTATCCCGACCTGAAGGGTAGGACCGTACTGATTTCCGGAGGTGCCTCGGGCATTGGCGAATTCATGGTGCGCGCTTTCGCCGCGCAAGGCGCCAAGGTGGCCTTTGTGGACCGCGCGCAGAGCCAGGGCGAGCGTCTGGCGGCGTTGTTGAGTGACCAAGGGCATCGCGTTGAGTTCGTGTGCTGCGATATCACTGATGAAATCGCCTACAAAGCGGCGATAGCCCGTTTTGAGCAAACGCTGGGGCCGATCACCGTGTTGGTGAACAACGCGGCCAATGACGTGCGTCATACGCTGCAAGAGGTCGATTCGCAGATGTTCGACAGGCTGATCGCCGTCAACCTCAAGCACGCTTTTTTTGCTGCCAAGGCGGTGGTGCCGATGATGAAAAGCGCGGGCGGCGGGGCGATTATCAACCTCGGCTCGGTCGGCTGGATGATGGCGTCGGCGGGCTACCCGGTGTATGCCGCCAGCAAGGCGGCGGCCCATGGCATGACCCGAGCGTTGGCGCGGGAATTGGGCCCCAGCCGTATTCGGGTCAACACCCTGGTGCCCGGCTGGGTCATGACCGAAAAACAGCTGGCGATGTGGGTGGACGATGCGGCCAGGGAACTGATCAGCCGCAGCCAGTGTTTGCCAGGCAGTGTGCTGCCGGAACACATCGCCAACATGGCGCTGTTTCTTGCCTCCGATGCGTCGGCGATGTGTTCGGCACAAAACTTTATTGTGGATGGGGGCTGGGTGTAGGCCAGTTATTCGATGGGGTATTTCCTGAACGCCGGGTGCTGTTCCAGCTGATCGGCGTGGCGTTGCAGGTTGGGAAACGCCTGGGCCTTGAGCACCGTCGGCAGTTTTAACTGAGTGAACGACCAGGCGACGGCCGCCGTCAGCGCGGCCTGGTTCAGGCGTTCACCGCTCGCCTGGGCCAGGTGTGTTTCCAGCAGCGAATAAGCGGCCAGCAGCTGCCCGGTCACGCGATCCAGCCACGGTTCATGCAATTTTTCCGCTGGGCGCAAGTGGTGCTCGTAGACGATCTGCACGGTTTTCTCACACGCCGCCAGGGCCAGGCCGAGCACTTGCAGTTCTTTGGCGCGTGCACCGGCGTTGTGTGGCAGAAGCTTCTTGTCGGTCGGCGCCAGGGTTTCGAAGTAGTCCAGGATCAGGCTGGAATCCATCAGCACCGTTGCATCATCGAGCACCAGCGTGGGCGCCTTGACCACCGGGTTGATCGCGGAAAATTCAGCGTAGGTGCTGAACACCGAGAGCGACTCGTGTACGAAATCCACCCCGTACAGTTCAAGGGAAATTGCGACGCGACGCACGTAAGGCGAGTCCAGCATGCCGACCAGTTTCATGCAGCCTCCAAGGCTCTCGGGGTGTTTGGCTCAAGAGATTAAGGGCTCCGGGCCGGCCTGCGCAATGGCCGCGCGCAGCGGCTGATAGGCTTGCACGAGTTGCTCCAGACTGAACGCCAGGTTGCGCCCGCTCGGGTTGGGTAACACCCACACCGAGGCGCCGCCCATTCGCTGCGGCTGCAGCCCCCAGGCGATCTTGCGCTGGCCGGACAACGCGCTGTAACCGGGCTTGCCGAGGAACGCCACGATGCGCGGCCGGCAGTGGCGGATCTTGTGTTCAAACGCCGTCGCCGCTTCGGTGAATTCATGCCGCGCCAATTCCCCTGCGCTCGCCGTCGGGCGCTCGACCAAGGTGGTCAGGCCACAGTGATAGTCAAGCAGGCTGCGCCCATCCTCCGGGCGAATTTCATGCGGGGTAAAACCCGCCAGGTGCAACGTGCGCCAGAAGCGGTTGCTGCGATTGGCGAAGTGCTGGCCGAGGGCGGCAGAGCCCTTGCCCGGGTTGATGCCGCAGAACACCACGTGCAGGTGGTCGGCAAGGATGTCTTGGAGTCTGTCGCTCATGCTGGGCTCCTGGCACGACTCGCCCCGGGCGGTTGCCCGGTAATGCGCTTGAAGGCGCGGCTGAAGGCGGTCTGGGAGGTATAGCCCAGGCGCTGCGCGACTTCTTCGATCGGCAACCGCTCCAGGGTCAGCCATTGGCTGGCCAGGCGCATGCGCAGTTCCGTGGCGTAGCGCAGTGGCGGAATACCGAGGGTCGCCTGGAAGCGGTCGGCGAACACCGAGCGCGAGGTGTGCCCCTGCGCTGCCAACTCGGCCACGCTCCAGTCGCGGCCCGGTTGCTGGTGCAAGGCGAGGAGGGCGCGCGCCAATCGCGGGTCACGCAACGCGGCCACCAGGCCTGACGCGTTGCCACAGGCGCATTCGACCCAGCCGCGCACAATCATCGCCGCCACCACATCGGCAAGGCGCGCCAGGATGCCCGCGTAGCCGATACGGGCACTGCAGACTTCGCGCTCCATGGTCGCCAGAATCGGCATCAGCCCCGGATAACGCTGGCCCCGCGCATCGATCAGCATCATCGCGGGCATCAGGCGACCCAGCCCCTGGATGCTGCCCAATTCAAATTCCATGCAGGCGCTGAACAGCAAGCTGCCAGCTGAACTGTCGGCGTCGGTGGGGGCCTTCACGGCGCACACCGCATCACCGAGCGAGGCCGCTTCGAAGCTGCCGATATCCCGCACCGCTGCGCCCGGGCTCGACAAGAGTTGATGAGCGCCGCCATGGGAGATGAACACCGCATTGCCGGCCGACAGCGCGTAGAGGCTGCCGTCGTCCAGGCGCAAAGTGGCGCAACCCGCGGCCAGGAAGTGGAAATACGCGTGCCCGGGCTTGGCCTCAAAACCGACGCCGAACACAGGCCCGGCTTCGATGCGACGGTACTGCACCCCGCGCAGGCGCATGCCCTGCAGCAGCTCATTGATGAGGTCGGAAGAGACGGTAAACGCGTCAGTTGAAGTCATGCTCGGGGTTTCGGTCAAAAACTCAAGGGTTTGCATCATAGATCATCCTGGAGGGCGAACCTAGACTGGCGACCTCGCTCATTTCCTGAGGATGTTTTGTGATGAATGATTATGCAGCCCATGTCGGCACCAGGGCGCAGCCGACCACCCCGGCCTGGATGGCGGTGTTCTCCCTGGCAATGGGGGTGTTCGGCCTGCTGACGGCGGAATACTTGCCGGCCAGCCTGTTGACGCCGATGGCCTTGGACCTTGGGGTCTCGGAGGCATTGGCCGGCCAGGCGGTCACGGTGACGGCGGTGGTGGCGTTGTTCGCCGGCTTGCTGGTACCGGGCTTGACCCGTGGCCTCGACCGGCGCCTGGTGTTGCTGGGCTTTTCCACTCTGATGATTGCGTCGAACCTGCTGGTGGCGCTTTCGTCCAGCCTGGCCGTATTGCTGTTGATGCGCATCCTGTTGGGCATCGCCCTTGGTGGTTTCTGGAGCATGGCGGCAGCCGTGGCGATGCGCCTGGTGCCGCCTGCGCTGCTGCCACGGGCGTTGTCGATTATTTTCAGCGGGATTGCGGTGGGTACCGTCGTCGCCGTGCCGTTGGGCAGCTACCTTGGCGGTGTGTATGGCTGGCGCAGTGCGTTTGTCGCGGCGGCTGCGGTGGGGGTGGTGACGCTGGTGTTTCAACTGTTCACGTTGCCGCGCCTGGCGCCGACCGACACCGCGCGCCTGCGCACCGTGCTGGAGGTGCTGTTGCGCCCAGGCATTGCCATGGGCATGTTCGGCTGCGTGCTGGTGCACACCGGGCATTTCGCGCTGTTCACTTATATCCGGCCGTTTCTGGAAAGCACCACAGGGGTTGGCGCTCAGGGGCTGGCGTTGATGCTGCTGGGGTTTGGCGCGGCCAATTTCGTCGGCACGCTGCTGGCCGGGTGGATGCTGGTGCGCAACCCGCGCGGTACGTTGGTGCTGATGCCGGTGTTGGTGGGCGTTGCGGCGCTCGCGTTGGTGCTGCTGACGGCTTCGCTGCCGGGGCAAGCGATGCTGCTGGCGTTATGGGGGATGGCGTTTGGCGGCGTGCCGGTGGCGTGGTCGAACTGGGTGGCGCGTGCTGTGCCGGACCAGGCGGAAAGCGCCGGAGGCATGGTGGTTGCGTCGGTGCAGTCGGCCATTGCAGCGGGGGCTGCGGGGGGCGGCGCGATGTTTAGTCTGAGTGGGATTGGTGGCGTGTTTGTTGCGGCTGGGGTTTTGATGCTGCTGGCAGCTTTGTTGATTGCGTGGCGGGTGCGGGTGCCTGGGGGCTAGGCGAGTAGGTTTTAGTACATATCCATTATTTGCGAGAAGGCGAATATCGGTTCCGCTCTTACAGCGGGTCACTTTTGGAAAAGAGCCCCAAAAGTAACCAAAAGGGCTCTTGCCCCACCACTCGGCACCTCGCTCACGCTTCGGTGTGCCCTCACGCAGGCTTTGGAGCGGGGGCCGCCGCGATGGGCCATCCATGGCCCAACACGGCTAAACCGGCGTCCTGCCGGTTTACCCCCGCTCCAAAGCCTGCGTTCGGCCAGCGTGGTTTAACGGGGCGCCTAAGATCAAAATCAAGATCAAGATCTACAGCACGGCGGCCTAGTAGCCGACCTGAGTGGTTGAAGCAAAAGCAGGGCAAAAGCAGAGCTGCTTTTCTGTGGGAGCTGGCTTGCCTGCGATGCAGGCACCTCGGTACATCAGGCAAACCCAGTGGATGCCATCGCAGGCAAGCCAGCTCCCACATTGACCGAGTACACACACATCTACCTGATGTACTGAGCTCCAAATGTGGGAGCGGGCTTGCTCGCGAATGCGGTGGGTCAGTTACAAATTAGCTGAATGACACCCAGCCATCGGGAGCAAGCTCCCTCCCACAGTTAACCGAGTTCAGTTTCCAAGATCAGGTCGGCTGTCAGGCCGCCTCGCTCTTGCTTTTGATCTAACCACTCAGGTCGGCTACTAGGCCGCCGTGCTGTAGATCTTGATCTTGATCTTAGGCGCCCCGTCAAACCACGCTGGCCGAACGCAGGTAGTACGGAGCGGGTAAACCGGCAGGACGCCGGTTTAGCCGCGACGGGGCGGGGACGCCCCGTCGCGGCGGCCCGCTGCGTACTACCTTCGTTCGGGCACACCGAGCCTAAGCGAGGTGCCGAGTGGTGGGGCAAGAGCCCTTTGGTTACTTTGGGGCTTTTCCAAAGTGACCCGCCGTAAGGGCGGAACCCATACCCGCCATCACCCAAACAACGGATATGTACTCAAAAGCCCCGCGTTCAGTCTTCCAAGTTGGCCAGCAACGTCTTGGCAAAGTCATCGGAGGCAATAAAGTCCAATGTCTGGCGCAACTGCGCCGCCGCTTCCCGGCCGAACGCCTGATCAAAACGCTCCGCCATTTTGTTCGAAATACGCTTGGCCGCCGCATGTGTGCGCTTGCCCTGTTCGGTCAGCAGCACACGGCGCGTGCGGCGGTCGAATTCGTCCACCTGCAGTTCCACCAACCCATCGCGTACCAGCGGCTTAAGCGTATGGCCGAGGGCGGAAAGGTCCATCACCAAGGCTTGGGCCAGCTCGCCCATCTTCGGCGTACCCGCCTTGGCAATACGGTTGAGCACCGCAAATTGGGTAGCTTTCAACCCGCAGGGCGCATACGCCTCGTCATAGATCTGACCCAGGCGACGGGACGTGCGGCGCACGGCACCGTTCACGCAGGCGCTGGGGCTATCGGAGCAAGGCGGGGCAGATTTCAAGGGCAGATACTCTCTGATACAAAACACGACGCGGGTGATTATGCCTGCGCGACCTGTCAGGACAAGGCCTTTCAGACCGAAGATAGCTCGCAGATGAAGACTGAGACAGCTTGAAACAAATTAGTTGCGTACGCCACTAAATTAGATATCGTGGCATATGCCTCTTTGTGACCCGGATGTCGTTACAAACTCCCCAGGAAACGCATGGGGCGAGGCGGGAAAACGGCACGGCTCTGCCTGCTTGATCATCCAACCCCTGTCTGGATCACCTCCTATGCTGAGCCTCGTGCGCATCGCGTTGCGGCGCCCCTATACCTTTCTGGTATTGGCTATTTTCATCCTGATCATCGGCCCATTGGCGGCCTGGCGCACGCCGACCGACATCTTTCCCGAAATCCGTATCCCCGTCATCGCGGTGATCTGGCAGTACACCGGCCTGCCGCCCGACCAGATGGCGGGGCGCATCACCTCGCCGTTCGAGCGCGTGCTGACCACCACGGTCAACGACATTCGCCATATCGAGGCGCAGTCGATGAATGGCTACGGGATCGTGAAGATCTTCTTCCAGCCCGGCGTCAACATCAGCACGGCCAACGCTCAGGTCACTTCGGTGTCCCAGGCGATCCTGCGGCAATTGCCGCCCAGCACCGTGCCGCCGCTGGTGCTCAATTACAGCGCCTCGACCGTGCCCATCGTGCAACTGGCCCTGTCGGGCCCCGGTTTGAGCGAGCAGCGCCTGGGCGATATTGGCCTTAACCAGGTGCGCCTGATGCTCACCACCGTGCCCGGTGCGGCGCTGCCATACCCCTTTGGCGGCAAGAGCCGCCAGGTGCAGATCGACCTTGATTCGGCGCGCATGCAGGCGCGCGGTCTGTCGGCGCAAGACGTCGCCACCGCGCTGGCCACGCAGAACCTGATCACGCCGGTGGGCACGCAGAAGATCGGCAGCTACGAATTCAACCTGCAACTGAACAACGCACCGTCGGATTTCCATGACCTGGAAAACCTGCCGATCAAAACCGCCGACGGCACCACCGTGTTGATCCGCGATGTGGCCACCGTGCGCGACGGCAACCCGCCGCAAACCAACATCGTGCACGTGAACGGCAACCGCTCGGTGCTGCTGCCGGTGCTCAAGACCGGCTCGGCCTCGACCTTGGGCGTGATCGCCGGGATCAAGGAAAAGCTCGCAGACAACAAGGCCGCCTTGCCGCCTAACCTGAACATCGACCTGATTGGCGACCAGTCACTGTTCGTGCGCTCGGCGATCAGCGGCGTGGCCCGTGAAGGTTTGATCGCGGCGGCGCTGACCAGCCTGATGATCCTGCTGTTCCTTGGCAGCTGGCGTTCGACGGTGATCATCGCCACGTCGATTCCGTTGGCGATCCTGGCGTCGATTGCCACGCTTTCGGCCCTCGGCGAAACCCTTAATATCATGACCCTCGGCGGCCTGGCGCTGGCAGTCGGCATCCTGGTGGACGACGCCACGGTGACCATCGAGAACATCAACTGGCACCTGGAGCAGGGCAAGCCGGTGGAGACCGCCATCCTCGACGGCGCGGCGCAAATCGTCACGCCGGCGTTCGTTTCGCTGCTGTGTATCTGCATCGTGTTTGTGCCGATGTTCTTCCTCGACGGCGTGGCGCGCTTTCTGTTCGTACCGATGGCCGAAGCGGTGATTTTCGCCATGATCGCCTCGTTCATCCTGTCGCGTACGCTGGTGCCGACCCTCGCTAACTACCTGCTCAAACCGCATGGGCACGGTGAGGACGGGCACGCGCCATCGCGCAACCCGCTGGTGAATTTCCAGCGCGGTTTCGAACGGCGTTTTGAAGGGTTTCGCGAGCGCTACCACAGCGTGTTGGACAGTGCCTTGCACCATCGCCGCACAGTGGTGATCGGCCTGCTGGCGTTTGTTGCGGTGTCGTTTGCGCTGGTGCCGTTCCTGGGGCGCAACTTCTTCCCCGAGGTCGATTCCGGGCTGATCCTGCTGCACGTGCGTGCCCCGGTGGGCACGCGGGTGGAAAGCAACGCGCATTTGATCGCCGACATCGAAAACGCGATCCGGCGCAAAGTCCCGGCCAATGAGCTCAAGGCGTTGGTCGACAACATCGGCCTGTCTATCAGCGGTATCAACGTGGTGTACAACAACACCGGCACCGTGGGTTCCCAAGACAGCGACATTCAGATCAGCCTCAATGAAGGCCACCGCCCGACGGCGGAATACATGCGCATATTGCGTGAAACCCTGCCACGCGAGTTCCCCAGTGCGGTGTTCTCGTTCCCGGCATCGGACATCGTCGGGCAGATTCTCAACTTCGGCTCGTCGGCGCCGATTGACCTGCAAATCACCGGCAATAACCTGGCGGGCAACTTCACTTACGCCAGCGCGTTGCTGCGCGATATTCGCCGCGTGCCGGGCGTGGTCGATGCGCGTATCCAGCAGTCGCGGCAACTGCCGACGTTCAATATCGACGTGGACCGCACCCGTGCGCAATTGGTCGGCCTTACCGAGCGTGACGTGACCAACAGCCTGGTGGTCAACCTCGCCGGTTCCAGCCAGGTGGCGCCGACCTTTTGGTTGAACCCGGCCAACGGGATCTCTTACCCGATCGTCATGCAAACCCCGCAGTACAGCCTTGAAAGCCTGGCGGCGCTGCACAACCTGCCGTTGAGTGGCAGCAGCGGGGCGGCCACCGACCAGACATTGGGCGGCCTGGCGAATATCCAGCGCAGCCACAGTAATTCGGTGTTCACCCAATCGGATATCCAGCCGGTGGTCGAAGTGCTGACGGCGATCCAAGACCGCGACCTCGGTGGCGTTGCCGCCGATATCCAGAAGATCATCGCCGCCCACGCCGGTGAAGTGCCGACCGGCTCCAAGGTCATCCTGCAAGGGCAGGTGCAGACCATGAACGCGGCGTTCAGTGGCTTGCTGTTTGGCCTGCTCGGCGCAGTGGTGCTGATCTACTTGCTGATCGTGGTCAACTTCCAATCCTGGGCCGACCCGTTTGTGATCATCACCGCATTGCCGGCGGCACTTGCAGGCATTGTGTGGATGCTGTTTGTCACCCACACGCCGCTGTCGGTGCCGGCGCTGACCGGGGCGATCATGTGCATGGGTGTGGCCACTGCCAACGCCATTCTGGTGGTGAGCTTCTGTCGCGAACGCCTGGCGGTGCACGGCGATGCGGTGCAGGCCGCGCTCGAAGCCGGCTTCACCCGGCTGCGGCCGGTGTTGATGACGGCCATTTCGATGATCATCGGCATGGCGCCCATGGCCTTGGGCCTGGGCGAGGGCGGCGAGCAGAACGCGCCACTTGGCCGTGCGGTGATCGGCGGCCTGGCCTTTGCCACCATTGCCACGTTGATTCTGGTTCCGTTGATTTTCAGTCTTGTCCACGGGCGTCGCCAGCACGCCACGCGTGCGACCACCGTTACCCAAGGGGTTTGACATGTCCGTTTCCGTTTCTAAATCCAAGTCTTCCCGTGGCCTGTTGTGGCTGATCGGGGGCGCGGCCGTGGTGGTTGTCATCGTCGGTGTCGGCATCGGCGTGCGCGCCAGTGAATCGCGCGACCTCAAGACCTGGACCGACGCCCAGGCGCTGCCCAGCGTCAACCTGATCAAACCGGTGGTGCAAGCCCAGGGCCCGGTGCTCAACTTGCCGGGGCGGATGGAGGCGTATTCACGCGCGTCGATCTTTGCGCGGGTCAACGGCTACCTGAAATCCTGGAATGTCGACATCGGCACCCGCGTCAAAGCCGGACAAGTGTTGGCGGAAATCGACACCCCGGAACTCGACCAGCAACTGCTGCAGGCCCGTGCCACGTTGGCCTCGGCCCAAGCCGATGAACACCTCGCCGACACCACCGCCAAACGCTGGCAGGCCATGCTGGCGAACGACTCGGTGTCGCGCCAGGACGTGGATGAACGCACCGGTGATCTGACCGCCAAGCAAGCCAAAGTGGCGGCGGCCAAGGCCAATGTCGACCAGTTGGTCGCAACCAAGGGCTTCCAGCATCTGGTCGCGCCGTTTGCCGGTGTGGTCACCGCGCGCAGCACTGACGTAGGCGCGTTGATCAGCGCCGGCGGCACCGCCGGCAAAGAGCTGTTTGCGGTGGCCGACGTCAGCCGCCTGCGCGTGTATGTGCAGGTGCCGCAAACCTTCTCGCCACAGATTCGCGAAGGCACCACCGCGCGCCTCAGCGTGCCGGAGTACCGCGGCGAAACCTTTACCGGCAAAGTGATTGCCACCGCCGACGCGGTCAACGCCGCCTCTGGCAGCACGCTCGTGCAATTGCTGGTGGACAACCCCGGTGGCCGCTTGCTGCCCGGCGGCTACACCAGCGTGCAGTTTGACCTGCCGGTGCAGGCCGACGTCATCCGCGTGCCGTCCAGCGCCTTGGTGTTCGATGACAAGGGCATGCGCGTCGCGACCCTGGACGCCAACAACCATGTGCACTTCAAGACCGTCAGCATCGCCCGCGATTTCGGTGACAGCGTTGAAATTGCCAGTGGCCTGCAAGCCGCCGACCGCGTGATCGACACGCCGCCCGATGGCCTGGCTGATGATGATTCGGTGCAACTGGCTGTCGCCGCCACTGAGGTCAAACCCCATGGCTAAGCGCAATGTGCTGGGCCTGATCGCCACGTTGAGTTTGGGCGCCTGCTCGTTGGCGCCACCGCTGACCGTGCCGCAAACACCGATGGCCGCGCAGTTTCACACCCAAGGCCCGTGGACGGTCGGCACGCCGAACGATCAGGCCAACCGGGATGGCTGGTGGCGCGTATACAACGACCCGCAACTGGATGCGATGCAGCAGCAGTTGCTGAAAAACAACGCCGACCTGAGCGCCGCGCTCGCGCATTACCAGCAGTCTCAAGGGTTCCTGGCCCAGGACCGTTCGGGGCTGTTCCCGAAGATCTCGGCCATTGGCAACGGCCAGCGCATTCGCCAGTCAGACACCAAACCGCTGCGCTCGGCCACTTCACCGGATGTCTACAACTCCGCGACCCTGGGCCTGGAAGTCGACTATGAAGTCGACCTGTGGGGCCGGGTGCGCGACACCGTGGCAGCCGGCACCAGCGATTCGGATGCGGCCAGGGCAGACCTGGCGTCGGTACGCCTGAGCCTGCAGGCGCAATTGGCCGACAGCTACATCCGCCTGCGCGGCATCGACTGGCAGAACCAGTTGCTGGAGCAGACGCGCGACGCTTACGCCAAGGCCCTTGGCCTGACCGAAGGTTTGCATGGCGGCGGTATCGTCTCCGGCCTGGATGTGGCGCGGGCGCGTACGCAGTTGTCGACGGTCAAGTCGCAGTTGAACCAGAGCCAGGTGCAGCGGGCGCTGCTGGAGCATTCGATAGCGGCGATGCTCGGTGAGTCGGCTTCCACTTATAGCGTCGCCGTGAACGTGGCGCCGATTGCCTTGCCGAACGTGCCGACCGGCGTGCCTTCCAGCCTGTTGCAGCGCCGGCCGGATATTGCGGCGGCCGAGCGTCGCATCGCTGCGGCCAATGCGCGGATTGGCGTCGCCAAGGCGGCGTGGTTCCCGCAGATCACGCTGAGCGACCAAGGCGGTTATCAGAGTGACGAGTTTGCCCGCTTGCTCAGCGCGCCCAACCTGTTCTGGGCCATCGGCCCGTCGCTGGTAGGAACCCTGTTTGATGGCGGCGCGCGGCAGGCCCAGGTGGACATCGCCAAGGCCGCCACCGATGAAGCAGCGGCCAAATACCGGGGCGTGGTGTTGGGCGCGTTCGAGCAGGTGGAGGACAACCTGTCGCAAATCGCCGGACTGGGCGCTGCGCTGGATGATCAGCGCGATGCGGCGGCGGCGGCGCAATACGCCGAAGACCTGTCCACCTCGCGTTATCGCCAGGGCGCCGTGGCGTATCTGGATGTGGTGACCGCGCAAGTGGCGGCGCTGGAAGCCAAGCGCAGCGTGTTGCAATTGCAAACCCAGCAGTTGAGCGCCAATGTGGGCCTGATCAAGGCGCTGGGCGGCGGATGGAACGTGGCTCAATTGGCTGCGTCGACCCCTAATGAAACCAAGGAGAAGTGAGCATGACCGAGTACGTACCCCCGAAAGTCTGGACCTGGGACACTGAAAGCGGCGGCACCTTTGCCAGTATCAACCGGCCTATCGCCGGTGCGACCCACGAGCAGGAACTGCCGGTTGGCAAGCACCCGTTGCAGCTGTATTCGTTGGCCACGCCCAATGGCCAGAAGGTCACGATCCTGCTGGAAGAGCTGTTGGCCTTGGGGCATACCGGCGCAGAATACGACGCCTGGCTGATCAAGATCGGTGACGGTGATCAGTTTGGCAGCGGGTTTGTGGCGGTGAACCCGAATTCGAAGATCCCGGCGTTGCTGGATCGCAGTGGGGATACGCCGATTCGGGTGTTCGAATCGGGGGCGATTTTGCAGTACCTGGCGCAGAAGTTTGGGGCGTTCTTCCCCAATGAGCCGGCGGCGCGTGCGGAGTGTTTGTCGTGGTTGTTCTGGCAGATGGGCAGTGCGCCGTACCTGGGCGGCGGGTTTGGGCACTTTTATGCGTATGCGCCGAGCAAGATGGAGTACCCGATCAATCGGTTCGCTATGGAGACCAAGCGCCAGCTGGATGTGCTGGATCAGCGGTTGGCGGTGAGTGAGTACATTGCCGGGGATGAGTACACCATTGCTGATATTGCGATCTGGCCTTGGTATGGCGGGTTGGTCAAAGGCCGGTTGTATGGGGATTCGGCGCAGTTTTTGTCGGTGCATGAGTACAAGCATGTGCTGCGTTGGGCGGACGCCATTGAGGCGCGGCCGGCGGTGCAGCGGGGGCGGCGGGTGAATCGGGTTTCCGGGGAGGTTTCGGAGCAGCTGCGTGAGCGGCATGATGCGAGTGATTTGGACTGACTTTTTTTGGGGGGGGGAGTACATATCCGTTGCTGCGGTAACGGCGGCTGGCGGTTCCGCTCTTACAGCGGGTCACTTTTGGCAAACGCCCCAAAAGTAACCAAAAGGTCTTTGCCCCACCACTCGGCCCCTCGCTTAGGCTCGGTGTGCCCTCACTCCGGCTTGAATCCGTGGGCCGCCGCGACGGGCCATCCATGGCCCAACACGGCTAACCCGGCGTCCTGCCGGGTTACCCACGGATTCAAGCCTGCGTTCGGCCAGCGTGGTTGACGGGGCCTGTCAGATCAAGATCAAAAGCAGATCAAGAGCAGAGCACGGCGGCCTAGTAGCCGACCTGAGTGGTTGAAGCAAAAGCAGGGCAACAGCACAGCAACACACTTCTATCTGATGCACAGAGTTCTAAATGTGGGAGCGGGCTTGCTCGCGAAGGCGGTGTGTCAGTTAGCTCATGTGTAGCTGACCCACCGCCTTCGCGAGCAAGCCCGCTCCCACAAGTTGACCGAATTCAGCCTCCACCACCGCACTGCTTTTGCTTTTCTGTGGGAGCTGGCTTGCCTGCGATGCAGGCACCTCGGTACATCAGGCAAACCCAGCCGATGCCATCGCAGGCAAGCCAGCTCCCACCTTTGATTGAGTTCAGCCTTCAAGATCAGGTCGGCTGTCAGGCCGCCGTGCTGTAGATCTTGATCTTGATCTTAGGCGCCCCGTTAAACCACGCTGGCCGAACGCAGGCTTGAATCCGTGGGTAACCCGGCAGGACGCCGGGTTAGCCGTGTTGGGCCATGGATGGCCCGTCACGGCGGCCCACGGATTCAAGCCGGAGTGATGGCACACCGAGCCCAAGCGAGGTGCCGAGTGGTGGGGCAAGAGCCCTTTGGTTACTTTGGGGCTTTCCAAAGTGACCCGCTGTAAGAGCGGAACCGATATCCGCCATCACCCAGCCAACGGATATGCCCCCCACCCCCCAAAGAGCCGCCAACTCAATTCCCCCAGAGCGCCAACTACCCAGACCCAAGAACCCGATAAAACCCACCTCAACCCCCACTAACACCGCGAAAAAATCCCCAGCAAATCAAGCGGCCAACCTCAGGCCTGCACAGACGCTACCTGCTTCCAATCCAGCGCAAACCGCGCCAGGTACTTACGCAAACGGTCCGCGTCATTCGGTTGCGCCTTGGCCTGACGCGACACGCCGAACAACCGGCGCCCCGCATCGGAGAGGCTGTCGGACTGCCGACACACCTCAATCACCGCCTTCAGTTGCACCTGATCAAACAGATCCAGCTCCGCCGGCAGCAAGGCTTGCCAATCAGCCTGCGGCGCAGACAACCCCCAGGCATAACGCAAACGCTGAATTTCCTCTTCAGCCTGCGCCTCATCAATACGCCCACTGTCCGCCAGCGTGGCCATGCGCGTGATCGAGGCCGACAACTCACGAAAGTTACCCAGCCAGGCGGCTTCGCTGGAGCAGGCAAACGCCAGGTAACGCCGCCGCGCCTCCAGGTTGAAACGCACGCGCCGGCCCTGCTCGCGGGCATGGCGCTCCAGTTCGAAATCGATATTGGGTTCGATATCCTCACGCCGGCCCGCAAGGCCCGGCAGGTCAAAGGTCCACAGGTTGATCCGCGCGTAAAGGTCTTCACGAAACAACCCTTGCGCCACCCGCTCGCGCAGGTCGCGGTGGGTGCCGGCGATGATCAGGAAGTCGCTGCCCACCTCTTGGTCGGCACCCAATGGGTAGAAGCGTTTTTCTTCGATGGCCTTGAGCAGCATCGCCTGCTCATCCAGACCCAGTTCGCCGATTTCATCGAGAAACAGCATGCCGCCATCCGCCGCGCGCAGCAGGCCGTCGCGGGCATTTTGGGCGCCGGTGAAAGCGCCCTTGATGTGACCGAACAACGCCGACATCGCGCCATCGCCGCGCAATGTTGCGCAGTTCACTTCAACAAAGCGCCCCTGGATTTGGTGGCGGCTGCGCTTGAGTGCGTAGATGCGCCGGGCGAGGAATGACTTGCCGGCGCCGGTGGGGCCGATCAGCAGCATCGGCGCCTTGGAGCGCACGGCCACGCGTTCGATCTGCTCGATGGAGGCATTGAAAGCGCTATTGCGCGTGGCGATGCCTGACTTGAGAAACGCCAAGCCCTCCAGGCGCTTGTGGGCAAAGCGCGACGCGATGCGGTCGTAGCGCGACAGGTCGAGGTCGATCAGCGTGTGCGTGCCGGTGGCGGGCGCGGTGTCGTCACGGCGGCGGGCCGGTGCGGTCTGGATCAAGCGCGCCGGCAGGTTGCGCGCCTCGGTCAACAGGAACCAGCAAATCTGCGCCACATGCGTGCCGGTGGTGATGTGGACCAGGTAGTCCTCGTGCTCGGTGTTAAAGGCATAGTCGGTGGTGAAATCGTGCAGCGCGGCATAGACCTCTTCGAAATCCCACGGGTTTTGCAGCGGCATCGCGTGCAGGCGCACCTCGGTGTGCGGGGAGATCTGCAGGATGTCGGCGCGCACCCGTTCGGCGAGGCTGACGTCGCGGGCATCGACGTCGTGGATCAGCTCCAGGCGATCAATCAGCACATCGGCCTGCTGGCACAGACCGACGCTGGGGCGCCAGTGGTTCCAGCGGTTGGCGCCTTTGCCGACGCGGTCCAGCTTTGACCCGATAAACCCGATGGCGACGGTGCGCTTGTGCTTCATGGCTAGACCAAAATATAAGTGACGATAAGCAAGGATATGAATTGGCGAAGATGCTTGCCATCGATTTTCAGCGTTTAAATTCCATACCGGATGAATATCTATACAAAACAATGAGATAAAGATTTTATCTGGGTTTCGTAAAAAGCTGGCACGCCCGCTGCTATAGCCTGTTCAACGCCGCGATGACGGCTTTCCAAAAAAAGAATCGAGATCATGCAAGAGAAAACCTACCAACTGCTGGAAGTGGCCAACGGCAAGCCGATCAAACTCTGGACCCAGGGCGTGCCGGTTGAGCCTGAAGCCCGCCAGCAATTGATGAACACCGCCAAGATGCCGTTTATCTTCAAGCACCTCGCGGTGATGCCGGATGTGCACCTGGGCAAGGGTTCGACCATCGGCAGCGTAATCCCCACGGTGGGCGCGATAATCCCGGCGGCGGTGGGCGTGGACATCGGCTGCGGGATGATTGCCGCGCGCACCACGCTGACCGCCAGCGATTTGCCCGACAACCTCCACGGGCTGCGTTGTGCCATCGAGGCCGCCGTGCCCCATGGTCGTACCCGCAGCCGTAAAGGACGTGACAAAGGCGCCTGGGAGGACGTGCCGGCCCAGGCCGATCAGGTATGGGCGACGCTGCACCCCAGGTTCAAGGCAATTACCGATAAGTACCCGCAGCTTGAGCACAGCAACAACCGCCAGCATTTGGGCACGCTCGGCACGGGTAACCACTTTGTCGAGGTGTGCCTGGATGAAGCCAACCGTGTCTGGTTCATGTTGCACAGCGGTTCGCGCGGCGTGGGCAACGCCATCGGCAACCTGTTTATCCAGTTGGCGCAGGCGGACATGCGCCAGCACCTGGCCAATTTGCCGGACCGCGACCTGGCCTATTTCGAAGAGGGCAGCCAGCACTTCGATGACTACGTGCAAGCCGTGGGCTGGGCGCAGGATTTTGCCCGGCAGAACCGCGAATTGATGATGCGCGCGGTGGTTCAGGCCACGCGCCAGGTGATCAGCAAGCCGTTTGAGGTGGTGCTGGAAGGGGTGAACTGCCATCACAACTACGTGCAAAAAGAGCGGCACTTTGGTGAAGAGATCCTGGTGACGCGCAAAGGCGCGGTGTCGGCGAAGAAGGGCGAGCTGGGGATTATTCCGGGTTCCATGGGCGCAAAAAGTTTCATCGTGCGCGGCCTGGGCAACGAAGAGTCGTTCTGCTCGTGCAGCCACGGCGCCGGCCGCACCATGAGCCGCACCAAAGCGAAAAACACCTTCACGGTGGCCGACCAGATCCGCGCCACGGCCCACGTGGAGTGCCGCAAGGACGCCGATGTGATCGATGAAATTCCGATGGCCTACAAGGACATCGACGCCGTCATGCATGCCCAGCGCGAGCTGGTTGAAGTGCTGCACACCCTGCGTCAGGTGGTGTGCGTAAAAGGTTAAGAGGAGCACAACGATGGAAAGGGAAGAACGTCACCCACTCAGCGACGCCATGCGCGCGCGGGTGCTGGATGAGTTGGAACGCATAGAGCGCGAGCGCAACGTGAGCGTGCTGTATGCCTGTGAGTCGGGCAGTCGCGCCTGGGGGTTTGCGTCTACCGACAGCGACTACGACGTGCGCTTTGTCTACGTGGAAAAGCCTGATTGGTTTATGCAGGTGGATGCGCCGCGGGATGTGATCGAGCGCCCGCTGGACGACGAGCTGGATGTCAGCGGATGGGAGCTGCGCAAGACCTTGGGGCTGTTGCGCAAGTCCAACCCTACGTTGCTGGAGTGGCTGGATTCGCCCCTGGTGTATCGCCAGGAAACTGAGGCGACGGCGCAATTGCGGGCCTTGGCCGAAACGTTCTACAGCCCGCCGGCGGCGCGTAATCACTACTTGTCGATGGCCAGGAAAAATTTTCGTGGTTACCTGCAAGGCGAGGAGGTGCGGTTCAAGAAGTACTTCTACGTGCTGAGGCCGTTGCTGGCAGTGCGTTGGATCGACCTGGGCCTGGGACGCCCGCCGATGACGTTCGCCGACTTGCTTGGCACGGTGGATGACCCGCAACTGCTCGACGAAGTGGCAATGCTGCTGGCCCTCAAGCGCAATGCCGGCGAGGCCGCTTATGGACCACGGCGCCCGGCGCTGCACGCATTTATCCAGCGCGAGCTGGAACGCGAAGTGCCGGTTTTGCCACGCACGCAAGCAGACGCAAAGCGCCTGGATCATTACCTTCGACACACGGTTAACCGCTACGCATAAGGACGAACATGAAACAGGACGTGATTGAACTCGACGGCGCCATTGGCGGTGGCCAGGTGTTGCGCAGTGGCTTGAGCCTGGCAATGGTGACCGGGCTGACGTTGCGCATCAAAAACATCCGCGCCAGGCGCAGTCGGCCAGGCTTGATGCGCCAACACCTGACCGCCGTGCTGGCCGCCGCCCACGTGTGTGGCGCCACGGTGCAAGGGGCTGAGCTGGGCTCGCAGAGCCTGCTGTTCGAGCCCGGGCCGATACAAGGCGGCGAGTACCGCTTTGCGATCGGCACGGCCGGCAGCTGCACCCTGGTGCTGCAGACGTTGCTACCGGCGCTGTTGCGCGCGCCAACCGCCAGCCGCGTGACGATCAGCGGCGGCACCCATAACCCGCTGGCGCCGCCGGTGGACTTTTTGCAGCGGGCCTGGCTACCGCTGTTGCGGCGCATGGGCGCGCGCGTCGAGTTGAACCTCACACGCCATGGTTTCGTCCCGGCGGGCGGCGGCGAAGTGGAGGCGTTTATCCAGCCATCGGACCTGCAGGCGTTGCAGCTGATGCAGCGCGGCAAGCTGCTGGAAAAACGCGCCATCGTCCTGAACGCCGGCCTGGCGGATCAGGTGAGTGAGCGTGAATTCAAGCGCGTCCGCCAGCGCCTGGGGTTCACCGAGGCGCAGCTGTTCCCGATAGACATTGACCCGCAGCAAGGACCGGGCAATGTGCTGATGCTGGAATACGTCCACGCGCAGGTCACCGAAGTATTCAGTGCGTTCGGCATGACCACCGTGCGGGCCGAGGCCGTGGCCGATGAGGCCATCAACCAGGCGATGGAGTGGCAGGGCACCGACACCGCGGTGGGTGAGCACCTGGCGGATCAACTGCTGTTGCCGATGGCGTTGGCCGGCGGCGGGCGTTTTACCACGCCACACATGAGCGAGCACTTGCACAGCAATATGACGGTAATTCAACGCTTCCTGCCGGTGGTGATCGAAAGCCGTGTGCGCGAGGAGGGCGGGTTGCTGGTCGAGTGTCGCAGGGTCTGATCTGCTAACCTGCGCGGGTCAAAACCGCCCTTAGCCTGTGGATCTTCATCATGAATACGTGCCCCGTTCAGCCACCCCTTGAACCGCAGTCCGTCTGCCACCCCATCACCAGCAGCGCGATTTTCATGGTCGCCACCCTGACGCCCGGCAATCTCGACACTGTGCGGGCCTGGTGCGGTGACATAGCCGGGCTGGTGCGTTCGGTCGGCAAGCGCGTACCGGCAGGCAACCTGACCTGCGTCTGCGGGTTTGGCTCGGATGCCTGGGACCGGCTGTTCGGCGCCCCACGCCCGGCGGCGTTGCATCCATTTCGCGAGTTTGGTGTGCAAGGGCGCAAGGCCGTCTCGACCCCTGGCGACATCCTGCTGCACATCCGTGCCGAGCAGATGGACCTGTGCTTCGAGTTGGCCACCCAACTGATGGCGGCCCTGGGCGACAGCGTCCAGGTCGTGGATGAGGTCCAGGGTTTTCGCTACTTCGATATGCGCAGCATCATCGGCTTTGTCGATGGCACCGAGAACCCGGTGGGGCGCAAGGCGGTGGGTTTCACTATCGTCGGCGACGAAGACCGCGAATTCGAAGGTGGCAGCTACGTGCTGGTTCAGAAATACCTGCACAACATGGCGGCCTGGAACGACCTGACCGTGGAAGCGCAGGAGAAGGTGATCGGGCGCACCAAGCTGGCAGACATCGAACTGGATGAAGAGACCAAACCGAGCAACTCACACAGCGCGTTGACCGTTATCACCGACGAGCACGGTGAAGAGGTGAAGATCCTGCGCGACAATATGCCCTTTGGCCGCCCGGGCGCCGGTGAGTTCGGCACCTACTTTATCGGCTACGCGCGCTCGCCGAAGCCGCTGGAGCAGATGCTGGAAAACATGTTTGTCGGCCGCCCCGTGGGTAATTACGACCGCTTGCTGGACTTCAGCACGGCGGTCACCGGCGGCCTGTTTTTCGTGCCCTCGGCCGACCTGCTCGAAGCGTTGGCCGACCGCCAGCCTGGGGCTTAGCTCGGCACGGTTTAACTCAAGAAGCCGGTGCTGACCGCCACGATCAGGAAAATCCCCAGCAGCGCGCGGTAGATCACGAACGGCCAGGTGGAGAACCGCTCCAGGAACTTCATCAGGCCCCAGATGGCAAAGAATGCCGAGACGCTGGCGACCACAAGCCCAAAGATCAAGTGTGACCAGGCGTGGGCGGGCATGTCGGCGTGCAGCAGCACCCACAGTTCTTTCAAACCGGCGAGGGCGATGGCCGGCAGGCCCAGCAGGAAGGAAAAGCGCGCAGCTTCTTCACGCTTGAAGTTCAGGAACAGCGCGGCGGTGAGTGTCGAACCGGAGCGCGACACCCCAGGAATCAGCGCGCCAATCTGCGCGATACCGACAATCAGCGCATCGCGCAGACGCATTTCGCTCATCTCACGGGTGTGGCGCGCGCGCACTTCGGCCACTGCCAGCAATACCGCCATCACCACACAGGCAATCCCGATCACCATCAGGCCGCGTAGCGGCGAGTTGCAGGTATTCAAGGTCGAAGACAGCGCCAGGCCGGCAATCCCAATCGGGATAGTGGCCAACACAATCGCCACGGCCAGTTTGAACCACCGGTCGTTGTAGTCGCCGCGGCGCACCGCACTGATGCTGCCGGTGGTCACCTGGCGCACGTCACGCCAGAAATAACTGACCACCGCCGCCAGCGCCGCCAACTGCATGGCCGCGGAAAACGCCGAGCCCGGGTCTTGCCAGCCGAGCAGGGCGGGCACCACTCGCATGTGGGCCGTGGACGACACCGGCAACAGCTCGGTAATGCCCTGGATTACGCCCAGGATGAAGATCTGCAGGTAGTCCAGGGAGGCAAAGCCCACATCCAGGCCGGCGGAACAGACGTTTGTCAAAATACGTGTCCTTGAAAAAAGGGGCTTTTGAAGAATCAGTGGGCGAAGTTTATTCTAAATGTTTCAGGATATTGGACGCGGAAAAGCAAATTCGCAATCGGTTCAGCAAACAGAAAGGTTATGCAATGTATTGGCGTGTGTATCACTTTTGTGAACAATGGGGCCTTGCGTATTTTCACCGAGAGCCCAATGCCTGAAACCACCGTCGAATTGATCCAGACCGGCCCCGATGCGTCTGAGCTGATCCGTAATCTTTACCAGTACTATGCCTATGAGTCGTCAGACTGGGAGCAGGAAGATGTGGAGTCGGATGGCCGTTTCTACATCCATGACGAGCACCTGACCCGCTACTGGCACGACCCGCAATGGAGCGCCAACCTGCTGCTGGTGGATGGCTACATCGCCGGTTTCCTGCTGATCGAAGGCAGCGAACTGCCGGGCATCGACGCGCTGGAACTGGCCGACCTGTTCATTCTCAAGCGCTACCGCCGCAAGGGCATTGGCCGCGCTATCGCCACCCAAGTGCTGCGCAGTGGCGAGGCCAATTGGCTGGTGCGGTTCTACGATCAGGATGAAGTGTCGCAGGCGTTCTGGCGCGCGGTGCTCGATGACCTGCCGCGCCCGGTGCAGATGCTTGAGCTGGATGACGATCCGCAGTTGGTCAGTTACTTGATTACGCGGGCCGCGCTGCATTAAACACGATGTTGAACTTGGCCGGGCACGGCCGCACTTGAACTCGTCGGCCGGTTTCGCCCTGAATGGCACACGCCCAAGGGCGTCGCATCTGCTCTATTCGCAGTGCGTTTTGCCTGAATATCCGAAGGGCACGGTGACCAGCCCTGACCGGGATACGGGTAAACAACGTAAAAGCCAAAGCCCTGATCACTGCCGCTAGGCACCCGCGTTGAACAACACTTGCTGCATCGCTTGCGGCGGCTGACCGAACGCGCGCAGAAACGCCTGGCGCATGCGCTCGCGGTCACCGAAGCCGGTTTCGCGGGCCACCACTTCGACCGGGTGACGGCTGGTTTCCATCATCGCCCGGGCAGCTTCCACCCGCAGCGACTCGATGGCCTTGGCCGGCGTTTGCCCGGTTTCTTCGCGGAATACTCGGCTGAATTGACGTGGGCTCAGCCGGGCCACCTCGGCCAAGGCTTCCACCGACAGGTCGTGGGTCAGGTTTTCGCGCGCGTAGGCCAGGGCCAGTTGCACGCGGTCGGATTTGGGGTCCAGTTCCAGCAACGCCGACAATTGCGATTGCTCACTGCCGCGGCGCTGGGCAATCACCAGCTTGCGGGCGATACGCCGGGCGAGGTCGCTGCCCAGATCGGCTTCCACCATGGCCAACGCCAGGTCGACTCCGGCGCTCATGCCGGCGCCGGTCCAGACCTGGCCGTCAACCACGAACAGCTTGTCTTCTTCGAGTTGAATATCCGGGTAGCGCTTGCGAAACGCCGGCGCGTGGATCCAGTGGGTGGTGGTGCGCTTGCCTTCGAGCAAACCGGCTTCGGCCAGCACAAAAATGCCCATGCACAGCGAGGCCACGCGCCGCGACTGGGCAGAGGCGGCTTTGACCAATTCCAGCAGGTTGGCCTCGGGCAGGCGAAATTCCAGGTAGCCGCTGACGATCAGCGTGTCATAACCCTGTGGCCGAATCGGGCTGGTATTCACCGAAAAGCCCTGGGAGGTCATGACCGCGCCGCCGCTCTCCGAGACCAGATGAAACTCATAAGCCGGCTCACCGCGCAGCAGGTTCGCGCACTCGAACACCGAACCCAGGCTGAGGCTCAGGGACTGGAAATTCGGGTAAACCATCAGCGCAACGCTGTGCATCGTCATTCTCCAAAGGGCGCGGGAGAGGGGATTGTCGGCGGGTGCCAGGTAAACGGCAACCGACTTTGTGCCATGTCCGAAATCCTTGCGGATATGACATTGTTGAAGTTTTTCTCGACGCCTAACATCCCCTCAACGAACTAGACGACTGGTCTAATCGGGACGGGATAAATAATGACTAACGCGACTAACAGTACAAGGCAGACCATTCTGGATACGGCGCAATTGATTGTGAGCCGCAAAGGATTTTCTGCGGTGGGGTTGAACGAAATACTTCAAGCCGCCGATGTACCCAAAGGTTCGTTTTATCACTACTTCCATTCCAAAGACGCATTCGGCGTGGTCTTGCTCGACACCTATTTCGACCAATACCTCAAAGGCATGGAGCAACTGTTCCAGCAACCCGGACTGTCCTGGGCCGCCAGGTTGATGCGCTATTGGCACACCTGGATCGACAACCAGACCGGCTGCACCGACGCGGGCAAATGCCTTGCCGTCAAACTCGGTGCCGAGGTGTCAGACCTTTCAGAGCCAATGCGTTTGTCCCTGCAGCGCGGCACCACTCGCACCATCGCTTTGCTGGCCGAGGCCTTGCAGCACGGCATCCAGGACGGCTCGCTGGCGGTTCGGCAACACCCCGACAGCCTGGCTCGGCGCTTGTATGCGCTGTGGTTGGGGACCAGCGTCATGAGCAAGATCACCCGAACATCCGCGCCTTTTGACGAGGCGCTGCTGCTGACCCGACAGTTATTGGGTTGCCCTGAACCTGCTGATGCATACACCTACTGAAACCATCGATCGAGGCACTGGAAAATGAAAGTATTAATGGTACTGACCTCTCACGACCAGCTTGGCAATACCGGTCGTAAAACCGGCTTCTGGCTCGAAGAATTTGCGGCGCCCTATTACACCTTCAAAGACGCGGGTGCCGAACTGGTCCTGGCATCCCCGGCTGGCGGCCAACCACCGCTGGACCCGGTCAGCGATCAGCCGGATGCACAGACCGAGCAAACCCGTCGTTTCGCTGGCGACCCGGCAGCCCAACAGGCCCTGGCCAACACCGTCAAGCTGGACACGGTCAACGCCGACGACTTCGATACCGTGTTCTACCCAGGCGGCCACGGCCCGTTGTGGGACTTGGCCGAATCGCAAACGTCGATCGCACTGATCGAGGCCTTTGAGCGTGCCGGCAAGCCGATCGGTTTTGTCTGCCACGCGCCGGGCGCTCTGCGTCATGTCAAGGCCGTGAATGGCGAGCCGCTGGTCAAGGGCCGTCGCGTTACCGGCTTCTCCAATGCTGAAGAAGCTGCGGTTGGCCTGACCGATGTGGTGCCGTTCCTGATTGAAGATGATTTCAAGGCGCTCGGCGGCCACTATGAAAAGGGTGCTGACTGGCAGTCTTTTGTGCTCGAAGACGGCTTGCTGGTGACCGGGCAGAATCCTGCCAGTTCCAGTGCCGTGGCCGAGGCCCTGCTCAAACTCACCGCCTGAATTAATCACACGCGTTATTGATTGGCGGCTCCTTGGAGCCGCCAATGCTTTTGCTCGCCCTGAATTTGGAAGTTTCACATGACTCATCATTTGAATACCCCGGTAAAACTGGGTCATCACACGCTCAATAACCGAGTTGTCTTGCCGCCTCTGACGCGTCAACGCAGCGCGCAACCCGGCGATATCGCCACCGACCTGATGGCCGAGTATTACCGCCAGCGCGCCACGGCCGGTTTCATGGTCAGCGAAGGCACGCAGATCGAACCGCGCGGCCAGGGTTACGCCTGGACGCCGGGTATCTACAGCCCAGCGCAAATCGACGGCTGGCGCAAAGTCACCGACGCCGTGCATGCCGAAGGCGGCGTGATCTTCGCCCAGCTGTGGCATGTGGGGCGTGTGTCCCATAATGCGCTGCAACCGGAGGGCGCCGCACCGGTCGCGCCGTCGGCCATTGCGGCGGAACAGGCGAAAGCCTTTATCGAAACCGGGCCTGGCGTCGGCGAGCTGATGCAGCCGCCCGTACCGCGTGCCTTGAGCAGGCTGGAAATTGAAGAGTTGGTAGGGCACTACGCACAGGCGGCGCGTAATGCGTTGGACGCCGGTTTTGACGGGGTGGAAATCCACGCCGCGAATGGTTACCTGGTCAACCAGTTCATCTCCGCCCATGCCAACCAGCGTGACGATGAATACGGCGGTTCGCTGCACAACCGCCTGCGCTTTCTGCGCGAGATCGTCGAAGCCGTGACCGCCGTGGTCGGCCCGCAACGCCTGGGTGTGCGTTTTTCTCCGCTGTTCAGCGGCACGGACCAGGACCGCGTGTACATCGGCCTGGTCGAGGAAGATCCGCATCACACCTACATTGAAGCGATCAAGGTGCTTGAGGCATCGGGCATTGCCTATGTGTCTATCGCCGAGGCTGACTGGGACAACGCTCCCGACCTGCCCGAAACTTTCCGTCAGGCGGTGCGCAGCACGTTCAGCGGGCGCATCATCTACGCCGGTCGCTATACCGCTGAGCGCGGGGCAGCACTGGTGGAGGCGGGGCTGGCAGACTTGATTGCCTTCGGCCGTCCGTTCATTGCCAACCCGGACCTGCCGCAGCGACTGTTCAACGGCTGGCCCCTGAACCCGCTGCGGGCGCAGGGCATGTACGGCGGCTCGGAACAGGGCTACACCGATTACCCGGCGTTCGCCGAGTAACCATTCGATGCCCCGGCACAGCTGCGTTGTCGGGGCCGTCGAGCAGTAGCACGGCGGCGAAGGCGGCGGGGCAGGCAACAACAGGGTGACCCTGCCGCCGCCATCGCAGCCTCGCTGGCTCTACAGCTGCCACCGTTGATCTTCAGCAGGGTGGATGAGCGTCATTCCACGCGCAATACGATCTTGCCAATGTGATCGCCGCCTTCCATTCGCGCATGGGCCTGGGCGGCGTCGGTGTATTCGTACACCTTGTCGATCATCGGCAGGCAGCGTCCGGCGGACAGCACCGGCCACACGTATTCGCGCAGTTGTTCGGCAATGGCAGCCTTTTCGTCCTTGGTGCGTGCGCGCAGCAAGGAGCCGGTGATGACTGCGCGCTTGCCGAGGATGGTCAGCAGGTCGACGTCATTGGCCTTGCCGCCGCCGAGGAAGCCCAGCATCACCAGGTGCCCGTCCATGGCCAGGGACTTGAGGTTATTGTTCAGGTACGAGGCGCCCATGATGTCGAGGATCACATTCACGCCCTTGTTGTCGGTCTTCTGCGCGATGACCTCGGCGAAGTCCTGCTCGCGGTAGTTGATCGGCTCGGCGCCCAGCTTGGCGATCGCCGCACATTTGTCGGCGCTGCCGGCGGTGGCGAACGCCTGGATACCGTATTCGCGGCACAGCATCAAAGCGGTGGTGCCGATGCCGCTGGTGCCGCCGTGGATCAGCACGCGCTGGCCGGTATGAGCGTCACCCAGGCCAAACAGGTTGGCCCAGACGGTGAAGAACGTTTCCGGCACGGCGGCGGCTTGAATCCAGTCCATGCCATCCGGAATCGGCAAGGCCTGGCTGGCAGGCACTGCACAAAATTGTGCGTACCCACCGCCGTTGGTCAGGGCACACACCTTGTCACCCAGCGCGTACTCGCTGACACCTTCGCCCAATGCAACCACTTCGCCGGCCACTTCCAAACCTGGAATGGGGCTCATGCCGGGCTTCATCGGGTACTTGCCGGCGCGTTGCAACGCATCCGGGCGGTTGACGCCGGCCGCGTGCACGCGGATCAGGATTTCACCGGGACCTGCCACCGGCACATCGGCCCGGCGTGGTTGCAGGACCTCGGGGCCGCCAGGGGCGGTGATTTCGATCAGGGTCATTTCTTTTGGCAGTGACATGTGCGATTACCTGCAGCGATGAGCGTATGGGTTGGGACCGCGTCGGGCAGTCGCCGGTTCAGCCGCATCATACCGAGGGTCAGCGCCGGTCGAAAAAAAAACCGGGCAAGCCCGGCAAAATAAGGAGAGGGTGATTCACTCGCTTCAGCGATTGAGGAACGCCAACAAGTCTTCGTTCAACTGCTGGGTGTGGGTGGCGGCAAAACCGTGCGGCGCATCCTTGTACACCTTCAGTTGCGCGCCCTTGATCATCTCGGCCGCGACTTTGCCGGTGGTTTCGAACGGCACGATCTGGTCGCCGTCACCGTGGATCACCAGGGTTGGCACCTCGATCTTGGCCATGTCCGGGCGGAAGTCGGTCTCGGAGAACACGGTGACACAATCCACGGTCGATTTAAGCGACGCCAGCAGCGCGACCTGCAAGGTCTGCGTCAGCACGCCCTGGGAGACTTGCTGGCCCTTGTTGATGCCATAGAACGAGACATTGAAGTCGCTGATAAATTGCGCGCGATCCTTCAGCAGCCCGGCCTTGATGCCATCGAACACTGCGGTAGGCACGCCCTGCGGGTAATCCGGTTTTTGGCCGAAGATCGGCGTGACGGCGCCCAGCAGCACGAGGCCGGCCAAACGCGAGTTGCCGTGGCGAGCGATGTAGCGCGCCACATCGCCGCCGCCCATCGAGAAGCCCACCAGGGTCACGTCTTTAAGGTCCAGGTGTTCGATCAGTTGGGCGATATCGTCGGCGAAGGTGTCGTAGTCGTTACCGGTCCACGGTTGGTCCGAGCGGCCAAAACCCCGGCGGTCGAAGGCGATGGTGCGAAAGCCACGGCTGCTCAGGTATTCCATCTGGTATTCCCACATGTCGGCATCCAGTGGCCAGCCGTGGCTGAACAGCACGGGTTTACCGCTGCCCCAGTCCTTGAAATAGATCTGGGTACCGTCTTTGGCAACGAATGTGCTCATGGAAAACTCCTTAGGGTCAGGGGGCAAACGCTCAGTCTCACTATCGCGTTAAACCGGCCCAGGGGCTTGTACGGATGTGCTCGGTTGAACGCTTGCGCGTCTGCGTTGGTCCACTGACCTCTACCATCAGTTCAACAGGTGAACCAAATGGCCAAGACTTACAGCTACGCCGCTCGGGATTCCAGGGATGCACTCAAGCCTTTTACCTTCGAGCGACGCGCGCCGGGGGCGGACGACGTTCAGATCGATATTCTCTATTGCGGCGTGTGCCACTCCGACCTGCACACCGTGCGTAACGAATGGCACAACACCTTGTACCCGTAGGTGCCCGGCCACGAAATCGTCGGCCGCGTCACGGCAGTCGGTGCCAACGTGAAAAAATTCAAGGTCGGTGACCTCGCCGGTGTCGGTTGTATGGTCGACAGCTGCCAGCACTGCGCATCCTGCGCCGAGGGCGAGGAGCAATACTGCGAGAACGGGTTTACCGGCACCTACAACGGCCCGGTGTTCGGCGGCGAAAATACCTTTGGCGGCTACTCGGACAATATCGTGGTCAAGGAGAAGTTCGTGCTGCGCATCTCCCACGATGATTCGAACCTGGCAGCGGTGGCGCCGCTGCTGTGCGCCGGCATCACCACTTACTCGCCGCTGCACCACTGGAAGGTGGGGCCCGGCAAAAAAGTCGGGGTGGTCGGCCTCGGCGGGCTAGGGCATATGGCGGTGAAGATCGCGCATGCCATGGGCGCGCATGTCACGCTGTTCACCACCTCGCCGAACAAGCGCGAAGACGGCCTGCGCCTGGGTGCCGATCAAGTGGTGGTGTCGAAGGACCCGGACGAGATGGCCAAGGTCGTCAACAGCCTGGACTTCATCCTCAACACCGTTGCCGCGCCGCACGACCTCGATGCGTTCCTCAACCTGCTCAAGCGCGATGGCACCATGACGCTGGTCGGCGCACCCGACAGCCCGCATCCGTCGCCAACGGTGTTCAACCTGATCTTCAAACGCCGCAGCCTGGCCGGTTCGTTGATTGGCGGTATCCAGGAAACCCAGGACATGCTGGACTTCTGCGCCAAGCACAAGATTGTCTCGGACATCGAGATGATCGACATCCAGGGCATCAACGAGGCGTACGAGCGGATGCTCAAGGGCGACGTGAAGTATCGCTTCGTGATTGATATGGAGAGCTTGAAGAAGGAAAGTCACGCGGCTTAAAACGCTGCAGACCTGCTGTGGGAGCGGGCTCGCTCGCGAAGGCGCAGGGTCAGTCAAAAAATGCATCGACTGATTCACCGCCTTCGCGGGCAAGCCCGCTCCCACGTTTGTTCAGTGCGAGCCGTTAAGCCGACAAATGCTCGTAGAGAATCGTCGCACCCACCAGCATCAACACCACGCCGCCGACCATTTCGGCGCGCTTGCCCACCACCGTGCCCAGCACCCGACCGAGCATCATGCCGATGGTTACCATGGTCATGGTCGCCAGGCCGATGGCTGCCGACGCCACCAGAATATTCACATCAATAAAGGCCAGGCCCACACCGACGGCCATCGCATCAATGCTGGTCGCAAAGGCGGTGATGGCCAGGATCATGAAGGAATGCTGGGTAGGCTTTTGCGCCTCCTCATCGTCCGCCTTGAGCCCGTTGTAGATCATGTGCAAGCCCAGCGCGACCAGCAGGGTAAAGGCGATCCAGTGATCCCAGTCCTGCACCCAACGCGTGGCTGCATGGCCGATGGCCCAGCCGATCATCGGCGTAATGGCTTCGATCACACCAAAGATCAGGCCGGCGCGCAGTGCTTCGACCAGACGCGGTTTGTGCAGGCTGGAGCCTTTGCCGATGGCCGCCGCAAAGGCGTCCGTGGACATGGCCAGGGCGAGAAAAATCAGAGAAATGGGGTTCACGGTGAGGCTTCCAGTCGGGCTGTATGAGTCAACGACACAACCACACGCCCGACTTTAGGCATGGATGTGTCGCTGGTCTCACCAACCTCAACGGTGTTCGTACCACGGCAGGTTGCCGAATATGTTGATACGAACGCTTCTGAGCGGGTCAGAAGCCGGTTACTCCCCAACGAAGGGGCGCATCATAGACAGCCCAATATGAAAATTGCGTCAACGCCCTTCAAATACCGGTGGACGGCGCTCGGCGAACGCCGCCAGCCCTTCACCGAAATCAGCACTGGCGCACGCCTGGCGGCGCAGTTCGGCGATGTGCTCCATGGCTTGCACGGGCATCGGCTGCAGGTCTTCGAGGATGCGCAATTGTTCCTTGACCGCCTGAATCGCCAGCGGCGCCTTGGCCGCAATGCCCTGGGCGTATTCCAGGGCGGTGGCCTCGAGGGCATCGGTAGGCACCAGCCGGTTGATCACGCCAAAGCGCTCGGCCCGTTGGGCGTCGAGTTTTTGCGCGCAGAAGAACATTTCCTTGAGCACATGAATCGGCAGGTTATTGAAGAACCGCAACAGGCCGCTGGTGGTGTAGGGCAGGCCGATGTTGGCCGGGGTCATGGCGAAGCTGGCGCTGGGGTCCGCCACCACCAGGTCGCAGCTCATGGCCAGGTCCACGGCGCCGCCCCAGGCCGAGCCCGAGATCAGCGCGATGACCACGCCAGGGTAGGCGCGGATACGCCGCAGTACTTGCTCCAGCGGTTTGCCGTAGGCGACGGGGTCGCGGTCACGCGCCACTTCGCCGATATCGTGGCCGGCGCTCCATACGCTTTGGCCGACGTCGGCGCCGAGGATCACCACGCGGACGCGCTGGGCGGTGAGGGCGACCAGGCTTTCGTCCAGGCTGTCGAGCAGCTGCGCGCTCAGGGCATTGCGCTGGCTGGGGTTGCTGAAGGTCAAGCGCGCAATGCGCGTGTCGATGAGCTTGAGTGACACAGTGGCAGTCATGGTGCAGTTCCTGTTGAACGGTCGGATGGAGTGGCCTGCAACAGCACGTTGGCCCGCAGCAAGGTTTGCACCGAGGCCGGATCAAAGCCGGCTTCGAGCAACACCTCGACGCTGTGTTCGCCTAACAACGGCGGTGGCCGCTGCGCGCCGGCCTGTGCGGCCTCGGTGAACACCGGCGTCACCACCTGGCGTAATGCGCCCAGAGTGGGATGGTCCAGGGTTTGGGTCAACCGGCTGTGCAGCACCTGTGGGTCGGCGAACACTTCGTCAAGGGTGTTGATGGGGCCGGCGGGCAAGCCAGCGGCGGTGAAACGCTCGGTCCAGTCGCGTTTGCCGCGGGTTTTCAAGCGGCTCTCCAGCAGCGCTTTCAACGCATCGCGGTGCTCCACGCGCGCTTCATTGCTGGCAAAGCGCGGGTCGTCCGGCAGCTCGGGCAGGTCCAGCAGCACACACAGCTTGCTCCACATGGCCGAGGTGATCGGCGCCAGGTTCAACGGGCCGTCCAGGGTCTGGAACACGCCGTATGGCGCGATCACCGCGTGGGCATTGCCGGTGCGCCGTGGGACATCGCCCAGGCTCAGGTAGCGTTGGCCGTGCACGCTGAGCAAACCCATCAGGCTGGCAAGCAACGAGGTGTGTACGTGTTGGCCGCGACCGCTGCGTTCACGCTCCAGCAGCGCAGCGAGGATGGCGGTCACCAGCCACATGCCCGACGTCAGGTCGCCGATGGCGGTGCCGGTACGGGTAGGGTCGCCGTCGCTGAAACCGGTGAGGCTCATCAGCCCGGAGTAGCCTTGGGCGATCTGATCGAAGCCCGGCCAGCTGCTCATCGGGCCGTCACTGCCAAAGGCGTTGATGCTGCCCAGAATCAGCCGTGGGTTGCGGGCGCTGAGCACCTCGAAACCCAGGCCCATGCTCTGCAGGGTGCCGGGTTTGAAATTCTCGATCACCACGTCGGCGCCGTCGATCAATTGCTGGATCGTGTCCAGGCCGCGGGGGTTGCGAAAGTCCACGCACAGCCCGCGTTTGTTGCGGTTGCACGACAGGTAGTACGTGCTCACGCCACGGTCGAACGGGCCCCAGGTGCGGCTCATGTCGCCGGCGGGGCCGGGTTCGACCTTGATCACATCGGCGCCCAGGTCGGCCAGCACCATGCTGCAGAACGGGCCGGACAACGCGCGGCTGAGGTCAATGATCTTGATGCCTTGTAACGCTTGCATGGGCGTCTCCAAATAGGTTACTGCGGCAGGGACTGGTGGCGGGTTTCAACCGCAAACGGCAGGATCAGCACGCCCAGTACGAAGGCGGCGGCGGTCCAGGCAATCGGTACGCCGATAGAGCCGTACGCATGGATGGCCGCGGCCAGCAGGAAGTTGACCCCGGCACCGATAAAGCGCCCCACCGAGGCATTGAACGCAAAGGCTGTGGCGCGGATGCGGGTTGGGTATTGCTCGGGCAACCACAGGGAAAAGATCGCGAAGTTGCCGCCGAAGAACCCGAGGAACACCAGCGAAATCATGAATAGATGCAAGCCGTCGTCGAGGTAGAACACCCAGCCGAACGCAAACACGATGGCCGCCGCCATGCCGGTAAAGTACAGGCCCAAGGCGTTGCGTCGGCCCACGCGTTCCGCCAACCATGGCGCCACCAGGCAGCCCAGAATCGTGCTCAGCGACAACACCGCCGCGCCGATGGACGCCAGGTGCACGGCGCCGACGTGATCGATACCGGCGCGGGTGGCCAGGGTGACCACGGCGGTGGCTTCGTACACCGAACCGGCCCACAGGCCGACAATCGCCACGCCGACCAAGGCTGAACTGGTCAAGGTGCGGCGGCGAAAGGCGGGCGCAAAGATTTCCCACCAGGGCGTGCGCGGGGCGGCCTTGACGATGTGGCGCTGCGGTTCCTTGACCTTCAAGGCGGTGTAGATCGCGACCACCGCCGGGAACAACCCGCACAGGAACATCACGCGCCAGCCATAGGTGGCGCCGACGGTGTAGTTGAGCAACGCGGCGATGAAGAAGCCCAGGTAATAGCCGGTTTGCAGGTAACCGGCGCCCATCTTGCGGCGGTCCTCGGGCCAGCTCTCGGCCACGTAGGTGCCTGCCAGCGCCCATTCACCGCCGACGCCGATCCCTGCGATCAAGCGGAAAATCGCCAGTTGCCAGAGGTTGTCGGAAAACGCCGCCGCGCCGGTAAACAGCGAATACACCAGAATGCTCGCCGCCAGCACCTTGACCCGGCCGAAGCGGTCGGCCAGCGGTCCCCAGATGAACGACAAGCCCCAGCCGACCAGAAACAGCCCGAACATGATCGAGCCGTACATGGCGATATTCGCGGCGGTGGGGGCCAGGCCCGAGCGCGGCAGCAGTTCGGTAAGGGCGGGGATCAGCACCAGGGCGAAGATGACGGAGTCCACGCCGTCCAGGACCCAGCCGAGGTACACCGCCCAGAAGCCGCGGATCTGCTCGCGGGACAACGGTGTTTTGTAGGGTTTTACCCGCATCGCCGACGCGATTAACGTTTTGGACATGACGACCTCCCATGGCCCTGAGCGGGCCTTTTTGTTGTGAGGTCAATCTAGGCTTGAGGGTCATAAGCAACAAATATGAAATTCCTTTGGTGGCATCGGATTTCTATATAGAGTCGAGGCTTTCCGGGAGGCTCCCATGGACCTGCGCCAGTTGCGGTACTTCGTCAAAGTGGTCGAGTGCGCCAACATCACCCGCGCCAGCGAGGCGTTGCACATCGCTCAACCGGCGATCAGCCAGCAGATGCGCAACCTGGAGCAGGACATGGGCATGCAACTGCTGGAACGCAGCGCCCAAGGCGTGGTGCCCACCGCCGCCGGCCAGACCTTGTACCGACACGCCGTCGACCTGTTGCGCCAGGCCGATGCCACCCATGAACTGTTGCGCCAGGACGCCGAGTACCCGCAGGGCAAGGTCTCGGTGGGCATGCCCTCGAGCACCGCGCGGATGCTCGCGATGCCGCTGGCACGCACGATTCGCAGCCGTTATCCGGGGATCAAACTGGAGCTGATCGACGCGCCAAGCGCCGACCTCGCAGGCCTGATCACCGTGGGGCGCGTGGCGCTGGCGGTCGAAGTTGATGGCGTGCCGACACGCGGCGTGGTGTCCCAGCGGTTATTCAGTGAAACCCTGTACCTGGTGGCATGGCCGGAATTTGAATTGCCGCAGATGTCGGTGAGCCTGCAGAGCCTGGCGCAGATGCCGTTGGTGTTGCCCTGCGTGCCCAACACCATTCGCAGCCGCGTAGAGTCCGCCATGCAGGAAGCGGGGCTGCCATTCGCCGTGGAGTTTGAAGCCAATTCCACTGATCTATTGTTCTCGGCGGTACGGGCGCGGCTTGGGGTAACCATCCTGCCGTGGGCGGCGGCGCACGTGGAGTTGGCGCAACAGTCGCTCAAGCTGGCGAGCATCGATCACCGCTTGTTCAGCCGCGAACTGTCGTTGTGCTGGCCGGATACGGCGGTGCACAGCAATGCCGTGCAGAAAGTGAAAGAGACGATTCTGGAATTGTTCGAAGCGTTTGAGCAGCAACAAGGCTGGGCGGCGGCTGGCTGATTGCGAACCGGCCGCCGCTGCCCCTTGGATGGGTCTTGATCGGGTCGCGAGTGTGCGGCGGCAGGGTCAGCACGAACGCGTTGGACTGCTCGATCAGCGACATGACCTACATGCGGTACACGCTGTGGGTGGTCACCCAGTGTTTGAATTCCACCAATTGCGGCTGCATCGGCGCGAGGGGGCTAGCCTTTTTCATGGCGTCGATGTAGTCGCGCAGTGGCACCAGAAAGTTGGCGGTGGCCCACACGCGGTTAGGCACCCAGAAGCCCATTTGCACGGGGCCGGCATTGTCCAGGTGAGCAGGTTTGAACCGCTGCCCTCGACGGGTGGCGGAGTCTTGCGAGGTTGGGGGGCGGGTGAAGAGCGGTCGGAGTGCGCCATATCATTAGTCCTTTAAACGTAACTGCGTGGGAAAGCTCCTTTTGAGCATTCTCAGCGTAGCTAGCGCGGGACCGGGGTTTGTAATGGTTGGCTATAACCAGGCGCGCCCGCCGACGAAAATCATTTTCGACACCAGCTCCACGATGTTTTTCACCTCGAGTTTCTTCATCAGCCGTGCCCTGTGCACTTCCACCGTACGGTGAGAGATCGCCAGGCGCTGGGCGATTTCCTTGGATTTAAGGCCGTTGACGATGTGCATGGCGATTTCCCGCTCACGTGGCGTCAGGTCGCCGGTGCCTTGGTGCGTGCGGTCCAGGCGCTCGAAGTGCCAGATCATCAGCTTGAACGGGTCTCTGGGCGTGAGGGTGTAGCCGTGGGACTTGGCCCAGAACACCTCGCCGCTTTTGTGCTGCATGAAGCGTTCATCGGAGTAGAAGCCGTTCTCGCTCTCCAGCAGCCAGTCGTGGCTACGCTTGCCGATGGCGTGATAATCGGCCTGGGACGGGTAGATCAGCAGGGTCAGTTGGTTGACCAATTCGTCGCGCGAATAGCCGAACAACTGCAGGAAGGCCTCATTGCAATCGACCATCACGCGGTTGCGCGTGACCAGTTGCGGGGCCGGGGAGAGCTGGAACGCCAGGCGTTCGATATCTTGAAGTTGCTGGGTAAACGCGTTCATTGGGCATCCTGCCTCGTTGCTTTTCTCACCGGGCCTACTTATCCATGTAAGTAGTTACACGAATTGGCGAGCGCTCAGCGGTGCGTCATTGTAGGTAAATGTCCGCATCAAAAATAGAAGAAAATTGATTATGCCAGCTGATTGCGTCTCCATTGTTGCCGCCGGTCATTCGCGTTTTGGTCGCCTGGAAGGCACCACCCTTGAAGACCTGATCGTGCAGGTTACCCGCGAAGCCCTGGCCGACGCGGCCATTGATGCGTCACAAATCGATGCGTTGTTCCTGGGTCACTTCAACTCGGGGTTGGTGCCTGACGGGTTTGCCAGCTCCTTGCTGTTGCAGGCCGACCCGGGCCTGCGCTTCAAACCGGCCACGCGCTGTGAAAACGCTTGCGCCTCCGGCTCGGCGGCGATCCAGGCCGGGGTCAATGCGATCCTCTCCGGCAGCGCCGACCTGGTGCTGGTGGTCGGCGCCGAGAAGATGACCCACACGTCCACCGCCGAGGTTACCCAGGCCCTGGCCGGCGCCGGTTATCAGAACGATCCGGCCGAAGCCGGCTTGAGTTTCCCGCAGTTGTTCGGCCGTGCGGCGCGCCAATACACCGAACGCTACCACTGCCCGCTGGGCTCAATGGCCGCCATCGCCACCAAGAACCACACCAATGCCATGGCCAACCCGCTGGCGCAAATGCACCGGGTGATGGATTTCGAACACTGCAACAACGTGTCCAAGAGCAACCCCTTTGTGGCCGAGTCGCTGCGCCTGACCGATTGCTCGTTGATCAGCGACGGCGCCGCCGCGATCATCCTGGCCTCACCCAAGCGGGCGCGCGCGTTTCGTCGGGATGTGCAGATTCGCGCAATGACCCAGGTCAACGACTGCTTGCCCATCGCCCAGCGCGACATCCTGGCGTTTGAAGGCCCGCAACGGGCCATCCACTCGGCGCTGCGCGGGGCGAATATCACCCTGGCCGACCTGAGTTTCGCCGAGGTGCACGACTGCTTCACCATCGCCGAACTGCTGATCTACGAAGCCATGGGCCTGGCGCCCAAGGGCGAGGGCCATCGCGTGCTCGACAGTGGCGTGGTGCGCGCCGGCGGGCGGCTGCCGGTGAATCTTTCGGGTGGGCTCAAGGCCAAGGGGCATCCGGTGGGGGCCACCGGCGTGTCGATGCACGCCTTGGCGTTCCGCCAATTGACCGGCGAACCGATTGGCCTGGCGGTGCCCAACCCGGAGTTTGGCCTGGTGTTCAACATGGGCGGCATGGCAGTGGCCAACTACGCCTCGGTCCTGCACGCGCGCCGGTACTGACCCATGAACATTGCCAACTGGTTGCACGACACCCAGCGCCGCGACCCGCAGCGACCGGCATTGTTCGAAGGCACGCGGCAAGTGGCCGACTACGCCACCTTTGCTGCGCATGTTCGCCAGCGCGCCGCGCACTTGGTAGACCAGCACGGCGTGACGGCCGGTGATGCGGTCGCCGTGCTGATGAAGAACAGCTGCGATTACCTGGAAGTGCTCTACGCCATCTGGTGGCTGGGCGCAGTGGTTGTGCCGATCAACGCCAAATTGCACCCGGCTGAAGCGGCCTGGATCGCCGACAACGCCCAGGCGCGCCTGATCTTTACCGACGGCGGCCGAGTATTTTCGGCGTCGCGGGACTTGCCCCCGCCCTGTAAGGAACTGGACGGCCACACACTGCCGCCGACACGTGGCTGGCCAACCCTGGCGCAGCCCGAGCCACGCCAGGACCAGGACCTCGCATGGCTGTTTTACACCTCCGGCACCACCGGGCGCTCCAAGGGCGTGATGCTGTCCCATGGCAACCTCATGGCGATGTCGTTGTGTTACCCCACTGACGTGGATCCGGTCAGCGCCGATGACGCGGTGCTGTATGCCGCGCCAATGTCCCACGGCGCCGGGCTCTACAACTTCATTCATGTGCGCTGCGGCGCGCGGCATGTGGTGCCGGCCTCCCACGGTTTTGACGCCGCCGAGCTGTTTGGCCTGGCGGCCGAGCTGGGCAACGTCTCACTGTTTGCGGCGCCGACGATGGTCAAGCGCATGGTCGAACAGGCGCGGCGCCAGGGCTATCGCGGCGAAGGCATCAAAACCATCGTTTACGGCGGCGGCCCGATGTACGTGGCCGATCTGTGTGAGGCCGTCGACACCTTTGGCCCGCGGCTGGTGCAGATCTACGGCCAGGGCGAGAGCCCGATGACCATCAGCGTGCTGCCTCGCGCGCTGATCGCCGACCGCCAACGCGCAGACTGGGCCACGTTGGCTGCCTCCGTCGGCCACGCGCAATCGTGCGTTGAAATCCGCATCCTCGACGCACAGCACCAGCCGGTGCCGACGGGCGAGCGCGGCGAAATCGCTGTGCGCGGTGCCACGGTGATGCAAGGCTACTGGCGCAACCCCGAGGCATCGCGCCAAACCCTGGTCGAGGGCTGGCTGATGACCGGTGACGTCGGCTTTCTCGACGCGGCGGGTTATCTCACCCTCACGGACCGTTCCAAGGACGTGATCATCAGCGGTGGCAGTAACGTGTACCCGCGTGAAGTCGAGGAAGTGTTGGCGCAACATCCTGAGGTGTTCGAGGTGTGCGTCGTGGGGGAGCCGGATGCGCAATGGGGCGAATCGGTGGTGGCGTTTGTGGTGACGCGCAGCGGCCAGCCCCTCGATGAAGCCGAGCTGACGGCATGGTTTTTACAGCGCATGGCCTCGTTCAAGAAACCCAGGAAGTACCTGTTTCCCGGCGAATTGCCAAAGAACAGTTACGGCAAAATCCTCAAGACTGACTTGCGGCAGTGGCTGAAAGCAGCGAGTATCGCCGCGCTTCCCTAGACCCGTTTTTCATGGACAGAACATCAGACAAGGAGTCCCTTCGATGGGCAATCAAGCGCAAGACACGGTCCGCAAGCGGCGCCGTGCGTTTCTCGGTGCCACTTCCGGTCACTTGATCGAGTGGTACGACTACGGCGTCTACGGCTTTCTCGCCGTGTACATCGGCCAGGCATTTTTCGTCTCCGATGACCCGACCACCAGCTTGCTGGCCAGCTTCGCAGCGTTTGCCCTGAGCTTTTTCATCCGGCCACTGGGCGGGCTGTTCTTCGGTCCGCTGGCGGACAAGATCGGGCGCCGCAAAACCCTGATCATGGCGCTGGTGATGATGACCGGTTCCACCGTCATGCTCGGCCTGTTGCCCACGTACGCCACGCTGGGCATTGCTGCGCCGGTGCTGCTGATTCTGGTGCGCTGCGTGCAGGGTTTTTCGGCGGGCGGCGAGATCGGCACAGTGACCAGCTTTATCTCCGAATACGCCGGCCCCGGCCGACGCGGCTTTGCCACGTGCTGGCTGATGGTCACCGCCGTGCTCGGCCTGTTGCTGGGCGGCGCCGTGGCCAATGGCATGACCTGGATCCTGGGCGCCGAGGTGATGCAGGAATGGGCCTGGCGTGTGCCGTTCCTGATCGCCGCACCGTTGGGTTTTATCTCCATGTACATCCGCCTCAAGCTGGAAGACAGCCCGGAGTTTCTCGCCTTGCAGCGCGCAGGGCAGACTTCCCGTGCACCGTTGCGCGAAGTCTGGCAGTGGAAGCGCGCAATTGCCCTGGTGTTCTTCATTATCACCTTGCACAGCTCGATCTTTTACCTGGTGCTGACCTTCGCCTCGACCTACATGGCCAAGATCCTCAAGTTCGACAGCGGCACCACGCTGCTCTATGTGTTCGTCGCGAGTTTCTCGGCCGCGTTCGTGATGCCGTTTGGCGGTGCGTTCACCGATAAATACGGGCGTAAGCCGTTTCTGATGGTGATCGGCACCCTGGCCACGCTGGCGATGTTCTGGCTGTTCAAGTCGGCGCCGACGGCCACTGCTGCGTCGTTCTTCGCGCCATTGATGGCGGTGGCGATCCTGTTCGGGCTGTATGCCTCCTCGACCTATGCGCTGATGAGCGAGCTGCTGCCCACGCGCATCCGCTCCACCGGGATTGCCGTGGCGTACAACGTGCCGGTCGCGGTGTTTGGCGGCAGCGCGCCGCTGATCTCCACCTGGCTGATCAAGGTGACGGGCGACATCACCTCACCCTGGTATTTCTACGTGGCAACCGGTGTGGTGTCGTTGATCGCTCTGGTGGTGCTGCGCAAGGAAGATTTCGTCGCCAGTGGCAGCCCGTTGGTGGCGCCGGCGGGGGCCGTGCTGGCCACCGCCGCCTGATCGACTGCGGTTTTCGAAAACCCGGCTACGCTGTTTCAGGCGCCTATCATTGATCTTCAAGGAAGACCTGACCATGAGTGAACTGATCAACAGCGTTACCCCGAAAAGCCTGACTGAATTGCTGCAGGAAGCCGGCTATCGCGTCAACCAGACCGAACAGAACGGCATCGTGCAATTGCTCAGCGCGAGCCAGGGTATCGGCTTTGCCGTGCGCTTCGGCAACCCGGCGGCGGAGCAGGGCAGTTACGTCGACTTCACCTACAGCTGCGCCCTGCGCGTGCAAGGCGAATTGCCCGAAGGCCTGGCCCAGGTATGGAACGCATCGCGCCGTTTTGCGCGGTTGTCGGTGCAGGGTGAGTTCCTGCTGATGGAAATGGATGTGGTGGTGGCCGGTGTTGGCACCACGCACCTGCGCAGCCAGCTGGAACTGTGGGATCGCCTGCTGCAGGAGTTCATCGTCTACCTGCGTGACTACAGCCAGCAGGCGGCTCAGTTGCAGGCCCAGGCCGCCACCGCTGTGGCCAGCGAAGAAGCGCCCGTCGCCTGACACTCAGCGCTGCAGCACACCGCGAAACGTTGCGCTCAACGCGCGCAACGTTTCGCGCGAGCGTGCATCACTGATCCGGCTGTACAGCAGCACTTCACTGACGGGTAATGCGGGCAGGCCGTATTGCTCGCTCACGTCCACCGCCCCGGCCGGGGCCACGCGTGGGGCGAGGGCGGCGACCCCCAATCCGGCGCTCACGGCGGCGCCTACCGCCATCACACCACCGCCGACAAACACTTCCATCCAGTCGATACGCGCTGCATCCAATGCTCTGACCGCCAGGTGCCGAACGCCACAGGGCGCGGCCATGGTCGCCATGCGCAGCGGTGTGCCGGGGCTGTGTTGCCAGTGGGGCGCGGCGAACCAGCCAAAGCGTTCGACCGCCAGCACTTCGCCGTCCTGGCGATCGCCTTCGTTGCGCACGATCACCGCGTCCAGTTCATTGCGATCAAACGCAGCCACCAGGTCGCGGGACGAGGCGATGCGGACCTCGAGAATCACCAGCGGGTCGTAGGCCGCGAGGCGGCTGAGCCAGGTGGGCAAGTCCGGCCCGGCCACGTGGTCGCTGATGCCGATCACCAAACGCCGTGGCGCGTGGGTACCCAGGTCCGCCAGTGCCCGCTCATGGGCATTGAGCAGGGCACGCGCGGCCACGATGAACTGCTCGCCCTGGGGCGACAGTTGCACATGGCGAGGCGTGCGTAGCAACAGGCGGTAACCGAGGCGTTCTTCCAGGCGCTTGAGCTTCAGGCTGATGGCGGCCTGGGAGGTGTCGAGCGCCTCGGCGGCGCGGGTGAAGCTGGCAAAATCAGCCACCAGCACGAAGGCATGCACGGTGTCGATGTCCAGGGGTTTGAGCGCGTCAGTCATATCCAATCCTTATCGCACTTATATTCGGCCATATCTTGTTGAAATCATCGCCAGTGCGCAAGCTCAGTCCACATCTTGCACAGGAGCTTTGCCATGTTTGCCAAACAGTATTCACACCGCCTGCCTGCCGACTACGACATGGACGTGATACGCCGGCGCGCCGCGCAATTGGGGCCGTTGTGGGATGACGCGCAAGGGCTGCTGTTCAAGGCGTTTATCGCGCAGACGCGTGGGCAGGCGCCGGGCAATGTGTATGCGTCGGTGTACCTGTGGGCCGACCCGTTGCAGGCCGCCGACTTTCTACTGGGCGAGCGTTTTCAAAAGGTGCTCGACAGCTTTGGCCGTCCGCACATCGAAAGCTGGTTGCCGCTGGATGTGCAGCGTGGGCCCGCGCAGCACGCGTTGAGCCTGTACCGAGAGGAGTGGCCGCTGGTGCCGGGGGCGGATCGGGCCGGGATCGTCGCCGAGGAGAAACGGCGCAATCAGCAGGTGGCTGACAGCCGCGACACGTTCGCGGTATGCCTGGCGTTGGATGTGCAGGCGTGGCGGCTGGTGCGTATCACCTTGTCGGGCAAGGCGCTGGATGCGGCGCATCCCGGAACGGGCTATGAGGTGTTGTACCTGGCCCGCCCCGGGAGTCAGTTCAAGGGTTGAAGCGCGCTTTTGGCTGGCTGAGCTTGCGCTCGGCCACCGCGCCAAACACCAGGCCGAGGGTGGTCCACAGCACCAACTGGATACCCAGCGACGCTACGCGGAACTTCCACAGCAGCACAGCCGAAAACGCCTCCGGCACTTCGTTGATCACCGGGAACAGGCTGCCGGCCACCGACACAATCACGATGTACAACGCCGCACCCAGAATCGCCCCGGCCCAGATGCCACGGCGGGCAATCAGCTTGCGTGCGGCGTTGATCGCAATCACCGCGGCCGCCACTGACACCAGCAGCATCAGGAAGAACAGCTTGGTGCGCTGCGCGATGGTTTCGGGGTCGCCCACCGATGGCGGGTTGGCCGGGTACTTGAGCCCTGGCACCACGGTAATTGCCACACATGCCGCCAGTGCCAGCAGCGCCGCCAGGCCACGCGGGCCGACCTTGCCGATGCGGCCCAGGGCGTAAGCGAACACCAGGGCGAAGAGGCCGCCCAGTGACACGCTGTACACCACCACGCCGGTGAACAGGCCGAAGGTGCTTTGCACCTCGCGGCTCACCAGTTCCTCTTCCGGCGCATCGCCGTGCATCTGTGCCATGTGGTCTTCAAAAGCGATGGCCTTGTCGATCTGCGGTTCACCAAAGGCCTTGGCGAAGCCGAAAGCCAGCACGCCGGCGAGCAAGCCCACCAGCATCCCGCGTAGGAGTAAATGCCCTGTCATGTCGTGTCTCTCTTATCGATTAATGGCAGGGGAAACCCAGCAGGTGGCGGCCGTCGTGCACAAATTCATGCACATACATGCCTTTGAACACAGCGGTGGCGCCTTGCTCGGCGCCGACAAAATAGAGCGCCAGCAACAACAACAGGCCACCGAAGATCGCCCAAGGCAGAATTTCGCCCAAGGGCAGGGTGGGTCCATACACATCAGGGTTCGTTGCAGCAGTGTTAGCCATGAAAACCTCCAGGGATGACGCGTCCCGAAATGGATTGCGATTGGGCTGAAACAGGGTCTGGCTTACGGCTAAAAGGCCGAATACAGTGGCGCGACCGCGCCGGGTTCGAACCGGCTTCCTCTTTCGTGTTTGTTGTAACATGTTGAAACAACTTTGCCAGTCTACGCCGACTGCGCGTCGAAACAGAGTGAATTGTGATGCAGGCCACCCGCTTGACCTTGATATGCCATGCCGCCACGCCGTTGCAAAAACAGGGGCGGTTTCCCGATGACGAATCGGTGGCGATGCAGTGGCAGCCCGCGGCGTTGTCCCTGGCGGGGCGTTTCAAGAAACGCTCGCGACTGGTGTGTGGGCCCGAGGCCCGAACCCGACAAACCGCGGGCTTGTTCGGCGACAACGCGCAGGTCGAAGACGCGTTGCGCGACGGTGATTTTGGCACCTGGAAAGGCCAGGCCATCGCCCAGCTCGACAGCCATGCATTGAGTGACTGGATGACCAACAGCACCAGCGCGCCTCACGGCGGTGAGTCGGTGGAGCAGATTTGCGTGCGAGTCGCTGACTGGATGAAAAGTCTCGAAACCCAGCCCGGGCACGTAGTGGCTATCACCCACCCGTTTGTGATTCGCGCCGCGATGCTGTACGTGTTGCAGTTCCCTGTCTCGATGTTCTACCTGATTGACGTCGAGCCGCTGTCCGCCACTGAACTGCGCTTTAACAACGTGTGGCGCCTGCGTCTGGAAACTCACGCCTGAGCGCGTGAACATGGCAAAATCCACGCCCCGCAATGAGAGCAACCCATGAAACGCATCCTGATCATCGGCATTGGCGCCGGCAACCCTGACTACATCACGATGCAAGCCGTCAAGGCGCTGAACCGCACTGACGTGTTTTTTCTGATGGACAAGGGCCAAAGCAAAGACAAGCTGATCGACCTGCGCCGCGAGATCTGCCAAACCTATATCACCGAGCCTGGCTACCGTTTCGTCGAGGCCGACTGCCCCGAGCGCGTGCGCGGCGATATCGATTACACCACCGCCGTGCAGGACCTGAATCGCGACAAGCAGCAGACCTTCGAGCACATGATCAACGAGCAGATGGCTGACGGTGAAGTGGGCGCGTTCCTGGCCTGGGGCGACCCTGCGCTGTACGACAGCACCATCCGCATCCTGCAGGCGATTCTGGCCAGTGGCCGCAGCGTCTTCGAGTTCGAAGTGATCCCCGGCATCACCAGCGTGCAAGCCCTGGCCGCCCAGCACAAGGTGGCGCTGAACCGCATCGGTCGCTCCATCGAGATCACCACCGGGCGCCGGTTGGCGGCGGGGCAGGCGAGTGATGCGGACACTTTGGTGGTCATGCTCGACGCCGAAGATTCCTACCGCAGCGTGGCCGATCAGGATATGGATATCTACTGGGGCGCCTACCTGGGCACGCCGGACGAAATCCTCATCAGCGGCAAGGTCAGTGAAGTGGCTGAGCAAATCCAACAGGTGCGCAAGGCGGCGCGTCTGGAAAATGGCTGGATCATGGACACTTACTTGTTGCGCAAACCCTGAGGTCACTTTCCCATGCTCAAACTGTTTGCCCTGGCACTGACCCTGATGGCCAGCGCCGCCCACGCCGACGCCACGCTGCACACCGATTTGCCCCTGTCTTATCTGGAACAGACCCAGAGCGATGCGCGCAATCAGCCGTTGGTGATTTTCCTGCACGGTTTTGGCAGCAACGAGGAAGACCTGTTTGGCATCAAGGACGCGCTGCCGTCCACCTGGACCTACCTGTCGGCACGTGCGCCGATGCCCGTGGACCCCCAGGGTTATCGCTGGTTTACCAAGACGCCGGGTGACGGCGACTACAATGGCGAAACCGCCGACCTGCAACGCAGCGCCGCGCTGATCGAAGACTTTGTGGGCAAGGCCACAGCCAAATACCACACGCACAGCGATCGGGTGTTTCTGGTGGGGTTCAGCCAGGGCGCGATCATGTCGTACGAGGTGGGCTTGCGAAAGCCCGCGTTGGTGCGCGGCATCGCGGCCTTGAGTGGCAGTGTATTGCCGGTGCTCAAGGCTGAACTCAAGCCCAGCGAATCCTTGGGCAAATTGGCGATCTTTATCGGTCACGGCACTCTCGACCAGGCGCTGCCGTATGCCTCGGCGACGCAGGCCAATGAAGTACTGGTGGGCCTTGGATTGACGCCGGAGTTTCACGGGTATCCGGGCATGCCGCACACCGTCAGTGACACCGAAGTGCAGGACCTTAAAGCCTGGCTGGAGAAAAGCCTGAAGTGAACCCGCGGGTGAGGGCTGCTGCGATAGTCATTTTTCGATTGCTAGCTTTGAGTGCCTGCTGGTTGCTGCGCTAATGGCCTTTCTGTGCGAGCAGGCTTGCCCGCGATGGGAGCGCCTCGGTGCATCAGGCATACCCAGGTGATGCAATCGCAGGCAAGCCAGCTCCCACATTTGACCGGGTACACCCTTGATTGGGTGCACCAAGATCCAACTGTGGGAGCGGGCTTGCTCGCGAATGCGGTGGTTCAGTCAGCTCATGTATCACTGGCACACCGCCTTCGAGAGCAAGCCCGCTCCCACCAGTTGACTGAGTTCAGCCGCCAGCACCGCACTGCTTGGCTTTTCTGTGGGAGCGGGCTTGCCCGCGATGTGGGCGCCTCGGTACATCAGGCATACCCAGTGGATGCCATCGCAGGCAAGCCAGCTCCCACATTTGACCGGGTACACCCTTGATTGGGTGCACCAAGATCCAACTGTGGGAGCGGGCTTGCTCGCGAATGCGGTGTTTCAGTCAGCTCATGTATCACTGGCACACCGCCTTCGCGAGCAAGCCCGCTCCCACAAATTGACCGAGTTCAGCCGCCAGCACCGCACTGCTTGGCTTTTCTGTGGGGGCGGGCTTGCCCGCGATGCGGGCGCCTTGGTGCATCAGGCATACCCAGTGGATGCTATCGCAGGCAAGCCAGCTCCCACATTTGACCGGGTACACCCTTGATTGGGTGCACCAAGATCCAACTGTGGGAGCGGGCTTGCTCGCGAATGCGGTGGTTCAGTCAGCTCATATATCACTGGCACACCGCCTTCGCGAGCAAGCCCGCTCCCACAAGTTGACCGAGTTCAGCTGCAAGCACCGCACTGCTTGGCTTTTCTGTGGGAGCGGGCTTGCCCGCGATGTGGGCGCCTCGGTACATCAGGCATACCCAGGTGATGCCATCGCAGGCAAGCCAGCTCCCACATTTGACCGGGTACACCCTCGACCAAGGTGCACCAAGATCCAACTGTGGGAGCGGGCTTGCTCGCGAATGCGGTGTTTCAGTCAGCTCATGTGTCACTGACATACCGCCTTCGCGAGCAAGCCCGCTCCCAAAAGTTGACCGCGTTCAACTGCCACTAGCGCAGTGCTTGGCTTTTTTGTGGGAGCTGGCTTGCCTGCGATGCAGGCACCTCGGTGTATCAGGCACACCCAGTTGATGCCATCGCAGGCAAGCCAGCTCCCACCTTTGATTGAGTTTAGCCTTCAAGGTCAGGTCGGCTGTCAGGCCGCCTCGGCTGTGCTTTTGCTTCTACCACTCAGGTCGGCTACTAGGCCGCCGTGCTCTGCTTTTGATCTTGATCTGCTTTTGATTTTGATTTTGATCTTAGGCGCCCCGTTAAACCACGCTGGCCGAACGCAGGTAGTACGGAGCGGGTAAACCGGCAGGACGCCGGTTTAGCCGCGACGGGGCAGGGACGGCCCGTCGCGGCGGCCCGCTGCGTAGTACCTTCGTTCGGGCACACCGAGCCTAGGCGAGGTGCCGAGTGGTGGGGCAAGAGCCCTTTGGTTACTTTGGGGCTTTTCCAAAGTGACCCGCCGTAAGGGCGGAACCCATACCCGCCATCACCCAACCAACGGATATGCCCCCGTCCCCCTGCAACACCCCGCACCATCACCCCTCAATCACCCGCAAAACCCGACTACTTACCCCCAGTAATCTGCTTCACCAACTCCGCATGCCCCTTCACATCATCCGCCCGCGAAATCGCCTGAATCACCAGCAAGTGATTGCCCGAGCCTCCCAGGAATGTCGAGTTCAACGTCTTGCCGCCACCCTGGGTGGCCGTGCTGTCGACCTGACGCAGGCCAAGACCTTTGAAGGTCAGTTTCTTCTCGTTCTGCTTCTTGAAATCAGGCAGGGCAGCGCTCTGGTCCTTGACGAAATCAGCCACGGCGCCATCCAGAAACTGCGGGTCATTGTCTTTGATTGTGGCCCCGTCGTTGCGCACCGTTTCAGCCACGATCACCACACTCTTCGTGGTCGAGTTGGCGTACAGCGTGCCTTGGGTGTCGGCGGTGCCATCCTCAACCTTACCGGTCGGCAGCGTGTCGGCGACGTAAGCCTTGGGCAAGTTGAAGGTGAACTTGCCACCCAGCGTCGAAATGGTTTGTGTAGCGGTCGGCTTGGTTGCCGCGAACACGCCGCCGGCGGTAAGCGCCAGGGCCAGCAGGACGGCGGTCTTGGTGAAAGTGGCCATGAAGCGCTCCAGTGGATGAACGAAATTGCGGCGTATTCTGTCAGAAAACTCGCCAGATCGTTCATCCCTGTCCTCACACTTTGTCGGACTCTTCCTCAAGCCGATCCATCTCAAACAGCCGCGCCAGTTCCGTACGCGCTTCCTGGGCGGTTTGCATGACCTTGGCCGCATCGTCATATACCGCGTGTTGCGCAGCGAGCACTTGCAGGTCGTGGTTTTTGAAACGGGTGATGCGCGCATCGGCCTGGGCCTGGGTCAGACCGAGACCCACCAGGGTGCGGCGGCTCATTTCCAGGCTGGAGTAAAACGTTTCGCGCACCGGTGACGCGTCCAGGTCGACCAGGCGGTGTACGTGTTGGCGGTTACGTGCACGGGCGATGATTTTCATGTGCGGGTAGAGGTTGCGCACCAGTTCGGCGGTCTTGATGTTGATCTCCGGGTCGTCCATGGCAATCACGAAGAACTCGGCCTGATCGACCTTGGCCGCGTGCAGGATTTCCGGACGCTGCGGGTCGCCGTAGAACACCGGCATACCGCCGAAACTACGGGTCAGCTCGATGGTTTCCACCGAGGTGTCGAGGGCGATAAACGAGATGTTTTGCGCACGCAGAATCCGCGCCACGATCTGGCCCATACGGCCCATGCCGGCAATCACCACACGCGGTGCATCGCTTTCGATGGCGCGGTATTCCTCCGGCACTTCCACCGGTTTGACCTTGGGCTTGAACAGCTTTGGGCACACCAACAGCAGCAGCGGCGTCACGGCCATGGACAGTGTGATGGTCAGCACCAACACATCGTAGAGGTGCGGTTCGAACAGGCCCTGGTCGCGCCCGATCTTGAACACCACAAAGGCAAACTCACCGCCGGCGGCCAGCACCACGCCCAGGCGCAACGCGCTCTCGCGATTGAGGTCGCCTGCCATCCGGCCAACCGCATACAGCAGCGGCAGCTTCAAGCCGATCAACAGCAGGGTCAGGCCGATCACCACCAGCGGCGAACTGAGCAGCAGGCTGAGGTTGGCGCCCATGCCCACACTGATGAAAAACAGGCCGAGCAACAGGCCTTTGAACGGTTCGATCTGCGCTTCGAGTTCGTGGCGGTATTCGGAGTCCGCCAGCAGCAGCCCGGCGAGGAAGGCGCCGAGGGCCATCGACACGCCCACCAGCTCCATCAACCAGGCCGTGCCGATCACCACCAGCAGCGCGGTGGCGGTGGACACTTCGCGAAGGCCGGTCTTGGCGACAATGCGAAACACCGGACGCAGCAGGTAGCGTCCGCCGATGATCACCACCGCGATGCTGCCGAGTATCTGCAACACGTGTTGCAAGCCCTGGGCTTCAGTGGTCGGGTGATCACTGCCGGCCAGCAGCGGCACCATCGCGATCAGTGGAATCGCGGCGATGTCCTGGAACAACAGAATCGCAAACGCCAGGCGCCCGTGCGGCTGATTCAGCTCTTTGCGTTCGGCCAGGCTTTGCAGCCCAAACGCGGTGGAGGACAGCGCCAGGCCCAGGCCCAGCACAATCGCACTGTTCCAGGCTTGGCCAAACAGCCACAACGCCACCACCGCCATCACCAGCCCGGTCAGCAACACTTGGGCCAGGCCCACGCCGAACACCGCTTTGCGCATCACCCATAAACGCTTGGGCGACAGCTCCAAACCGATGATGAACAGCAGCAACACAACGCCCAATTCAGAGAACTGCGCCACGCTTTGCGGGTTGCCGATCAGGCCCAATACAGAAGGGCCGATGATCACACCCGCGAACAGATAACCCAGCACTGCGCCCAGTTGCAGACGCTTGGCCAACGGCACGGTCAGCACGGCGGCGAGCAGGAACACCACGGCTGCTTGTAACAGGTTGCCTTCATGGGGCATTGCGAACTCCAGGATCTTTAAAGCCAATCAACAGGGCGCCATTAGAGCGCTTTTTTACATTTCGAAACTTGTATTTTTGACGCGACAGGCAATGGATATTGGCTGTAGTCCCATTCTTACCGGGCGCTTACGAAAGTATTAATACCATTTAATTCAATGACTTTTCTGTAGGTCTACTACCGTTTCGACAAACTAGATCAGTTGTCACCACGGTCAGGTATTTCGAATTCGATGCGTGTGGGTCAATAGCGTTGGGCTTCTGCGCATTCATGGATGAAAGCTTGGACCACGAAGGAGTTGGACGTGGATAGAAGACTTGCTGCTGCCGGTGTATCGCGTATCGCCCCTCTGAACATGGCCATTCGACTCGGGATTGTCGGGTTGATGGTTGGCCTGGCAAGTCCTGAGGCATTAGCCACCTGTTCGACGGCAGGTTCTACCGTGACCTGTACGGGCGTGCCGAGCCTGCCGCTGTTTCTGAATAACTTCAGCAGCGCCACCAACGGCTTGACCGTGAATGTCAACGCGGGCGCGCAGATGAATGCGACGCTGGGCGGCCACGTGCTGGACCTCACCGGCGTCAACATCAGCTTGAACAACTCGGGCACCCTCGACCCGGCACTTCTGGGCCTCGTGTCGGTACTCAGTGGTGGCGCTTTCATCGGCACTGGCGCGTCGAGTACGGTCAGCGTACTCAACAATGCCAGTGGCATCATGCGCGGCACCGGGATGTTGCTTGGGCTCAATCTCACGAGCCTCGGCGGCCTGGCGCTTTCAGTTAACAACGCAGCGACCGGCACCACGAGCATCACCAACAACGGCACGATTACCTCCACCGGTTTGTCGGTGGGCGGCATAACGCTGGCCGACACGCCGGTGGTCGGGGTATACGGCGGTTCCCAAGTCAACATGGTCAACAGCAGCACCGGCGTTATCAATGGTCGGGTGGCGTTCGAAACCTCTGCGGCGGGCAACACGTTCACCAACGCCGGTGCGATCACGGGCGGCGTCTCGATGGGGGCGAACGGCACCAACACCTTCACTGCCGTTACCGGCTCAAGCGTGAGCGTGGGCGACGGTCTCCAGGTCAGTGTGGGGTTGGGCGGCCTGGCTGGGATCAATTTGACCTTTGGCCCGACGGGCACGGTCGATGGCGGTGCGGGGGGCGTCAACTCACTGATTCTGCAGAACCCTGTCGGCGTCGGCGGCGGTACTACGGGTGTGGGCACTGCGTCGAGCGCCAATTACGTCAACTTCAACAACCTGACGATCAACAGTGGCACCTGGACCCTGCAAGGTCCGCTGGTGTCGGGCAGTACCACGCTCAATGGAGGGGTTGCGCAGTTTAATAACAATGCGTCGTTTGGCAGCGGCGTGCTGACCTCCAACGGCGGGGTCCTGCAGGCGAGCAACGCGGGCTTGAACGTCAGTAATCTGGTGTCGCTCGGCGCGGGCGGTCTCACGGTCCAGGGTACCAACGCCACGACGTTGTCCGGCGTAGTCTCAGGCGCCGGGGGCTTGACCAAGGTCGGCAGCGGCCAACTGTCCCTGACCGGCATCAACACCTACCTCGGTAACACCACGCTCAACGGCGGCACGGTGCAACTGGGCAATAACCAGGCTTTCAGTACCGGCACGGTGACGTTCACAGGCGCGACGTCACTGTCGGCGCCTGGCACGATCAACCTGAACAACCTGATCACCCTAAACGGTGCCATGACGGCCACCGGCACCGGCGCCCTGACGCTGGCCGGCGCGATCAGCGGCGCGTCGGGCATCAGCAAAACCGGCACCGGCAGCCTGACCCTCAGCGGCAACAACAGCGGCTACACCGGCACCACCAGCCTGGGCGCCGGCACGTTGGTGTTGACCAGTGGCAATGCCCTGGGCAGCGGCGCCTTGAGCGTGACGGGCAATGCCAGCCTGGACGCCAGCGGGGCGCCGACACTGAACAATAACCTGGCCCTGACCGGCGACCTGACGCTGACCGGCACCAACCCGCTGACCCTCGCTGGCGTGATGTCCGGCGCCGGTGGCTTGATCAAAACCGGCGCAAGCCTGCTGACTGTGACCGGCAACAACACCCGCAGCGGGCTGACCTCGCTTAACGGCGGTGGCCTGGTGGTGGGTTCCAACACCGCCTTGGGCGCGGGCGCGCTGAATACCGCAGCGGGCACCTCGCTGGACGCCAGCACCGCTGTCACCCTCGGCAACGCCGTCAATCTGACGGGCGCGTTGACGGTTGGCGGCACCCAGGCGCTGGGCCTTGGCGGCGTCATCTCCGGCAACGGGGGCCTGATCAAAAACGGCGCCGCTGCATTAACCCTCACAGGTGCCAACACCTTCACCGGCAACACCAGCCTGAATGCCGGTGCGCTGGTGCTGGGCAACAACACGGCATTGGGCGCAGGCGGCACGCTGACCACCGCCGACAACACCACGCTGGATGCCAGCAGTGCAATCAACCTCAACAACGGCCTGAACCTGACCGGCAACCTGAACATTGCCGGTAGCAATACCCTTGGCCTGACGGGCGTCCTCAGTGGCGCAGGCGGGCTGACCAAGAATGGTACGGCCGCGCTGATTCTCAGCGGCGCCAACACTTTCCTCGCCGGCACCACGCTCAATGGCGGCACGTTGAACGTCGGTAACGACCTGGCCTTGGGCACTGGCGCGCTGAGCGTGGCCGGTGTTTCGACGCTGGATAACGCGGCGGGTGTCAACCTGGCAAATGCCATCAACCTGGGCGCCGACCTGACCCTGGCCGGCACCACCCCATTGACCCTCAGCGGCGTGATTGATGGCGCCTCGGGCCTGATCAAAAACGGCGTTTCCAGCGTCGTGCTCAATGCTGCGAACACCTTCCAGGGCGGCACCACGCTCAACGGCGGTACGCTCACAGTGGGCAACGCAAGCGCGCTGGGCACCGGTGCCCTGACCGTAGGCGGCGCAGCCAGCTTGAACAGCAACGCGGGGCTCGCCCTCAATAACGCGATTACCCTCAACGCCAGCCTGACGGCAGGCGGCGTCAGCCCGTTGACCTTGAACGGCATCATCAGCGGCGCGAATGGTTTGGTCAAAACCGGCACGTCGAGTCTCACCCTCAACGGTGTCAACACCTACACCGGCCCCACTGCACTGAGCGCCGGTTCGTTGGTTGTTGGCTCCAACACCGCGCTGGGCACTGGCGCGTTGAACGCAACGGGCGGCACCACACTGGACGCCGGTGCTGCGGTGAGCCTGAGCAACAACGTAAACCTGGGCGGCACCGTGACCGTGGGTGGCAGCAACGCGCTGACCCTCAATGGCGTCGTCGCGGGCATTGGGGGATTGATCAAAAACGGCCCGGCCGACCTGGTCCTGAACGGTGCCAATACATTCCTGGGTGATACGGCGCTCAACGCCGGCAAGCTGGTGGTCGGTGCCAACGCCGGGCTCGGCGCCGGTACGCTGAATGCCGCCGCCGGTACCGGCCTGGACGCCAGTACCGCAGCCAGCTTGAACAACGCGGTCAACCTTGCCGGTGCGTTGGCTATCGGCGGCACTGCCGACCTGACACTGACCGGGCTGGTCAATGGCGCAGGCAGCCTGGTCAAGAATGGCGCGGCTAACCTGATTCTCAATGGCGCCAATGGGTTTCTGGGCGGCACCACGCTCAATAACGGCACGTTGACGGTCGGCAATAACACCGCCCTGGGGCTTGGCGACTTGACGGTTGGCGGCGCCGCTACCCTGGACAGCAGCGCGGCTGTCAACCTGGGCAATAACGTAGCCCTCAATGCCGGCCTGAGCGTGGGCGGCACCAATGGCCTGACCCTGGGCGGCGTGATCAGCGGCACTGGCCCCTTGATCAAAAACGGCGCCGCCAACCTGACCTTGAATGGCATCAACACCTTCAGCGGCGGCACCACCCTCAATGCCGGGGCCTTGACCTTGGGTCACGCCAATGGCCTGGGCAGCGGCGCGTTGACTGTCGGTGGCGCGGCGACCCTGGACAACAGCGCATCCTTTGGCATCGGCAATGCCATTGCGCTGAATGCCGACCTGACCATCGCCGGTAACAACAACCTCAACCTGAACGGTGTGGTCAGCGGCGCCGGCAACCTGATCAAAAATGGCCTGGCTGACCTGACATTGAGTGGCACCAACACCTTTACCGGTGCGGTGAATGTCCTCTCCGGCAGCGTGACCACGCTCAGCACCGGTGCCCTGGGCAACACCTCCGGCGCCAACATCAGCGCCGGGGCGGCACTCAACCTCGGTGTGGACAGCAGCCTTGCAGCATTGACCGGCAGCGGTTCGGTGCAGCTCGGCACAGGCACCACACTGAGCGTCGGCGGCCTCAACACCACCAGCACCTTTGACGGCGACCTCAGTGGCGGCGGCGGCCTGACCAAAGTCGGCATCGGCACCCTCAACCTCACCGGCATCAACGGCCTCACCGGCAACACCGCCATCAATGCGGGCACCCTGAACCTCAGCGGCTCGTTGGGCAGCAACCTGGTCGATGTCAACAGCGGCGGCACCCTGACCGGCACCGGTTCGCTGTTGGGCACAGTCAACATCAACACAGGCGGGCACCTGGCGCTGAGCAGCGGCAATACCTTGTCGGCCGGCGCGCTGGCATTGGGGGCAGGCGCCAATCTGGATGTGGCCCTGGGCGCACCGTCGACGACATCCTTGCTGAATGTGGGCGGCAACCTGACCCTCGCCGGTAACCTGAACGTGACGGATGCCGGGGGGTTCGGCGTTGGCGTCTATCGCTTGATCAACTACACCGGCGTGCTCACCGACCTGGGCCTGAATGTGGCGAGTGTGCCGGTCGGATTTGGCCTGGGTGACCTGGTGGTGCAAACCTCCGTGGGCAACCAGGTCAACGTGCTGGTATCGGCGCCCAACGCCAATATTCGTTTCTGGGACGGCAGCCAGACCATTCCTAACGGTACCGTGGATGGCGGCACCGGTATCTGGACCAGCGCCGGCACCAACTGGACCAACGTCAACGGCACGCTCAACCAGGCATGGGCCAGCGACTTTGCGGTGTTCCAAGGCGCGGCGGGCACCGTCACGGTGCAAGGGCCGCAACTGTTCACGGGCATGCAGTTCGCCACCGACGGCTACACCCTGGTCAGCGGCGCCGGCGGGCAATTGACGGCTGTCAACGGCACCACCGGCAACACTGCCATTCGTGTTGACCCAGGCGCCACCGCGACCATCGGCGTGAACATCGACGGCATCGGCACGCTCAATAAACTCGACACTGGCACCCTGGTCCTCAGTGGCGCCAACACATACAGCGGCGGCACCACGCTCAACGGCGGCACGCTGGTGGTTGGCAGCAACACCGCGCTGGGCAGCGGTGTGTTGACGACGGTGAGCGGCACGACTCTGGACAGCAATGCCGCAGTGACCCTGGGCAATGCGCTGCTCTTGAACGGCAACCTGAGCGTGGCGGGCAGCAATGCGCTGACCCTCAACGGTGCGGTCAGCGGCGTCGGCGGCTTGATCAAGAACGGCACGGCCAACCTGACATTGGGCGGCACCAATACCTTCCTCGGCCCGGTGGCCTTGAACGCGGGTGGGCTGATCCTGGCTTCCAACACGGCGTTGGGCAGCGCCACCTTGAATGCGGCCAACGGCACGACGCTGGACGCCAGCACTGCGGTCACGGCCAATAACGCGATCAATCTTGCCGGCAACCTGGGCATCGGCGGAACGGCCGACCTGACACTGGCGGGCAGCATCAACGGTGCGGGCAGCCTGACCAAAAACGGCGCGGCCAACCTGATACTCAGTGGTGCCAATGGCTACCTCGGCGGCGTGACGCTGAACGCGGGTACCCTGACCCTGGGAACGGGCACCGCCCTGGGCCTGGGTAACCTGAGCGTCGACGGTGCCTCGACCCTGGACAACAGCGCCGCGCTGGCCGTGGCCAATAACGTGGCGTTGAACGCCGCGCTGACGGTGGCCGGCAGCAACGACTTGACCCTGGGCGGTGTGCTCAGCGGCAATGGGGCGCTGGTCAAGAACGGCGCGGCCAACCTGACGCTCGCTGGCGTGAATACCTATCAAGGCGGCACCACCCTGAACGCAGGCACCCTGACCCTGGGCACCGCAACCGCCCTGGGCACTGGCGCCTTGACCGTCGGCGGTGCAGCCACCCTGAACACCGCTGCTCCCTTGGTGCTGGCCAATGCGGTCAACGTCAATGCCGCGTTGACGGTGGGCGCTCTCAATAACAACCTGGGCCTGACCGGCGTGCTGGCGGGCAGCGGTAACTTGATCAAGACTGGCACCGGCGACCTGAATCTGGCCGGCAACAACAGCTTCTCCGGCCTCTTCGATGTACAAGCCGGCAGCCTGACCACGGTGGGCAATGGCGCGCTGGGCGTAGGCGCCGGGGTCAACCTCGGCAGCGGCACGCAACTGAACCTGGGCGGCTCGGCCAGCCTCGGCGCCCTGAGCGGCAACGGCGTGGCCCAGGTCGGCACCGGCAACACGTTGAGTGTGGGCGGCAACAACCTGGATGGCAGCTTCGGTGGCGTGCTAACCGGCGCGGGCAACTTCACTAAAATCGGTAGCGGTGCATTGACCCTCGGCGGCGTCAGCTCGCTGACCGGTGATACCCAGGTCAATGCCGGCAGCTTGCTCGTCAACGGTTCGCTGGGCAGCGCCACTGTGGGCGTCGCCAGCGGCGCCACCCTGGGCGGTACCGGCACCCTGGCGGGCAACGTGAACATTGCCGATGGCGGCCATCTGGCGGTGAACTCGGGCAATGCCCTGACCGTCGGCTCGCTGGTACTCAATGGCAACTCCAACCTCGATGCGGGCCTGGGCGCGGCGTCCACCGGCGGCACGGCACTGATCAATGTGGGCGGTAACCTGACCCTCGACGGCACGCTGAATGTGCACGATATCGGCGGCTTCGGTGTCGGTCTCTATCGCCTGATCAACTACACCGGCAGCCTGACCAACAACGGCCTTGCACTCGGCAGCGTGCCGGTGAACGTGTCGCTGGGCGATCTGGATGTGCAGACCAGCATCGGCAACCAGATCAACTTGCTGGTCAATGGCAGCACCAACGTGCAGTTCTGGGATGGCAGCCAATTGTTGCCGAACGGCACTGTCGATGGCGGCACCGGCAGCTGGAATGCCGGCGGCACCCACTGGACCAGCCTCAACGGCCTGGCCAACACTGCCTGGAGCCCCAACAGCTTCGCGATCTTCCAGGGCGCGGCGGGTACTGTCACCGTGGACGGCGCTCAAGCAATTACCGGCCTGCAATTTGTCACCGACGGCTACAACCTGGTCGGCGGCGCGGCGGGGGCCTTGACCTTGTTCAACGGCACCGGCGGCAATACGGCCGTGCGTGTTGACCCTAACGCCACCGCGACGCTGGGCGTCACGCTCAACGGTGGCGGCACGTTGGCCAAACTGGACGCGGGCACCCTGGTGCTCAACGGCGCCAACACCTATACCGGCGGCACCGTGCTCAACGGCGGCACCCTGGTGGTCGGCAATAACAGCGCGCTGGGTACCGGTGCGCTGACCACGGCCAACGGCACGACCCTGGACAGCAACGCTGCGGTCAGCCTGGCCAACGACGTGACTGTCAACGGCACGCTGACGGTTGGCGGCAGCAATGCGCTGACCCTGGCCGGCACGGTGGCGGGCACCGGCAGCCTGATCAAAAATGGCATCGCCAGCCTGACCTTGAGTGGCAACAACAGCTATGCCGGGCCTACCGCGCTGAACGCTGGCGGGCTGATTCTGGCTTCCGACACCGCGTTGGGCGCCGGCGCCTTGAATGTCGCTGCCGGAACCACCCTCGACACCCGTTCCGCCGTGACCCTGGCCAATGCGGTGAACCTGGCGGGCAACCTGGGCATTCTCGGCAGTGCAGACCTGACCCTCAACGGCCTGGTCACCGGTGCCGGTGGCCTGACCAAAAGCGGCGCGGGCAACCTGACGCTCAACGGCAACAATGCCTACCTCGGTGGCACGCAGTTGAATGCAGGCACCTTGACCCTGGGCAACGGCGCGGCACTGGGCAGCGGCGCGCTGGCCGTCAACGGTGCGGCAACACTGGACACCAGCACTGCACTGGCGCTGGCCAATAACACCACGCTCAATGCTGCGCTGACCATTGGCGGCACCGATGGCCTGAGCCTTGACGGCGTGGTGGATGGCAGCGGTTCGTTGAGCAAAAACGGCACCGCCAACCTGACACTCAATGGCGCCAACACCTACAGCGGCGGCACCACCCTCAATGCCGGTACGCTGACCATTGGCACCGCCACCGCCCTGGGCTCGGGCGCGCTGACCGTGAGTGGCGCGGGCACGCTGGACAACAGTGCGCCGCTGGTACTGGCAAACGCGGTTAATCTCAACGCCGACCTCAGCGTGGCCGGCAGCAATGACCTGACCCTGGCCGGTGTACTGGCGGGCAACGCGGCGCTGATCAAGAACGGCGCTGCAGACCTGCTGCTCAGCGCCAACAACACCTTCACCGGCCCGCTCACGGTGGTGGGCGGCAGTGTGACCACCGTGGGCAATGGAGCGCTGGGTAACACGTCGGGCGTCAACGTTGGCGCGGGCACCCGTCTCAACCTGGGTGGCAATGCCAACCTCAACAGCCTGGCCGGCAACGGCACGGTTCAGGTGGCGGGCGGCAGTACCCTGGCGGTGGGCGGCAGCAACCTGGACAACACCTTCGCGGGTGCGCTGAACGGCGCCGGTAACCTGGATAAAAACGGCACCGGCGCGCTCAACCTGACCGGCGCAAACGCCATCAGCGGCGGCGCCAACGTCAATGGCGGCACCTTGAATGTCAGCGGCTCGCTGGCCAGCGGCACCGTCGCGGTCAACAACGGCGCGACCCTGACCGGCACCGGCTCATTGGCGGGCGCCGTGACGGTGGCCGACGGTGGTCACATCGGCCTGAACACCGGCAGCACCTTGTCGGTGGGCTCGTTGGTGCTGGGCGGCAACGCCAATCTGGACGTCGGACTCGGCGTTCCGGTGGTGGGTGGCGGTAATGGGCTGCTCAATGTCGGCGGCGACCTGACCCTGGGCGGCAACCTTAACGTCACCGATGTCGGTGGTTTTGGCAGCGGCGTCTATAACATCATCAATTACGGCGGGGCCTTGACCAATAACGGCCTGACCCTCGGCACGCTGCCCGGCAGTGTGATCCCGGGTGACGTAGAGGTGCAGACGGCCATCAGCAACAAGGTCAACGTGTTGGTGACGGCGCCCAATACCACCGTGCAATTCTGGGATGGCGGCAACCTGATCGGCAATGGCGCCATCGAAGGCGGCAACGGTACCTGGGGCACCGGCCTCACCAACTGGACCAATGTCGATGGCACGCTCAACCAGAATTGGGGCAGCAGTTTTGCAGTGTTCCAGGGCGCTGCGGGTAACGTGAGCGTGGATGGCACGCAAACGATTACCGGCATGCAGTTCGTCACCGACGGCTATAACCTGGCCTCCGGCACGGCGGGCGTGCTCAATCTGGTCAACGGCGGCACCGGCAACACCGCGATTCGGGTCGACCCGAACGCCACCGCCACCCTGGGCGTGACCCTGGCTGGCGCGGGCACCCTGGCCAAACTCGACAGCGGCACCCTGGTGCTCAACGGCAGCAACACCTACACCGGCGGCACCGCGCTCAATGGCGGCACGCTGGTGGTGGGCAGCAACAGCGCGCTGGGCACAGGCACGCTGACGGCCGCTGACGGCACCACGCTGGACAGCAACGCAGCCGTCACGCTCGACAACGCTGCGGTACTCAACGGTGCATTGGCCATTGGCGGCAGCCGTGCGCTGACGCTCAACGGCCGGTTCAGCGGCAACGGCAGCCTGTTGAAAAAAGGCGCGGCGACACTGACCCTCAACGGCGCCAACACCTACAGCGGCGGCACCGGCTTGAATGCCGGCCAACTGGTCCTGGGCAACAACGCAGCGCTCGGCACCGGCGCGCTGACCGTTAGCGGCGCTGCCGCTCTGGATACCAGCACCGACCTGCAACTGGCCAATGCCATCAACCTGGGCGGCCCGCTGACGCTGGCCGGCAGCCATGACCTGGCCCTCAACGGCGCGGTCAGCGGCACCGGCAGCCTGGTAAAAAATGGCACTGGCGCGTTGCTGCTGACCGGCGCCAACACTTACAGCGGTGGCACCACACTCAATGTCGGCAACACCACCGGCAATACCACCAGCCTGCAAGGGGCGATTGCCAACAACGCGACACTGACCTTCGAGCAGGGCGCCGACGGCACCTACACCGGCAACCTCACCGGCGCCGGCGTGTTGAATAAAACCGGCACCGGCGCGTTGCTGCTGACCGGCAATAACACCTTCACCGGCAACACCAACGTCAACGCGGGCAGCGTGCTGGTCAATGGCACGTTGAACAGTGCGGCGGTACAGGTTGCCAACGGCGCGACGCTCGGCGGCAGCGGCACGCTGGGCGGCGCAGTGAACATGGCCGATGGTTCGGTACTCAAGGCCGGGGCGGCGACGCCGCTGTCGGTCGGTTCGCTGGCGTTGTCGTCCGGCACCACTCTGGACTTCACCCTCGGCGCACCGGGTGCGTCGACCACGGCGGTGAATGTGGCGGGTAACCTGACCCTGGATGGCACGCTCAACGTCACTGACGCGGGCGGCTTTGGTGCCGGCGTTTATCAACTGTTCCGCTACGGCGGCAGCCTGACCGACAACGGTTTGACCCTTGGCACACTGCCCGTCGGCGCAGGCGACCTGACCTTGCAGACGGCACTCGCCAACCAGCTCAACCTGCTGGTGCAAACCGCACCCGGGCAAATCCAGTTCTGGAACGGCGGCACCACCAACCCCGACGGCACCATCACCGGTGGCAGCGGCACCTGGGGCCCTGGCACCAACTGGACCGATCCGACCGGCACCCAAGGCCAGGCATCGAACAACCAGTTTGCCGTGTTTGGCGGGCAGGGCGGCACGGTCACCGTGGTCGGCAACCAAGGCTTTACCGGGCTGCAATTTCTTGACCCTGGCTACACGCTGACGGCGGGGGCAGGGGGCACCGTGTCGCCTACCGGCACGGCGGTGGTGCGGGTCAATTCGGGCGTCACCACGGAGATTGCTGCGCCGATCGTGGGCGGCGGGGCGATCAACAAACTTGATGCCGGCACCTTGTTGCTGACCGGCGCCAACACCTACACCGGTGGCACTACCGTCAGCGGCGGTACGTTGGCCGGTAACACGCTCAGCTTGCAAGGCCGGTTCCTGAACAATGCGCGCATGCTGTTCGTGCAGGCCACCAATGGCACCTTCAAGGGCACGTTGACCGGCACCGGCAGCCTCACCAAACAAGGCGCCGGGGCGCTGTTGCTGACCGGTAATCAGCCGTTCAGCGGCACCGTGGCAGTGGATCAAGGCGTGCTGCAAGTCGGCAACGCGGCCAATCCGGGCACGGTGTTCGGCGGGCAAGTGACGGTCGCCAATGGCGCGGGCCTGACCGGTAACGGCAGTGTCGGTTCGCTGGTCAACAACGGCAGCGTGACACCCGATGGCGGCAAGCTGACAGTGGCCGGTAACTTCACCAACGCCAGCACGGGCGCACTGAACCTGGTCATCACGCCTTCGGTCAGCAGTTCTCTGGCGGTCGGCGGCACGGCTAACCTGGGCGGCACCCTGAATGTGATCAACCTGGCGCCGTACACCGGGGCAACCACCTACACCCTGCTGACTGCCGGCGCGGTGAACGGCACCTTCAGCAACACCAACCTGGAGAACCTGGCGTTCCTCTCCACCTCGCTGGACTACAGCCCTACTCAAGTGGCGTTGGCGGTCAGCCGCAATAACGTCAGCTACGCCAGCGTAGCGGCCACCGGTAACCAGCGTGGCGTGGCGGCTGCACTGGACAGAGGCGCCGCCGTGGGCGGGGCCGCGGTGCAAAATGCGTTGCTCAACACCGATCCTGCCGGGGCGCGTGCCGCTTTTGACAGCTTGTCCGGCGAGATCCACGCCAGCACCGCCAGCGCAATGCTTGAGGATTCGCGCTACATCCGTGACGCGGTCAACGAGCGCCTGCGCCAACCTGGCTGCTATCGCGAGGACGACCCACGCAACAGCCTGGCGCCAAGCGAAAATCGCTTGAGCAGTGCCGGTTGCCACGGCGAGATGGTCGGCTGGATGCGCGTGCTTGGCACCTGGGGCCACATGGGCGGCGACAGCAACGCCGCCAAGCTGGACCGCAACCTTGGCGGCTTCCTGCTTGGCACCGACAAGCAAGTGGATGACGCCTGGCGCGTCGGCGTGGCCGCCGGCTACACCCGCAGCGACCTGGACGCCAAGCGCCGCAGCTCCAGCGCCGACGTCGACAGCTACCACTTGATGGCCTACACCGCTTACCAACAGGAAGCATTCGCCGCGCGTATGGGCGTGGCCTACAGCTGGCATGACATCGAAAGCAAACGCGACGTGGCGGTCGCTGGCGAAGGTCAGCGTCTGAAAGCCGATTACAAGGCACGCAGCGCGCAAGTGTTCGGTGAAGTGGGCTACACCCTTACAGCCGGCAGCGTGGCAGTCGAACCGTTCGCCGGCCTGGCCTACGTCAACTACGACAGCGACACACTCAAGGAGAAAGGCGGGTCGGCGGCGCTGCGCGGCGATGCTGATCAGGACGTGACTTTCTCCACCTTGGGCGTGCGTGTTGGCCAGACCATCACCCTGGGCAACGGCTCGAAAATCACTCCTCGGGGCAGCATCGGCTGGCGCCACGCCTTCGGCGATACCAAGCCCGACGCCGACTTGAGCTTTATCAACGGCGGGGGTTCGTTCAGCACCCAAGGTGTACCGATTGCCAAGGACAGTGCGGTTCTGGAGGCGGGGCTGGATTACCAGATCAGCCAGAACGGCAAGCTGGGCCTGGGCTACTCGGGTCAACTCTCGCGTAACGATAAGGACCACGCGATGACCGTCAGTTTCTCCCTCGGTTTTTGATCAAGGCCGAGCACCTTTAACCGCCCGTAAGGGCGGTTTTTTTTTGGGTTTTTGATCGCCCCAGTTACCCGACACGCTCTCTGTGGCGAGGGGGCTTGCCCCGCGTTGGGTTGCGAAGCAGCCCTTCAAACAAGGATGCGATGTGTCAGATACTCCGCAGCGGCTGAATATGGGGCTGCTGCGCAACCCAACGCGGGGCAAGCCCGCTCGCCACACGCTGTGTTTCAATCTGGGAATACGCCCATTAAAAATAGTCAATCGCGACGTTTGCCGGTGGCGAGGTCATGATCGACAACTTCGCTGACTAAGTCGCATTGAGGCACTCACATGAACCAACTTCTCGCCCTGCGCGCCTTTGTCCGTGTCGTCGATACCGGTTCGTTCAGCCGTGCGTCCGACCAGCTGGCGCTGCCACGCTCCACGGTCAGCAAGCTGATCACCGACCTTGAAAAACACCTGGGCCTCAAGTTGATACACCGCACCACCCGCGCCTTGGCGCCGACGTCCGAAGGGCTCGAATACTATGGCCATGCACGGCGGCTGGTGGCTGAGCTGGATGAAGTGGACAGCGCCGCGCGCGGGCAAATCCTCAAGCCCGGCGGGCATCTGCGCGTGGACGCACCGGCCTCGTTTGCCAATTGCCTGTTGATCCCGGCGCTGGTGGATTTTCATCGGCAGTACCCCGACATCACTATTGCCCTGGGGATCAGTGACCGTGCCGTGAACATCGTCGGGGAGGGCGTTGACTGCGTGATCCGTGCCGGCACGCTGGACGACATGGCAATGATCGGGCGCAAGGTGGCTGACCTTGAGTACCTCACCTGCGCGGCGCCCAGTTACGTTGCCCGCAGAGGGCTGCCGGCCTCGCCCGAGGACCTGCAGAACAACCACCTCAAAGCCGGTTATTTCTTCACCGGCTCGGGCAAACCGGAGCCGCTGATTTTCGAGAAGGGCGGGCAGCGTATCGAGGTCAACGGCTGCGCCTTCTCGACCAACGAAGGCAATGGCCTCAAGGAAATGCTGCTCGCCGGCCTTGGCGTCGGGCAGCATTTGACCTCCATCGTGCAGTACTACCTGGACACCGGCCAATTGGTCAGCGTATTGCCGGACTGGTCGCGCCCGCCCACGGCGCTGCACATTCTTTACCCGCCCAACCGTCACCAGAGCGCACGGCTCAAGGTTTTTACCGAATGGGTGATGCGTACGTTCGGTGTCAGGGAATAATCGCGGTCACACGAATCTCTACACGCATGGTCGGCAGACCCAGCGCCTGCACGCCGACCTGCGTCCAGATCGGCGCGTGGTCGGGCATGTAGCGCCGGTACTGCTTGACCATCGCCTCGTTGACCTCCGGTGGGAAGCCACCGACGTGGTAGGAGTTGACGTGAATCACGTGCGCCCACTGCGCGCCAGCGCTGGCCAGGGTGCGCTCCAGGTTATGAAAGGCCCGGGCGATTTCTTCGCCGAGGTCGGCAGGGATCTGGAAGTCATCATCCCAACCGCCCTGGCCGGAGGTTTCCACGCGGTTACCGACTTTGACCGCCTGGGAATAGTGCAGGTGTTCGCGCAGGTAATCGCCATAACCTGGGGTGACAAAAAACTCGGGCGTGCTCATGGTGTTTCCTCGGTTCAGTACTAGACAGGGCGAATGCTAGTGGACTGAATGCGCGAACAACATCCCGGTTTTTTGCCATGACTATCTATCGGTTTGCACAATCGGCTTGCGGTAAAGCCCTATCGCCAGGCCGCTGATGATGACCGTGATGAACACCAGGTGGGGCGTAGAAATGCGCTCGCCCAGTATCAGCATCGAACTGCCGATGCCGAATACCGGTATCAGCAACGACAGCGGCGCCACGGTCGAAACGGGGTAGGCCTTGAGCAACGAATTCCAGCCCCAGTAGGCAAAGTGCGTGGCCAAATAAACCTGAAACAGGATCGACATCACCGCGGTGAGGTCAAGGCTGGCGGGCACGTTCTCGAACGCGGTGCTGCCGTGCATCCACCAGGCCATCAGACACAACGGCACCGGCGGAAACAGGCTGGCCCACACCATGAACGAGAAAATTTCCTTCACCCCCGACGCTTTGATGATGATGTTGCCGATGCTCCACGCCAACGCGCTGAGCACGATCAGCAGCACGCCGAGCACCGCATGCTCGCCGTCTTGGGTGCAGATGATCCCCGTCAGGCCAATCAGGGCGAGCAAAGCGCCGACCCACTGCGCACGGCGAATGTGTTCCTTGAACAACAGATAGCCCCAGCCCAGCGTGAAAAACACGCTGAGCTGAATGATCAGCGAGGCGATTCCAGGGCTGACGCCTGCCTGGATGCCATAGTTGATCACGCCCCACATGCCCAGCCCGAAGATAACGCCATAGGCCGCCACATAGCCGAACTTGACGGCGGGGCGCTTGATGAAGAACACCAGCGGCAAGGCGGCGAGGGCAAAGCGGATGCCGGTCAGCACAAACGGGTCGATTGAGCGCAAGCCCAACTGGGTAATGGGGAAGTTCAAGCCCCACACCAGGGTGACGAGCAGGGCGAGGGCGAGGTGTTGCTTGTGCATGAGCGGGCCTTTGAATGGGTTGATCCGGGCCATCATGCTAGGGCGGGGCCGTATGGCCCGCTTGCTATGTCAGGTCATAATTTGACACTATCGGGCCATGATCCCGACATTCGAAGCCACTGACCCTGAAGCCGTCGTCACGCTGCGCGACTATGCGTGCGGCACTGTCTTCGAGCGGCATACCCATGCACGCGGGCAATTCGCCTACGCCTCTACCGGCGCGTTGAGAATGTTCACCGACCTCGGCAATTGGGTGGTGCCGCCGCAGCGGGCGATCTGGGTGCCGGGCGGTGTGCCCCATGAAATGCACATGCGCGGCGACGTGGTGATGCTCAATACCTACCTCGATGACCAGGCTGCCAAACGGGCAGGGCTGCGGGATCGTTGCCAGGTATTCGAGGTGTCGCCATTGCTCAGGCATCTGTTGGAAGCGGCACTGGCGATCGCGCCGTCGGCAGCGATTACGGTCCGTCAGCAGTGCATATTGACGCTGTTGATCGATGAAATAAGCGCCATGCCCGAAGTGCCCCTCAGCGCGCCGTTGCCTGCCGAGCCACGTCTGGCCCAGGCTTGCCGGCGTTTTCTGCAGGCCCCTGCGCAGACCATCTCCCTGGATGAGATGGCCCTGTGGTCGAACATGAGCCGACGCACCTTCACTCGCCATTTCCACGAAGGCACCGGCATGACGTTTGTGGCCTGGCGTCAGCAGGTCTGCCTGCTTGAAGCCACTGCGCGGCTCAGTCATGGCGCCTCCATTACCGAGGTGGCGTTGGGGTTGGGTTTCAGCAGTTCCAGCGCCTTTACCGCGGTGTTCCGCCGAAACCTGGGAGACGCGCCCGCGCGCTACCTGGCCAAATCCAGGGCAGCGTCTGCGTTCTGAAAACGGCACACGTCGGTCAGGATTCACCTTCACCAAGGTCATGCTTTGTTACTATCGCCGTCCATCGTCACCAGGAGTCACCGGCCCATGCAACACCAGTGGGATGAAATGCACCGCACCCGCAAGCCCACGTTTGTACTGTGCGGCGAGCCTCAGGGGGATGTGCTCAATCTCTACGTTCACGGTTATTCGGCCTTCTTCAACCGCCAGCAACTGGGCAATTTCAAACAGCAGCTGGCGAGCATCGAAGGCTCGACCAACCTGATGCTGTTCTGGCCGGCGGGGCATTTTCTCGAAAACCTGTTTGCGCCCTTCAAGGATGTGATCACCTCGATGCTTGGCGGCGGCGGCCTGGGCGCCGCAACGGTGGGCGTGGGCAAGGCGATTGCCTATTTCCTCGACCATTACAAAAGTGTCGAGGCGCGCGTCGATGAAGTGGCCAAGACCCTGTTGCCTGAACTGGCCAGTTACCTGCACGCCGAGTCGCTGGAGGTACGGCGCATCAACCTCATCGGGCATTCGCTGGGCGCGCGCATTCTGGTCAAGAGCGTGCTGGCCAGCCCCGAGGTGGCTCGCGAACTGCCGCTGAATAACCTGTTGCTGATGGGCGGGGCGATCTGTACGTCGAGCCCGTGGGATGAAGTGTCGGCGCCGCTCAAGGGCCGTGTGATCAACTGCCACTCCAGCAAAGACTGGGCGCTGGCCATGAAACCGGACACCGAACGTTGCATTGGGCGTTATGCAATTGATGTCACGCCGGCGCTCAAGGCCAAGGTCACCAATGTGCACCTGGCGACGTTCGACCATGCCGCCTACTGGCCGCAGCTGAAAACGGTGGTGCAATACACCGACCTGTTGCAGGAACGGCGCGGCATGATCCGCGCCGATCAGCGCAGCACTGAAGTGCGCTTTGCCGAGGAGGACGTGGAGTTGTTCCCCGCGTTGGTGCAGGCGCGGCCGGACGAGTTGAAATTCCTGGCCGAATTGATGGCGCAAAAACGCAGTGCATCGATCGATGCCGGCGTGCGCGAACCGCTGAAACTGGCCATCGAGTTGCAGCGCATGGGCGGTGACAGCTTTATGAACCTGGCCCGTGGCCATGGCGTGAGTTATCGCCAGATCGCCGAAGATGTGGCGCAGCGCCTGGGGATCAAGTTTGACCAAGCGCTGGAAACCGTCGCGCTGGCGGACATCGAGGCCCAGGTCGCAGAGAAACTGATCGAGCAATACAAGGACAAGCTCAGCCGTGCGGACCGTCAAGCCTTCGACGCGGAACTCAAGGCGGCCGCGCAAAAAGAGCAGGGCTTGTTCAACCGCTTCGATGTAGGCCGCTCGGCCACCACGGCCTTGAGTGGCACGGCGTTGGCGGGGTTGACCGGGTTTATCGTGCGCCGCGGTGCCGCCACGGCGATTCCGGTGGTGGGCCAGGCATTGGCCGCGGCGATGCTGCTGGTGACGGGAGTGCGGGCGTTTTCCGGCCCGGCGTACTCGATTACTACCTTATCGGTGTTGATGATCGGCATGATTCGCCAGCGCATGGAGCGCGAGGCGCTGAACCAGGAGATGGACCTGGTGGTGCAGGTCGTGGACACGTTCCACCTGCCGCGGGAGACGGTGATGCGCACGGTCGTGTCGGACTGATAAGCTGCGGCTCTGACTTGTATGTTTGCCTGGGATACCGCGTGAAATTCAGCCTGCCGAAAATCGCTACTGCCCCATTCTGCCCGCCGGAAGTGGCCGGCTCCGTCATCGTTGACCCCAAGGCTTCGTTTTTCAAACGGGCGCTGATGTTCGCCGGCCCCGGCCTGCTGATTTCGATTGGCTACATGGACCCCGGCAACTGGGCCACGGCCATCGAGGCCGGCTCGCGCTACGGGTACAACCTGTTATTCGTGGTGCTGCTGGCCAGCCTGGCAGGCATGGCTGTGCAATGCCTGTGTTCACGGCTGGGCATCGCCACCGGCAAAGACCTGGCGCAACTGTGCCGTGAGCGCTACAGCAAACGTTCGGCGCGCACGCAGTGGGTGCTGGCGGAAATTTCGATCATCGCCACCGACCTTGCCGAAGTGCTCGGCTGCGCCCTGGCGTTTCACCTGTTGCTGGGCGTGTCGCTGACCACCGGCATCGTCATTACCGCATTCGACACGCTGTTGATCCTGGCCTTGCAAAACCGGGGTTTCCGCCGACTGGAAGCGATCATGCTGGCGCTGGTCGCGACCATCGGCGTGTGCTTCTTTATCGAACTGGTGCTGATCAAACCCTACTGGCCGGACGTGTTGAGTGGCTTCGCCCCGTCACTGTCGGCCATCAGCGACGCTGCGCCGTTGTACCTGGCCATCGGGATCCTGGGTGCCACGGTAATGCCGCATAACCTTTACCTGCACAGCTCCATCGTGCAAACCCGGCTGATCGGCAAAGACCTCGCCAGCAAACAGGACGCGGTCAAACTGGCGCGTATCGACACCATCGGCTCACTGGCCCTGGCTTTGCTGGTCAACGCGGCAATCCTGGTGCTGGCCGCCGCTGCGTTCTACAAGACTGGCCACACCGACGTGGTCGAGATTCAGGATGCTTACCACCTGCTCGACCCACTGGTGGGCGGGGCTTTTGCCAGTGTCCTGTTTGGTATCGCGTTGCTCGCCTCCGGGCAAAGTTCGACCTTCACCGGCACGATTGCCGGGCAGGTGATCATGGAGGGTTACCTCAACCTGCGCATTCCCTGCTGGCAGCGCCGCCTGATCACCCGAGGCCTGGCACTGATCCCGGCGTTTTTGGGGGTGTGGCTGATGGGCGACGATGCCATTGGCAAGTTGCTGATTCTGAGCCAGGTGGTCCTCAGCCTGCAGTTGCCGTTCGCGCTGTACCCACTGATCCGCATGACGGGTGACAAGCAATTGATGGGGCCGTTTGTGAACCGCCTGCCCACGCGGCTGTTGGCGTGGTTTCTGTTTGCCGTGATCAGCGGGGCGAACGCGTGGTTGATTGGGCAGTGGTTGTTTTGAGTCACCGGTCCCAATACGGCACCGCGCCAAAACACTCGACAAAATAATCAATCACCGTGCGCACCTTCAATGACAGCCGGCGGCTGCCGGGCCATAACGCGGCAATCTGCTGCGGCTCAAGCGTCGTCGCCACGTCGTATTCGGTCAGCACCGCCTGCAAGGTGCCGGCGCGCAAGCCTTCGCCGATCAGCCAGGACGGAAACACCACCAGCCCCAGGCCTTGTTCGGCAGCGTGGGTGAGGGTGTCGGCGTGGTTGCCGGTGATCGGGCCTTTGACGCTGTAGGGCGTCCAATCGCCCTGGTCGCGGCGGAAAAACCAGCGTTGCTGGCCGGTGATGCCCTTGTAGGCCAGGCACTGATGGTTGACCAGCTCGTCGGGGTGGCGCGGTGTGCCATGCCGGGCCAGGTAGGCAGGGCTGGCGGCGATGCGAAAGCGCTGCGGCGCGAAGATGCGGGCCTGCATGCCGGAATCGTTGAGCACGCCGATACGAAACAGCAAGTCGGTGCCGTCTTGCAATGGGTCGACGTAGGTGTCGGTTTGCTGGATATCCAGTTGCAACTTGGGATAGCGCCGGCACAGCTCGCCCAGCCACGGCGATAGATGACGCTGGCCGAACACCATCGGCGCGTTGATGCGTACCAGGCCGCTGGGTTCGCTTTCCTGTTCCTGCAACGCCTGGCCGGCTGTTTCCAGTTGCTCCAGCATCAAGCGCGCATGATGCCCGAGCAGGCGCCCGGCTTCGGTAGGGCTCACGGCGCGGGTGTGGCGGTACAACAACTGTTGGCCGAGTGCCTGCTCCATCAACTGGATCTGCCGAGAAATGGAGGAGGGCGCCAGGCTTTCCCGGCGCGCGACTTCAGAAAAGCTGCCGTGATCCAGCACTGCGACAAACAGGCGCAACGCCTTGAAACTCAATTCATTCAAGCCCTGCATCATGGCCTCCAAGCTGTGCGTTATGCGCAAAGGTGTTATCCGCATGCTCCCATTTATCGCACAGCACGGCCACCGGATAATGCGCGCCATGTCTACTTCTTGAAGCGCAGGTGATGTATGCAGGCAAGTTCGATCGAGGGTGTGGCTCAGGCCACGCCGAAGAAAAACCTTCTACGGCTGTCGTTGTTGCCGTTGGTGATTTTGGCGGGCATGGGCCTGTCGGTGGAGGCCGGGTTGCTCGGGCCGCTGGGCGTACAGGTAGGCCACTTGTGGGCGACCTTGAGCATTTTCGGCGTGGGCACGGCGATCCTGTTTTTGCTGTTGCTGTTCAGCGGCCCGCAAAAAGGCCCGGCGCTGACCGACCTGCCACGCTGGCAGTTGATCGGCGGCTTCCTGGGGCCGATGTATGTGGTGGTGTTGACGTTGGCCACGCCGCATATCGGTATCGCCATGACCATGATCGCGATCCTCTCGGGCCAGGTGGGCAAGAGTGTGTTGATCGACCATTTCGGCTGGTTTGGCACGGCACCCAAGCGGGTCAATGGAGAGCGCTGGATTGCGTTGGCGCTGATTGTGGCGGCACTTGTTCTGATTGCACGAGGGTAAGGCGATGAATCTGATTCTGTTGTTGGTACTGGTGATTGCCGCCGGTGCGGTACTGAGTGTGCAAGCGGCCATTAACGGCCGCCTGGGCCAGGCAGTGGGCGTATTGCGCAGCAGCTTGCTGACCTTTGCGGTGGGCGCCATGACCACGGCGCTGTTGATTTTCTTTTTCGAGCCGGCCCAGGCCGTCAGCTTGCTCGAGGTGCCCAAGTGGCAACTGACCGGCGCGTTGTTCGGCGTGGTGTACATGATGGTGATGGTTGGCGCGGTGCCCATCGTCGGCACGGCGGTGGCAACGGTGGCGGTGATCGTCGGGCAGTTGGGCATGGGCATGCTGATCGACAACTTCGGCTGGCTGGGTAACCCGGCGATCGAACTGTCGGGCAGCCGTATCGTGGCGATGCTCTGTCTGGCGCTGGCGCTGGTGTTCATGTACCGCAGCAATACCCGTCAGGCCGATTAACGGGCTGAACCTTGCTGCGTTGCCGGGAGTCATTGCTTAAGGTGCTGCGTTCGCAGCACTTGGACGACCATGAAAAGGAGTCTGACCATGCCAGATAAAACCTGTGCTTGCCCACACTGCAAATGTGTACTGGGCGCCGACGCGGTAATGAAGGACGGTAAAGGCTATTGCTGCCAAGGCTGTGCCGAGCACCATGCCCATGGTGAGCCGTGTATGGCGCCAACGGGCTGTGAGTGCGCCAAGTCGGCTCACGGCTAAGCGTGTTGGCGGGAGGCCGGTGTTACCGGCCTCTTTTTAGTGGGGTTTGAGTTCGAACCTGACGCTGTGGTCGGCCAGGCGCTGACGGCCTTTGACCACCGCGCTGATCCGCCGTCCCTGGAGCGCAAACACCACGGTTTGCGCCGCGTGCAGATCATCCGGCAGCGGCTGGAACACCCGCAGCACGGTGCGCTCCGGTGTGCGCTGAACACTCACCTGGCACTCGGCATGCTTGGACATCGGTCCGAATAAAGTGTCCTGGGTGTAGTCGATGCGCGCCTTGCCATTGACCGGTTCTGATCCGTCCATTGTTAGAGCTCCCTACTCTCAAGGTGTAAGCAAGTGATCGTTGCGGGCAGCAAAAATTCACTCGGATTGTGGGGCGCCGGTCATTACCATGGCGGCTCACCCTTGATGATGTGTAGCCCATGGCCCTGGCCGCGCCCCCCGACCTCAGTGATCACGCCGTGCCCGTGCAACCCCTGGCGCGCACCTACCCGCGTGGGTTGTACGTCGAGCCCCACAGCCACGACTGGGGCCAGTTGCTCTACGCCATGAGCGGCGTGATGTGGGTCGAAACGCCTCGCGAAGCGCTGGTTGTGCCGCCCCAGCGCGCGGTGTGGCTGCCGCCGGGCGTGGAACATGGCATCCGCGTGGTCTCGGACCTGCAGATGCGCAATATCTACCTGCGCCCGGCCCTGGCGGCGACGCTGGACAGCCAGGTGCAGGTGATTGAAGTCGGCGGGCTGTTGCGCGAGCTGATCGTCACCTTGGTCGACCAGGGCGACAACGGCGATACGGCCTACTACGACGCCGTCGTCGGCCTGGCCCTGCTGGAATTGCAGCGGGCCCGTCGTTCGCAGATCCGCATCGCCATGCCGGTGGGCGCCGACCGTCGCTTGATCAACGCCTGCCAGGCGGTGATGGCGGCGCCGTCGCTGGAGGTCCCGTTCGAGCAACACGCCGAGGCCGCCGGTGCCAGCGTGCGCACCCTGGCGCGGCTGTTCCAGAACCACCTGGGCATGGGCTTTGCCGAATGGCGCCGCCAAGTGCAACTGGCCACGGCGGTGGCGGAGCTGATCCAGGGCCAGTCGGTGAGTGGCATTGCGCGGTCTCTGGGCTATTCGCCCAGCAGCTTCAGCGACATGTTCCGGCGTGAACTTGGCGTGGCGCCGTCGCACTACACAGGTTGAGGGTTTGGCCGAAATCCTGAAGCACTTGGCCGATGCTTCAGGCAGGCGCTCACTACACTGAGCGCATCAACCTACAAGGCGCCGTCCTCATGAACTACCTGCTTTCCCTCGCCATCGGCCTGTTTGTCGGCGTGATCTACGGCGCCTTGGACTTCCGCTCACCCGCGCCGCCCGCCATTGCCCTGGTGGGCCTGATGGGCATGTTGCTCGGCGAGAAACTCTGGCCCATGGGGCGCGAGTGGGTCAGCGGTTGGTTGTCCTGATTCCCTTTTTCCCTTCGATGGATATTGGCCATGAAAGCACTGCAATTTTCCGCCACCGGCGACCTCGCCGCCCTGAGTTTCGTTGACGTCGCCAAGCCGGTGCCGGCTGCCGGTGAAGTACTGGTGCAAATCAAGGCTGCCGGCCTGAACCCCAGCGACGTCAAGAACGTGCTCGGTCGTTTCCCATACACCACATTGCCGCGTATTCCCGGCCGGGATTTTGCCGGGGTTGTGGTCGAGGGGCCGCAGGCACTGGTCGGTCAAGAGGTGTGGGGCACCGGGCGCGACCTCGGCTTTTTCGCCGATGGCTCCCACGCTCAATACGTCACCGTGTCGGCCAAGGGTGTGGCGCATAAGCCAACGCATTTGAGTTTTGCCCAAGCTGCCAGCCTTGGCGTGCCCTATACCACCGCATGGGATGCGCTTGAGCGCAGCGGTGTGGTTAAAGGCACGCGGTTGTTGGTGATTGGTGCCAATGGCGCCGTCGGCAGCGCGGCCTTGGCGTTGGCGAAGATCCGGGGTGCGCAGGTGCTGGCGGCGGTGCGCAAGGCTGATCAGGTTGAGGTGCTGCAGGCTCAAGGGTTTGAGGCAATTACGCTGGGCAAGCCGGAAGAGTTGGGCGTGCAGGTTAATGCCGTGTTCAAGGGCGGCGCGGATGTGATTTTCGACACCACCGGTTTCTGGTTGCCGGCGTCTGTTGCTGGTTTGGCGCCGTTCGGCCGTATTGCAATCATCGCCGCACCGGTGGATGGGCATGTGCAACTGCCGGCTCTGGCGCTGTATCGCAAAGGCGGTTCGGTGGTGGGGATCAACTCGTTGCTCTACAACTGTGAGCAGTGCGCGGTGATGCTGGAGCAGTTCGGGCGTTTTTTTGATGAGGGGTCGTTGCCGTTGCCCACCGGCTTGCGCGAAGTGGCGTTGGCGGATGGCGTGCAGTGCTACGAAGAAGTGAACACGGGCAGTGCGGACAAGATCATCTTTGTGCCTTAACTCACTCGCCAATGTGGGAGCTGGCTTGCCTGGGATGGCATCACCTTGGTTTGGGTAGATTGAGTACATATCCGTTGCTGCGGTAACGGCCACTTAGGGTTCCGCTCTTACAGCGGGTCACTTTTGGCAAACGCCCCAAAAGTAACCAAAAGGTCTTGCCCCACCACTCGGTGCCTCGCCTAGGCTCGGCATGCCCTCACTCCGGCTTGAATCCGTGGGCCGCCGTGACGGGCCATCCATGGCCCAACACGGCTAACCCGGCGTCCTGCCGGGTTACCCACGGATTCAAGCCTGCGTTCGGCCAGCGTGGTTGACGGGGCCTGTCAGATCAAGATCAAAAGCAGATCAAGAGCAGAGCACGGCGGCCTGGTAGCCGACCTGAGTGGTTGAAGCAGAAGCAGGGCAACAGCACAGCAAAAACAGGGCAAAGGCAGAGCTGTTTTTCTGTGGGAGCTGGCTTGCCTGCGATGCAGACACTTCGGTACATCAGGCATAACCAGTTGATGCCTTCGCAGGCAAGCCAGCTCCCACATTGACCGAGTACACACATCTACCTGATGTACTGAGCTCAAAATGTGGGAGCGGGCTTGCTCGCGAATACGGTGTGTCAGTTACTAATTAGCTGACTGACACACCGCCATCGGGGGCAAGCCCCCTCCCACAATTCAACCGAGTTCAGCTTCCAAGAACAGGTCGGCTGTCAGGCCGCCTCGCTCTTGCTTTTGATCTAACCACTCAGGTCGGCTACTAGGCCGCCGTGCTCGGCTTTTGATCTTGATCTGCTTGTGATCTTGATCTTAGGCGCCCCGTTAAACCACGCTGGCCGAACGCAGGTTTTGGAGCGGGGGTAAACCGGCAGGACGCCGGTTTAGCCGCGCTGGGCCATGGATGGCCCATCGCGGCGGCCCCCGCTCCAAAGCCTGCGTGAGGGCACACCGAAGCGTGAGCGAGGTGCCGAGTGGTGGGGCAAGAGCCCTTTTGGTTACTTTTGGGGCTCTTTTCCAAAAGTGACCCGCTGTAAGAGCGGAACCCATATCCGCCATCACCCAAACAACGGATATGTACCCAGCGGCCTCCGCAACCCCCACAGAACTAAATTCGTAAAAAAGATGTGTAGAAACCTATGCCGCGATGGCGGTGAGTCAGCCCACAATTTTTACCTGATAGGCCGCCATCGCGGGCAAGCCCGCTCCCAAATTTTGATCTTCATTGGGCTTCAGGAGGCGCGCTCGATCAGACGTTTCCCACAAGGGTTTCAGGTTGTCGCTCGGAAGGGCGTTGACTAACCTCACTGCCGTCGCTGCCCATTCAGCGGCCGGATTTGACCGTCCGACCTTGTTAACGAAACGCTACGCCCTGTACCTATCTCAGGCGTTTTTTTTATGCCTGAGGTATGGTGTCGCGGCAGTTGTGCGCGGGATACCTTTGGGTATGCCGGGTTCGTTGACAACCGGTCGGTCAACCCGCGTACAGCTGCCACCTTAACTCGCTTGACCGCGAGCGTTGGCAGCTCCACTTGTCGACGGAGTTCCACCATGATCAAAGACAGCCCAAATCCCCCAGGCCAACCAGACTTCGATACCAGCACCCTGCACGAAGTGGCCTACCGCGCGATCAACCACTACCTCAACCCCGCAAAACCCATCCCCGAAGCTGCCGACGGGCTCTTCACCGTGCGCGCCGATCTGGGCACAGAAACCTTGCTGGTCAATGCTTCCCAGGATTTGGCGTCCATCAGCGAGATTGCTCACCATATGGCGTTTGAAATCGAAGGGTCGCAACGTAATGTCGCGCTGGGCATCTGCCGGATGCTGGAGGGGGTGCAGCTGTTGGTGGATAAGGCGCTGAATGTGGCCCATCCGACGGCATAAGGATTGTTAACACGGTCGAAAAAATGTGGGAGCTGGCTTGCCTGCGATGGCGACGCATCAGTCAACCACTCTCGGACTGACAGATCGCTATCGCGGGCAAGCCCGCTCCCACAGTTTGATTTGTATCAGGCTTCGGGGACGCCTTTTTCCCAGGCGGACCAGTTCTTGAGAATCGCCTGTACCAGCGGATTGCCCGTGCGATACAGGTTTTCCAACGCCGGCACAAACCCGCCTTGGTCGGCATATTTCAGCAGGTTGTCCACCTCGCTGTAGCCAGGGTACGGCCGGTCGAAATCGGACCCGGCACGCACCACGGCCAGGCGCTGGATATCCACCAACCCTTCGCGGCTGGCGCGCAGCAGGGCTTCATAGGTGGAGTTGTCTTCCTGCTGAGTGGTGCAGTACTCGCCTTTGTTGTCGGTGAGCAGCTTGGTCCAGACCTCGGCGCGCTCGCTCAGACGTGTACCGGAGAACCAGGTGTTGCCGGCCACGGTGTCACATTGGGTCACTTGCGGCGGCTGATTGGCCGGGGCCGCCGGGTAGTGTTTGCGCCAGGCGGTGGATTCCTTGCTTTCGCTCAACTCAACCTTGTGCGACAGGGCAAATGCCTTGGCTTGCAGCTTGGGGTTGAGCTCAAACACTTCGGTTTTGTAGTCCAGCGGCGGTTTCTCGTTCGGGCCTTTGGTGTTGATGCCGATGTATCCGGTCGGCCAGCCTTTAGGCGCATCGCGCGAGTCGATTTCCCACTGGGTGCCGAACTCCACCAGGTAATGCGCCCAGGCGGCGGTGCCGATGGTGCCGTGTTTGGGGCTGATGCCGGCAATCCCGGCAATCAGGAAATAGCTCTGGCGCAGGTCGAACTTGGGCGACAAGGCCAATGCCAGGGTGGAGGCGGCGGCGTTGGTTTGGCCCATGCCGGTGACCAGCAGGCACACGTCCTGGGTGTTGCAGCGGATCACCGGGTATTCGGCGGACAGGCCGGGCACGCGCACTTCCTGCTTGAGTTCCAGGCGATCGATCCAGGTTTGCGCCTCGGGGGCAAACATGGTGATCAGCATCACTTTAGGCTTGATCGGCGCGGTGTCCGCCAGCACCACATGGGGCAACACAGCCAGGCCGACGGCCAGCGAAAGACGGGTTAATGCGTTCATCTAATACTCCTTGATCAGAATTGGTAGCCGACACCGGCGTAGTAGCCCCAGCCATCCGAGCGGGCGCGGAAGTTGCCTTCGCCAAAATTAAGCTCGCTGCCGTCCTCCCAGTTGCCGCCGTTGTGAAAGTAACGGCCGACCAGGGTGAAACGCAGGTGGGTGAACGAGTACAGCAGCACGTTGGTGGCCACCACCGAATTGGCGGTACGTGCCGGGTTGTCCTTGTGCAGGTCCGAGCCGAAGTCGTAGTTGGTGAAGCCGATGTAGGTCAGCGACGCGCCGTTGTCGAACTTGCTGATGGGCACGATGTACTTCATTTGCGCACGGTAGCCATCCCACTGGTATTCATTGCTCGCGCCATAGTTTTCCCACTGGTAACGCCCATAGAAGTTGGCCGACAGGTTGACCCGCGAGTGCGTGTCGATGTCGGTGCCCAGGCCGCTGTACAGGGTGTTGGCGCGGTTCGACTTGTTGCTGCCGTGGTCGTAGATCCAGTCAAACGCCACGTACCATTCCTTGAACGGCCCGATGGCCAGGCTGCGACCGGCCAGGTAGTCGATGGAGATGCGCGGCTCGTGCTCCATGAACACCGGCGAGCCATGGTCCCATGCGCCTTTGTCATTACTGTTACCGATACCGAGAATTTTCGGCACGTCGATATAGCCATACAACTCGAACGGGCCCTTGCGACCGAAGTACTCGTATTCCAGGTACACGTCATCCTGCGGTTTGGGGCCGAAGCTGATGTCTTTGCTGCCGATCAGTGTCAGGTCCTGGTTGAACCATTCCGACAGGTACGCGCCTTTTTTCGTCGGGCTGGCTTCAGGGGCCAGGGTTTCGCCCTGTGCTGAGTCATCGGCGGGTTTTTCCTGCGCCAAAATGGGTGCGCTGAGTACTCCCGTAACGGCGGCCAGTAGCAAGGAAACACCAAAGGAAGCAGGACGCCTTGAGGTGGAGTGCATGGAAAATCCCTATTCGTACGCGGTTTGACCCGATTCCTCGGGCAAAGGAGAACTTGCCTACCAAGTTCGTTCCGCAAACGTTTGCACAGGCTGTACCAACTTTGCTCAATGGCTTGAATAAAATGGAGAAAAGCAGAATTAGTCGACGCTTTGATCAAAAATGACTGGGTGTCATTTTCTCGATCCGGTTGAACAAATGCATCGCCGTCTCCCGTCGATACTCGCTCGGCGTCTGGTTCATCTCGATCCGAAAATGCCGGTTGAAGTTGGACAGGTTGGCGTAGCCCACTTCAAAACAGATATCCGCCACCGACATGTCGCTTTGCAGCAACAGCCGGCAGGCGCGCTGTACGCGAAACTTGCGCATCAGGTCGATAAAACCGTGGCCGGTGTTGCGTTTGAAAAACCGCGAGAAGCCCGGCTCGCTCATGTCCAGCTGTTGCGCGATGACGGACAAGCGCAAGTCGCCGGTCAGTTCCCTCATCAGGTAATCGAAGGCTTTGTTGATGCGCTCGGCGCTGCGTGCGTCCAGGGTGGGGGCGTAGCAGGGGCTGGCCAGCGCCTGCACGTTGGGCACCGGGGCGTTTTTCAGGGTGTCGAGCAGTTGCAGGAACAGGATCAGCCGTTGCAGGCCTTGGGCGCTGCCGATGTCTTCGAGCAAGCGCGCGGCGTGCACGGCGGTGTCGCCGCTGAATTGCAGGCCGCGCCGGGCGTGTTCGAACAGCGGTTGCAGGTCGCCGAGTTCCGGCAGGGTTTTGCGCAGGGCGAGGAGGGCGGCGCCGTCGAATTGCAGCACCACGTCGCGCCCGGTCAGGTATTCACCGGGGGCCAGGTCGCCGATCCAGTCGTGGGGCAAGTCCGGACCGATCAGCGCGACATGCCCGGCACTGAACGCGCCGATATAGTCGCCGGCCACCAACTTGCCGCTGCCCTGGCGGATCAGGTGAATTTCGAACTCGGGGTGGTGGTTCCAGCGCGCCAGGTCATAGGGGTAGTCGTGTTCGAACCAGCGAAAGCAGTGGTCCGGCTCGGGCAGGATGACTTCGAGTTCGGCGGGGCGGTGCTCGAACAGTTTGGCGCGGCTGATGGGCATGGTGATGCCTCTTTTACGGCTGGAATTCCAGCAAAATACCCGCGTTGGCAGCGGCTGCGCTACCCCCGGTTTCGCTCGGCACTGATACTTTTTTGATCTGCGCGCCTGGGTTAAAAAAGTATCAGTGGCGCATTCGCCATTCGTTTGTGAGGGCTTGGCCAAGCTGCTGTAATCGGCGCTCGACAACAAAAACAACAGGTGGATACCGCCATGTCAAAGCTCCCGCAAGCGCTTTTCCTGCTGTCCGGCCTGGCCTTGGCCCTGCCCAGCTATGCCGCCGACACCGTCACCATCGCCACCGTCAACAACAGCGACATGATCCGCATGCAACGGCTGTCCAAGGTCTTTGAGGCCCAGCACCCGGACATCAAGCTCAACTGGGTGGTACTGGAAGAAAACGTGCTGCGCCAGCGCCTCACCACCGATATCGCCACCCAGGGCGGCCAGTTCGACGTGCTGACCATCGGCACCTACGAGACGCCGTTATGGGGCGCCAAGCACTGGCTGGAACCCCTGACCCAACTGCCGGCCGACTACGACGCCGAGGATATTTTCCCATCGGTGCGCCAGGGCCTGTCGGTCGATAACACCCTGTACGCCTTGCCGTTCTATGGCGAAAGTACGGTCACCTACTACCGCACCGACCTGTTCAAGCAAGCCGGGCTGAGCATGCCCGCGCATCCCACCTGGACCCAGCTGGGTGAGTTCGCCGCCAAACTCACGGCCAAAGACAAAGACCAATACGGCATGTGCCTGCGCGGCAAGGCCGGCTGGGGCGAGAACATCGCGCTGCTGAGCACCATGGCCAACGCCTTTGGCGCACGCTGGTTCGACGAACAGTGGAAGCCGGAACTGACCAGCCCCGAGTGGACCGCCGCCGCCAACTATTACGTCAACACCCTGAAGAACTACGGCCCGCCTGGTGTTTCCAGCAATGGCTTCAATGAAACCCTGGCGCTGTTCAACAGCGGCAAGTGCGCGATCTGGGTCGACGCCAGCGTCGCCGGCTCCTTTACCACCGACAAGAGCCAGAGCAAGGTCGCCGACGACGTAGGTTTTGCTGCGGCCCCCACCGAAGTCACCGACAAAGGCTCTTCCTGGCTCTACGCCTGGTCCCTGGCGATTCCGGCGACCTCCAAGCACAAAGACGCCGCCAAGGCGTTCATCACCTGGGCAACGTCCAAGGATTACATCCAACTGGTCGCTGATAAGGAAGGCATCACCAACGTACCGCCGGGCACCCGCCAGTCCACCTACAGCGAGGCTTACCTGAAGGCCGCGCCGTTTGCCCAGGTGACCCTGGAAATGATGAAGCACGCCGACCCCGCGCACCCCTCGGCCAAGCCGGTGCCGTACGTGGGCATTCAGTACGTGACCATTCCGGAATTCCAGGCCATCGGCACCTCGGTCGGCAAGCTGTTTTCGGCGGCGCTGACCGGCGGCATGACGGTTGACCAGGCGCTGCTCGAAGCTCAGTCCACCACCGAGCGCGAGATGAAACGCGCCGGCTACCCGAAATAATTTCTACAGGACAGCCCCATGAAACGACTCGAAGGTAAGAGCGCGCTGATCACCGGATCGGCGCGCGGCATCGGTCGCGCCTTTGCCCAGGCGTATATCGCCGAAGGCGCTACGGTAGCCATCGCCGACATCAACCTGCAACGCGCCCTGGCCACCGCCGCAGAGCTGGGCCCACAGGCGTATGCCGTCGCGATGGACGTCACCGACCAGGCCTCCATCGACGCCGCGATTGCCGCCGTGGTGGCCCATGCCGGCAAGCTCGACATCCTGATCAACAACGCCGCGCTGTTTGACCTGGCGCCCATCGTCGACATTACCCGCGACAGCTATGAGCGCCTGTTCTCGATCAACGTCGCCGGCACGCTGTTCACCCTGCAGGCCGCCGCCCGACAGATGATCAGCCAGGGCCACGGCGGCAAGATCATCAACATGGCCAGCCAGGCCGGGCGGCGGGGCGAGCCGTTGGTGGCGATCTATTGTGCGACCAAGGCGGCGGTGATCAGCCTCACGCAATCGGCGGGGCTGAACCTGATCAAGCAGGGCATCAACGTCAACGCCATTGCCCCAGGCGTGGTGGACGGCGAGCACTGGGATGGCGTGGACGCGTTGTTTGCCCAGCATGAAGGGTTGGCGCCGGGCGAGAAGAAGAAGCGGGTAGGGGCCGAAGTGCCGTTCGGGCGCATGGGCACGGCAGAGGATTTGACCGGGATGGCTATCTTCCTGGCTTCCAAAGAGGCCGACTATGTAGTCGCCCAAACCTATAACGTCGATGGCGGCAACTGGATGAACTAGCGCCTTGCACCAATCAAAAATGTGGGAGCGGGCTTGCTCGCGAATGCGGTGGGTCAGCTAATCCATCCGGTGACTGACACACTGCTTTCGCGAGCAAGCCCGCTCCCACATTTGATCTTCATTGTTGGTGATATCGAGTCAGTCAGCAAAACTGCGATCAAAAAAATACACTTCCCCAGGCTTCAGGTTCTCCACCGTCGCCTGGGGCCTGCCGCCTTCGCCATTCTTCTTGCGCCCCGTCTCACGCAAATACCCCGCCTCAGTCAGCTTCAACAAACGCTGGCGAATACTGGTCTTCAACACCGGCCGCGCCAGCACCAGCGAGAAGATCGTGGTCGCTTGCGGCGCGCTGAACTCGTTGCCCAAAAACATCAACGGCAAGTTGCTGTACAGCGACTTGGACAACAGCCGCTCCTGCACGGCGGCGACGATCAGGTTGTGGTCGAACGGCAGCTTGATACTGCCGTCGGCCACTGCATTCAGCGAAAACCAGGCCTGATGCTCACCCAACGCCACGTCATCGGCCACGATCGCCAGGTAGTAGGTGGACGACGACCAGCAGCGCGGGTCGCGAAACGCATCGCCCACCGTGCCGACTTGCTCGCTCCAGGCCAGATCAAAGCCGACCTTATCACTGGCCCGCAAGCGCTCCACGGCGTCCTTGAGGCTCAGATCTTGCACGCCGCCGTTGACCACCACGCCCGGTAACGCCCAATGCCCGGCAAACGGCTCGGCTTCGCGCTTGTTCAGCAGCAGCTTCAATTCCCCGGAGGCGCGGCAGTAGAACAACACGCACAGGTCGACGGTGTGGAGGTAGGCGCTAAGTGGCATGTGACATCCTTCTGAACAGCGGTGGGGCACAGTCTAACGGATCGAACAGCGATGTCATGTACTTGCTCCAGGATAGATAACTAAATGTTTCTTGCAATGAAAGTACATGACGTGTACTTTTGTTTCCAGGCCACCGGAGAATCACCATGACCCTCTTGAGAACTGCCATTGCTTCATTCGACGTCGACGCCCAGAAGAGCTTCACGCCGCTGTGCCCCGACGAATTGCCGGTGGTGGGCGGTGACCAGATCGGTGCCGAACTCAACTACATGGCCAGCCTCGCCGGCCACCGTGTCGGTAGCAAAGACGCGCACACCCCGCACGCCCCATGGGTGGTCACCCAGCACAGTGAGATGCTGCAACCCACCGGGCTGGCCCACGCCGATGTCACCTGGGTCAGCCACTGTGTGCCGGGCACCGAGGGTTTTACGCTGCTGGACGAATTGCCCACGCCGTATGACTACGACTACTTCATCTGGAAAGGCGTCGAGCCCGATCTGCACCCCTACGGTGCCTGCTACCACGACCTGCACGACAAGCTGTCGACCGGCGTCATCGAATATTTGAACGCCCAAGGCGTGCGCCGCGTGATCGTCGGTGGCCTGGCCCTGGATTACTGCGTCAAGACCACCGCGTTGCAACTGCTCAAGGCTGGCCTGGAGGTGGTCGTGCATTTGCCGGCCTGCCGAGGTATCAGCGAGGAGGGCGGCGTACAGGCGGTGAATGAGTTGCTCAAGGCCGGTGCTGTCATCAGCAGCACCCGCGAAGAACTGGCCGCGATGGCCACGCGCTAAGGAGAAACACCATGGAAAGTGCCTACGACTACGATTCCCCGGTAATCCAGGGCTTGCTCGACACCGACTACTACACCTTCACCATGATGCAGGCCGTGCTGCACCAGCACCCGAATGTCGACGTGGAATACAACTTCATCGTCCGCGCCAAGGAAAAGCTCGGTCACCTGATTCCGCAATTGCGCGACGAGCTGGAGAAACTCGCCGGCCTGCAGATGCGCGAAGGCGAACTGCGTTTTCTGTTCAACCCACGCTTTCGCGAATACCTGACCCCCGATTACGAGCGCTTCCTGGGCCTGTTCCGCTTCAACCTGCGCTACATCCACGTCAGCGAGGTCGATGGCCAACTGAACATCCGCGTGGTCGGGCCGATGCTGCACTGCATCATGTTCGAGCAGCCGGTGCTGGCGTTGGTCAGCGAATTGCGCAACCGCGACAAATACCCCGACGTGAGCCTGGAAGACGTCACCCGCAAGCTCTACCAGAAGTTCGACTGGCTGGAAAAAAACCTCAGCCGTGAGGAGCTGGCCGACCTGCGCGTCTCGGACTTTTCCACACGTCGGCGCCTGTCGTTCAAGGCCCAGCGCGAAGTGGTGGACATCATGCGCCGCGACTTCCCCGGGCAGTTCATCGGCACCAGCAACGCCCACCTGGCCTACGAATTCGACCTGCCGCTGATCGGCACCATGGCCCACCAATGGCTGATGGTGCACCAGCAACTGGGGCGCCTGCGCGAGAGCCAGAACGCCGCATTGGAAAACTGGGTGCGCGAATACCGCGGTCGCCTCGGCATCGCCTTGACCGACTGCATCAGCACCGATTTTTTCCTCAAGGATTTCGACCTGTACTTCGCCAAGCTCTACGACGGCCTGCGCCAGGACTCCGGTGATCCCATCGTCTGGGCCGACAAAGTCCTGGCGCGCTATAAGCAGCTGGGCATCGACCCGATGACCAAGGACCTGATGTTCTCCGACGGCCTGAATTTCGAAAAATGCCTGCCGATCCTGCGACACATCCGTGGCAAGGCCAGGTTCGGTTTCGGCATGGGCACCAGCTTGGCCTGCGATGTCGAGGGTGTGGAGCCGTTGAGCATCGTGATGAAACTGGTGCGTGTGCACGGTGAGCCGGTGGTGAAGTTTTCCGATGACCCGATCAAGAACGTCTGTGAAGACGCCTCGTTTTTACAGTACGCGGCGAAGGTGTTTTCTGTGGGAGGGGGCTTGCTCCCGAAGGCGGTGGCTCAGCCTTGAAGGTGTTGACTGACACGCCGTCTTCGCGGGCAAGCCCGCTCCCACAGGTCAATCCACGTCATATAGAGAGGTGTGATATGCAAACTCAGGCACGTATCGCCCAAGAACTGAACATTAACCGCGCGCTCGTCAAGGGCGGCGAGCCGCAGGAGATTCAGCGGCGCATCGCTTTCATCAAAAGCACCTTGCGTAGCTCCGGTTGCAAGGCGCTGGTGCTGGGCATCAGCGGCGGTGTCGATTCCCTGACGGCGGGGCGCCTGTGTCAGTTGGCCGTGGAGCAACTGCGTGCCGAAGACTACGCCGCGCGTTTTATCGCCATGCGCCTGCCGTACAAAACCCAGGCCGATGAAAGCGACGCCCAGGCCTCTTTGGGTTTCATCAAGCCGGATCACATCGACACCTTGAATATCGCCGCCAGCGTTGACGGTCTGATGGCCAGCCTCACCGCGACCGAAGCCAGCGCCGCGCATGTCGACTTCGTCAAAGGCAACGTCAAGGCGCGCACGCGGATGATCGCGCAGTACGCCGTGGCCAACCTGCACAACGGTTTGGTGGTCGGCACCGACCATGGCGCCGAAGCGTTGATGGGCTTCTTCACCAAATTCGGCGACGGCGCCTGCGACCTGGCACCGCTGTCGGGCCTGACCAAAACCCAGGTTCGGCTGTTGGCTACGGCCCTCGGCGCTCCCGCGAACCTGGTGCACAAACACCCGACCGCCGACCTCGAAGAATTGGCGCCGGGCAAGCTGGATGAGCATGCCTATGGCTGCTCTTATGCAGAGATCGACGCGTACCTGATGGGCGAGCCAGTGAGTGAGCGGGTGCGGGCGATTGTTGAGGGCGCTTACAGCAAGACAGCGCACAAGCGAGCACTGCCGATTGCCCCGTGATCGTTCCCACGCGTGGGAACGATCATCAGCGCTCGATCGAGCGACTCCACCGCGCGTTCCACTCCGGCCGCGCCTGATTCACCTGGTCCCAATCAATCGAAATCGCCGTCTGCAAGTAGCCCTGCATGGCCTCCACCCGCGCGCGGGTTTTATCGGTGGTCGGCGTGGTCGGGTTCGACGGGATCTGGTCACCTTCCTCCAACGCCGGCGCCTGGGCTTGCGCGGTCAGCAGGAAAGCTGCGAGTTTCTGCGCCAATTCCGGCTGGTCGTTACGCGCGATCACGCACTCGGCCACATTGAGCACCACGGCGCCTTCCTTGGGTTGCGCATATTCCATCGGGATGCCCAGCAGTTTCTGTGTGGTCACCTGGGTCGGCGTCAGAGGGAAAATCGCCGCCTCGTCGGTTTGCACCATCTCGGAAATCTTCGCCGAGCTGGCGATGTATTCCAGCACGTTGGGGCCGATGGTTTTCGGCCAGGCCTTGAAGCCCGGTTCTACGTCTGTTTCGGAGCCGCCCTGGATACGGTTGAACATCAGGAAACCGTGCAGGCCGAAGGTGGAGGAGGCCAGGGACTGGAACACCACCTTGTCTTTGAAGCGTGGGTCGGCCAGGTCCATCCACGAGGTGGGTGCGGCCCAGCCTTTTTCCTTGAACATCTTGGCGTTGTAGCCAAGGCCGGTGACGCCCAGGGTTACCGCCACGGCTTCGTCCTTGATTTTGGCCTTGGCCGGTATCTGGTCCAGGGGCGCGCTCGGTGCAAGTTTGTCGCACAGGCCCATGGAGATGGCGCGGTACATGATGCCGTCGTCGAGGAACATCACGTGCATTTGCGGGTTGTCTTTGTTGGCCTGGACCTTGGCGAGGATGTCCGACGAGGTGCCGGGCACGATCACCACCTTGACGTTATTGGCTTTCTCGAACGCGGGCAGCACCTTGTCGGCGTACACCCGCTCCATGGTGCCGCCGTTCATGCCCAGGTACAGCGTGGGCGCGGCATGCGCGGTGGAGGCGAGCAACGTGAGGGACAAGCAGGACAGCGCGATACGTGTGTGCATGGGTGTTTTTCCTCTCAGGCTTGGAAACGACGGATGGAAAACGCTTCGATGGGTTGCCGGCTGGCCCCGCTGCAGACGATCTCTGCCAGGGCTTCACCGACCGCAGGGCCGAGCTGGAACCCGGCGCCGGCAAAGCCGAAACCGTGAAGCAGGCCAGGCTGGGTGCCGCTGGGGCCGATCACCGGTTCGTGATCGGGTAAGTAACCTTCGGTGCCGCTCCAGGTACGTATCGCCTGGGCACCTTTGAGAAACGGGTACAACTCGCCGGCGTTGCGCAAAATCTCCAGCACCGCCGCCTGCCCCGGACGCGCCGTCAGCGGGCCAAGGGCAAAGCCCCGGCCGCCGCCAAGAATGCAATTGCCACGGGCGACCTGGCGCGCATAAATGCCGCCGCCTTCGACGCCGGTACTCACGTCCATCACCACCGGCAACGGCTCGGTCACCAGCATCGCCGGGTGCGCCGAGGTGATCGGCACCGGTTCGCCAAATTGCGCGGCGACGGTCCCGGCCCAGGCGCCGGCGCAGTTGAGCAGCCACGGCGCTTGCAGGTGCAGGCCGTTGGCGCAGTGCACCTGGAACCGCTGGCCGTCATGTTCGATGCGCATCACTTCGGCCTGCTCGTATACCTCAGCACCCTGGCGCTGCGCGGCGCGGGCAAAGGCGGGCGACACCAGGCGCGGGTTGGCGTGCCCGTCTTCAGGGCACAATGAAGCGCCGACCGCGATATCGCCGACCCAAGGGAATCGCGCGCGCAGCTGCGCGTGATCCAACAACTGCAAGCCCAGCCCAAAGCCTCGGGTTTGCTCGGCATAGGTGTGCAGCGCGGCAAAATCGGCATGGCTGCGCGCCAACTTCAAATGCCCGGAGCGCACGTACTCGCCGTCGATGCCGATCAGCCCCGGCAAGTCGGCCCACAACTGATGGGCGCGCTGCGACAGCGGCAATTGATGCAATGGCCGACCCTGACGGCGTACGCCGCCGTAGTTGACGCCGCTGGAATGCGAGCCGCAAAAGTCGCGCTCTACCAAAGCTACGCGCTGACCTTTTTGCGCCAGCATCAAGGCCGCCGAAGCGCCGACGATGCCGCCGCCCAACACGATCACGTCGATCATGGCTGCACCTCTACGCCAAACGGCAGCGGCTTGATCGGCGCCTGGCCGCGCAGGCGCCCGACGTGTTCAATCCCGCGGCCACTGCGCTCGGCGACAATCTCCGCCGCTGCCAGCCCGCACATGCGGCCCTGGCAGCGGCCCATGCCGACGCGGCAATGGGCTTTGACCCGATTGATTTCCCAGTGGCCTTCATCCACCACTGCGCGCACCTCGCCGACGCTGACTTCTTCGCAGCGGCACAGCATCAATTCATCCGGCGCCTGCGCGGCCCAGTGTTCGGGGAAGGGGAATGCGGTTTCCAGGCCGTGGCGAAAGCGCTGGATGCTCGCCAGTTGCTGTTCCAGGAAGGCGATGCGGCGATGATCAGTGGCCATACCAGCGTCTTCCAATACCGCCAACGCAGCGCGCTCACCGGCCATCTGCGCCGCGTCGGCGCCCATGATTCCGGCGCCATCGCCTGCCAGGTACACGCCGTGGACACTGCTGCGCCCGGCGCTGTCGCGTTGTGGCAGCCAGGCGCGGTTCAAGCTGTTCCAGGCAAACTCACAGCCGAGCAAATCCGCCAGCTGTGTTTCGCTGCGCAAAGCATGGGCGAAGGCCACGGCATCGCATTCCACCGTGTGCTCGCCCCAATGAATACCGTTGACCCGTTGTTCGCCGTCGATCTGCGTGAGCGTCGCGCCCTGGTGCACGGGAATGCCATGGGCCGTGAGCCAAGCGCGGTAATACACACCCTTGGCCAGCGTCGCCGGTTGCCCGAGCAATGCAGGCAAGGCGCGGCATTGCGCGCTGAAGGGTGCGCTGTCGAGCACCGCGACCACCTTGGCCCCAGCCTTGGCGTATTGATACGCCACCAGGTACAGCAACGGTCCGCTGCCGCAAAACGCCACGCGCTCACCGATGGCGCAGCCTTGATACTTCAAGGCGATTTGCGCCGCGCCCAGGCTGTAGACGCCGGGCAAGGTCCAGCCGGGCACCGGCAGGATGCGGTCGGTGGCGCCCGTGGCGACGATGAGTTGCGCGTACTCGACGCTCTCGGCACGGCCGTTGTTGAGCATATCCAGGCGCCCGTCCTCGGCGTTCCACACCAGGGTTTGCGGCCGGTAGTCGATCAAAGGTGCCAGCTCATCCATGGTGCGGTGCACGGCCTCGGCCTTGCTGGCGTCAAACCCGTAAAGCTGCTTGGCCGAGCGCTGGAAGTTGGCCGGTTGGCGCCGGTAAATCTGCCCGCCGCCGCGCAGGCTTTCATCCACCAGGCACGGCGTGACGCCGTGGTCGAGCAGGGTGCGCGCCGCGCTGATGCCGGCCGGGCCTGCGCCCACAATCACAATCGGCTTCATGCTTGGCGCCCCGGATCGCGGCTGATCGCCTGGCCTTCTTCCAATAACGTCGCACAGGCGCGCACGCGGCGCCCGTCCTGCAGCCGCACCCAACAATCCTGGCAAGCGCCCATCAGGCAGAACCCGGCCCGGCGCTCGGCGCTGAAATCGCTGCCGCGCAGGTGCTCGGCACAGGTCAGCACGGCGGTCAGCAACGTGTCGCCGAGCAAGCCCGTAGCGGGTTGCCCATCCAGGGTGAAGGCCACAGCCGGGCGCTGGGTTTCGGCCAATCGTTTGAACAGCGCCATCAATGTTTCCCCACCAGCACGCGGTCCAGGCCGTAGACCCGGTCGAGCAGAATCATGGTTGCTGCGGTCAGCGCAATCACCAGCGCCGACACCGCCGCCATCATCGGGTCGATGGACTCGGTGGCGTACACGTACATGCGCACCGGCAGGGTTTGCGTGGCCGGCGAGCTGACGAAGATCGACAGCGTCACTTCATCGAAACTGTTGATGAACGCCAACAACCAGCCGCCGGCCACACCGGGCAGAATCATCGGCAGGGTGATCTGGCGAAACAGCGTAAAGCGGCTGGCCCCCAGCGACTGCGCCGCCTGTTCGGCGCTGCGGTCAATGCCGATTGCCGCTGCCAGCACCAGGCGCAGCACGTACGGGGTGATGATCACCACGTGGGCGAGCATCAGCCAGGTGAAGCTGCCATTTACGCCCATCAGCGCAAACAAACGCAGCATCGCCACGCCCAGCACCAGGTGCGGGATGATGATTGGCGACAGGAACAATGCACTGAAAAAGTTGCGCCCCGGGAACTGATAACGGCTGATGGCCAAGGCCGCCGGTACTGCAATCAGCGTGGCCAGGGTAGCGGCGGTAAACGCCAGGATCAGGCTGTTATAGAACGCCTGGATAAAGTCGGCGCGCTCGAACACCGCGCGAAACCAGCGCAGCGAGAAGCCCGACGTCGGCAGGCTCAAGGTGTTTTCCGGGGTGAAGGCCACCAGGCACACCACCACCAGCGGCGCCATCATGAACAGCACCACCACACCATGAAAGCCGAGCGCCAAAGGACCGTTTCTGGACATGCGCTTAAACCCCCAGGGACTTTTTGTAGCGGCTTTCGACCATGCGGTTCCAGCTCAGCATGATCAGCAGGTTGACCAACAGCAGCACCACCGCGATGGTCGCGCCCATGGGCCAGTTGAGTTCCGAGAGGTACTGGTCGTACACCACCGTGGCGACCATTTTCAGGCGGCGTCCGCCGAGCAGGCCGGGGATCGCAAACGAGCTGGCCGCCAGGCCGAACACAATCAACGTGCCGGACAGCACGCCGGGCATCACCTGCGGCAACACGATCTTGCGCATCATCGTGGCCTGGCTGGCGCCGAGTGACAGCGCCGCCTGTTCTGCCGACGGGTCGAGTTTTTGCAGCGAGGTCCACACCGGAATGATCATGAACGGCAGCATCACGTGCACCAGCGCGATGATCACCGCAAACGGTGTGTACAGCAGTTTCACCGGGCGCCCGCCGAGGGCCTGGATCACTTGGTTGACCAGCCCGTCGGCGCCGAGCAACAGGCTCCAGCCAAAGGCGCGCACCACCACCGAAATCAGCAACGGCGTGAGGATCAGGATCAGGAAGATCGAGCGCCACGGCGTGCCCATGCGGCTCAGAATGTAAGCCTCGGGCACGCCGATCACGACGCACAGCAAGGTCACCAGCGCGCTGATCCAGAAGGTGCGCCAGAAGATTTCATAGAAGTACGCATCACTGAACAGCGACAGGTAATGCGCCAAGGTCCATTCATCCGCCTTCACGCCCACCTGGTAGTCGAACACGTTGAACGACAGCACCAGCGTCATCACCAGCGGCAAAATCAACAGCCCGGTGAACAGCGCCAGGGCCGGCAACGACAGCAGATAACCCCGACTCATGCGCGCACCTCATCCGCCGCCAGCACGCGCAGCAGGCCGGCGTGCCAGTCCAGGCCGACTGCCGCGCCGCAACCGAGCGGCGCGCTGCCGTCGTTGCTGCGCACCACGGTGATTTCTCCAAGCGAGGTGTGGACGCGGTACAGCCATTGGCTGCCGAAAAAGTAGCTGTCGAGGACCTTGCCTTGCACGCGCCCGCTGCCTGCGGCCACCAAGGTGATTTTTTCCGGGCGCAGGCTCAGGGTCAGCTCGCCGTCGCCGCTGGCGTGGCGCACTTGTGGGGTACCGAGTTCGTCGTAGTCGCCCGGCAGCAGGTTGGCCTTGCCGACGAAGTCCGATATGAAGCGCGTGCGTGGGTGTTCGTAGAGCTTGTAGGGTGCGTCGATCTGCGTGACGCGTCCGGCCTGCATCACCACCACGCGGTCGCTGATCGACAGCGCTTCGGCCTGGTCGTGGGTGACCATCAAGGTGGTGATGCCCACGGCGCACTGGATGCGGCGGATTTCAAACTGCATTTCCTCGCGCAGGTTGGCGTCGAGGTTGGATAACGGTTCATCGAGCAGCAGCACCGGCGGCTCGATCACCAGCGCGCGGGCCAGCGCTACACGCTGGCGCTGGCCGCCGGAGAGCTCACGCGGGTAGCGCTCGGCGTGCGGGGCCAGGCGCACCAGTTCCAGCACGGTCTTGACCTTGCTGGCGATTTCGGCGGCCGGCACTTTGCGCATCTTCAGGCCGAAGGCGACGTTGTCGCGCACGGTCATGTGCGGGAACAGCGCGTAGCTCTGGAACACCACGCCCAGGCCACGGCTGGCGGGTTTGGCGTGGGTGATGTCGCGGCCGTCGAGCAGGATCTGCCCGCCGCTCACGTCGACGAAGCCGGCGATCATTTGCAGGGTGGTGGTTTTGCCGCAGCCCGAGGGACCGAGCAGGGAAACGAACTCGCCTTTTTCGACCGCAAGGTCAGTGGCGACCACCGCGTCGACGGCGCCGTAGCGTTTGCTCAAGGCGTTGAGTTGGAGAAAAGCCATGTCTGCGTTCCACCTTTTTGAGTCGCGTCGAAACGCGCTTTTTTGTTTTGGGCAGATGCGAAAAGAGTGTTGCGGGTGCGCTGGCGCTCGATCTCGAGTCGGCTGCCGTTTGTTGTTCATTTCGCCCCTGTGGACGCAGATTAGGACGAAGACTAGGATGGGCGGAAGATGGAATTTCACTCAACGAACTATTATTTTCAAATTTATTCATTCAGCAGAATTTACGCCGAGATTATGTGATATGGATTCCACTGAGCGGAATGACAGCGGCAAAGAAGTGGGTTCGGGCAGTGTGTCGCGGGTGTTCGCGCTGTTGCGTGCATTGGGCGAGGTGCCTGAAGGCGGCGAACGCGTGACTCAACTGGCGCAGCAGGTGGGCCTGTCGCAGCCCACCACCCATCGCCTGTTGCGCAGCCTGATGGACGAGGGGATGGTCGAGCAGGACGCGCGCAGCAAGCGTTATCGCCTGAGCCTGGAGTTCTTCGCGCTGGCGGCGAACGCGGGCAAGACCGGCAACCTGCGCGACCTGGTGCGGCCGAGCATGTTGCGCTTGAGTGCGTCGTTGGGTGATTCGCTGTTTTTGCTGGCACGCAGTGGTTTTGATGCGGTCTGCCTGGACCGCAGCGAAGGGCCGTACCCGATCCGCACTTTTACCGGGGATATTGGCGGGCGTGTGGCGTTGGGCGTAGGGCAGGGCAGTTTGGCGATTCTGGCGTTCTTGCCGCAGGAGGAGCGTGAGACGGTGATTCGCTACAACTTGCCTCGGCTCAAGGATTTTCACCTGTATGACGAGGTGCTGCTGCGTTCGGAGGTGGAGAATGTGCGCAGCCTGGGGTATGCCGCGCGCAACACCGGCGTGCTGGAAGGCATGGCGGGGTTGGCGGTGCCGATTTTGAATCGGGAGGGGTATGCGGTGGCGGCGTTGAGTGTGGCGACGATCAGTGATCGTCTGGGGCCTAGCCGGTTGCCGATGGTGGTGGAGTTGCTCAAGCGTGAGGCGGCGGCGATCGGGCCGAGGATTAATCCGTTTGATCCGACGTTGCGCCGGCCTTCGCAGACTTTTGGTGGGTAGCTTGGGTGGTTGCCGACGGAAGGCCGTGGGTGGTTTTGGTAGATATGAGTGCGTATCCGTTGCTGCGGTAACGGCTACTTAGGGTTCCGCTCTTACAGCGGGTCACTTTTGGCAAACGCCCGGGATGCCGGCCCAGCCAAAAGTAACCAAAAGGTCTGTGCCCCACCACTCGGCCCCTCGCTTAGGCTCGGTGTGCCCTCACTCCGGCTTGAATCCGTGGGCCGCCGCGACGGGCCATCCATGGCCCAACGCGGCTAACCCGGCGTCCTGCCGGGTTACCCACGGATTCAAGCCGGCGTTCGGCCAGCGTGGTTGACGGGGCCTGTCAGATCAAAGTCAAAAGCAGATCAAGAGCAGAGCACGGCGGCCTGGTAGCCGATCTGAGTGGTAAAAGCAAAAGCACAGCAACAGCACAGCAACGCGCTTCTATCTGATGCACAGAGCTCCAAATGTGGGAGCGGGCTTGCTCGCGAAGGCGGTGTGTCAGTCAGCTCATGTGTCACTGACCCACCGCCTTCGCGAGCAAGCCCGCTCCCACAATTTGACCGAGTGCAGCCTCCACCACCGCAGTACTTTTGCTTTTCTGTGGGAGCTGGCTTGCCTGCGATGCAGACAACTCGGTGTATCAGGCATAACCAGTCGATGCCTTCGCAGGCAAGCCAGCTCCCACATAAATCAACAGCAGATTGCATTTCAACCTCCCGCTCAGGAGACCATCATCATGGAATGGCTATCGGAATTTGGAGCCATCGCGGCGATGCAGGGGTTCAACGGTTTGTCCGTGTTCTGCGTGCTGTTGCTGATGGCATTGGGGCTGGCGATCATCTTTGGCCAGATGGGCGTGATCAACATGGCGCACGGGGAGTTCCTGACCATTGGCGCCTACACCACCTACGTGTGTTCCAGCCTCACCGCGCACTTTGCGCCGAGCTTTCAACCGTATTACTTTTTCTTCGCCATTGCCCTGTCATTCCTCGTCGCCGGTGCCGTCGGCTGGCTGGTGGAGTGGGCGATGATCAGCCGTTTGTACAAGCGTCCGCTGGACACCTTGCTTGCCACCTGGGGGTTGTCCCTGGTGATGCAGCAAACCTTTCGCTCGGTGTTCGGCGCACGTGAAGTCAGCGCCGAACCGCCGGCCTGGCTGATGGGCTCGGTGAATTTCACCGATGCCATCGAAATCCCGCGCAACGGCCTGTTCATGATGGGCCTGACCCTGCTGCTGACCGCCGCGATCTTCCTGATGCTGTACCGCTCGCGCTGGGGCCTGCAGGTGCGCGCCACCGTGCAGAACCGTCTCATGAGCCGCGCAGTGGGGATCAATACGCGCAAGGTCGACCGCATGACCTTCGCCCTCGGCTGCGGCGTCGCCGGTGTCGCGGGCGCGGCGTTTACCACCATCGGCTCCACCGGGCCGACGGCGGGTTCGCAGTACATCGTCGACACCTTCCTGGTGGTGGTGTTTGGCGGTGCGCAGAGCCTGTTCGGCACCATCGCCTCGGCGTTCGTGATCGCCCAGACCCAATCGCTGTCGGAGTTTTTCCTCAGTGGCTCGATGGCCAAGGTACTCACGTTGTCCTCGGTAATTCTGATCCTGATGCTGCGCCCGCAAGGGTTGTTCTCCATCAAAGTGCGCAAGTAGAGGCGAGCAGATGAAGGCCTTAGACAAGCTGCTGGGCGGCCAGCAAAACCTGATCGGTATCGTGTTGTTGGCGTTGCTGGTGCTGGTGGTGTTTCCCCTGACGTTGGACGCGTTCCGCCTGAACATGGTCGGCAAATACCTGACCTACGCGTTCGTCGCCGTGGGCCTGGTGCTGTGCTGGGGCTATGGCGGCATTCTCAGCCTGGGGCAGGGTGTGTTCTTCGGCGTCGGCGGTTACTGCATGGCGATGTTCCTCAAGCTGGAAGCCTCCGACCCCGAGAGCACCAAGATCCAATCCACACCGGGCATTCCGGACTTCATGGACTGGAACCAGATCACCGAACTGCCCTGGCTGTGGCAGCCGTTTCACAGTTTCAGCTTCACGCTGGTGGCGGTGATCGCGGTGCCGGTGCTGCTGGCATTTATCATCGGCATAGCGCTGTTCAAACGGCGCGTGGGCGATGTGTATTTCTCCATCGTCACGCAGGCGATTGCGCTGATCCTTACCGTGCTGATCGTCGGCCAGCAAGGGTTGACCGGTGGCGTCAACGGCATCACCGACCTCAAGACCCTGCTGGGCTGGGACCTGCGCACCGACAGCGCGAAAATGATCCTGTATTTCATCAACGCCGGCCTGCTGTTCGGCTGCATCTTTATCGGCCGTTTTATCCTCGCGTCCAAGCTGGGCCGGCTGCTGATGGCGATGCGCGACAAAGAAGAGCGCGTGCGGTTTTCCGGCTATGACGTGGCCAGTTTCAAGATCTTCGTGTTCTGCGTGGCCGCCGCGTTTTCGGCGATTGGCGGGGCGATGTTCGCCTTGCAGGTGGGCTTTATGTCGCCGTCGTTCGTGGGCATCGTGCCGTCGATCGAAATGGTGATTTTCGCCGCGGTGGGCGGGCGCATGTCGCTGCTTGGCGCGGTGTATGGCGCGCTGCTGGTGAACTACGGCAAGACGTATTTTTCAGAGTCCTTTCCTGAGTTATGGCTGTACCTGATGGGCGGGCTGTTCATCGCCGTGGTCATGTACTTCCCCAATGGCCTGGCCGGGTTGTGGGACAGCCACGGTCGCCAGGCATTGGCCAAGCTGCTGCGGCGCAAACCCGTGGCGGCGCCCCCGGTGAGTCCGGCAATTAAACCCAACGCCAAAAGCAACATCCTGGAGACCCAGCCATGACCGCCGTCGGCTTTGAAATGAAAAAACCGGTGCTGGCCATCGAAGGCCTCACCGTGTCGTTCGACGGCTTCAAGGCGGTCGACAACCTCAACCTGTACATCGACCGCAATGAAGTGCGCGTGGTGATCGGCCCCAATGGCGCCGGCAAGACCACGGTGCTCGACCTGATCTGCGGCAAGACCCGCGCTACCAGCGGCAGCATCCAGTTCGACGGTCAGGAACTGACCAGGATGCGCGAGTACAACATCGTGCGCGCCGGCGTGGGCCGCAAATTCCAGAACCCGTCGATCTACGAAAACCTCACGGTGTTTGAAAACCTCGAGATGTCTTACCCCGCCGGGCGCAAGGTGTGGGGCGCGCTGTTTTTCAAGCGCAGCGCTCAGGTGATTGCGCGGGTGGAAGAAGTGGCGCGGGAAATCTTCCTCGGTGATTTGCTGCAGCAACAGGCCGACCTGCTGTCCCACGGGCAAAAGCAGTGGCTGGAAATCGGCATGCTGCTGATGCAGGACCCGGAGTTGCTGATGCTGGATGAACCGGTGGCGGGCATGAGCGTCAACGAGCGCACGCAAACTGCCGAGTTGCTCAACCGCATCAGCCAGGGCCGCTCGGTGCTGGTGATTGAGCACGACATGGAGTTCGTCAAAAGCATCGCTCACAAGGTCACGGTGCTGCACCAGGGCAAGGTGCTGGCCGAGGGCAGCATGGAGTCGGTGCAAAGCAACCCTAAAGTTATCGAAGTGTATTTGGGCCACTGAGGAAACCGGCATGTTCAAGATCGACCAGTTGTCCTGTGGTTACGGGCAGAGCCAGATCCTCCACGATCTGCAGCTGAATGTGGCCAAGCGCGAGATCGTCGCGGTGATGGGTCGCAATGGCATGGGCAAGACCACGCTGTTCAAGAGCCTGATGGGCATTTTGCCGCAGTGGCAAGGCTTGGTCAGTGTGGACGGGCACGATGTGTCGGCGCTGGAGACCCATGAGCGGGTGGCGCGCGGGATTGCGTATGTGCCCCAGGGCCGCATGATTTTTCCGAGCATGACGGTGCTGGAAAATATCCAGACCGGGTTGCCGGCGTCGGCCCGCGGCAAGGTGCCGGAGGACTTGTATGCGCTGTTTCCGGTGCTGCATGACATGCAGTCGCGCAAGGGCGGCAACCTGTCCGGTGGGCAGCAACAGCAACTGGCGATTGCGCGGGCGCTGGCGACCAACCCCAAGGTGTTGTTGCTCGACGAGCCGACGGAGGGCATCCAGCCGTCGATCATCAAGGACATTGCGCGCACGCTCAAAGAGATTCGCAACCTGCGCGATTTGACCATCGTGGTGTCCGAGCAAGTGCTGTCGTTCACCCTGGAGATTGCCGACCGCTTTCTGGTGATCGAGAAGGGCCGTTTCGTGATCGAAGAGACCCGCGACCGCGTGGATGAAGCGACCATCAGCCGCTACCTGTCCGTCTAAAACAATACCGTTCAACTGTGGGAGCGGGCTTGCTCGCGAATGCGGTGTACCAGTCGACTTATCTGTTAACTGACACACCGCTTTCGTGAGCAAGCCCGCTCCCACAGTTGTTTTGTGTCTGCTCTGAAAATCTCATACGTCATCCAACGTATTTCCCGTTTTCCCTGGCTCCCCGAGACTGGATTCCACGCACCAGACCATCCGCCCAGGAGCCAGCCCATGACCGAAACGCTGATCAAAGTCGACCTCAACCAGCCCGTCACTGAAAACGAAAATATTCATAACCGCTGGCACCCGGATATCCCGATGGCGTGCTGGGTGAAGCCCGGTGATGACTTCATCCTGGAAACCTACGACTGGACCGCCGGCGCAATCAAGAACAATGACGATGCCAGTGATGTGCGCGACGTGGACCTGTCCACCGTGCATTACCTGTCAGGCCCGGTGGGTGTGCACGGCGCCGAACCGGGTGATTTGCTGGTGGTGGACTTGCTCGATATCGGCGCCAAGGCTGACTCGCAGTGGGGCTTCAACGGCTTCTTCTCGCGGCAGAACGGCGGCGGTTTTCTTACCGATCATTTCCCCAGCGCGCAAAAAGCCATCTGGGATTTCAAAGGCATGTTCACCCGTTCGCGGCACATTCCGGGGGTTAACTTTGCCGGCCTGATCCACCCCGGCCTGATCGGCTGCCTGCCCGACCCGGTGATGCTCGCCGACTGGAACCGCCGCGAGCAGGAACTGATCGACACCAACCCGACCCGCGTGCCGCCGCTGGCCAATGCGCCACTGGCCGCCACTGCACACATGGGCAAGCTCAAGGGCCAGGCCCGTGACGACGCGGCTGCGACCGGCGCACGCACGGTGCCGCCGCGTGAGCATGGCGGCAACTGCGATATCAAGGACCTGTCGCGCGGTTCGAAGATTTTCTTCCCGGTCTATGTCAACGGCGCCGGGCTGTCGGTGGGCGACCTGCACTTCAGCCAGGGCGACGGCGAAATCACCTTTTGCGGCGCCATCGAAATGGCCGGCTGGGTGCACATGAAAGTCGAGCTGATCAAGGGCGGCATGGCCAAGTACGGGATCAAGAACCCGGTGTTCAAGCCCAGCCCGATCACGCCCAACTACAAGAACTACCTGATCTTCGAAGGCATTTCGGTGGACGAACAGGGCCAGCAGCACTACCTGGACGTCAACGTCGCCTACCGCCAGGCCTGCCTGAATGCGATCAACTACCTGACCAAATTCGGCTACTCGCCGGCCCAGGGTTATGCCTTGCTCGGCTCGGCGCCGGTGCAGGGGCATATCAGCGGCGTGGTGGACATTCCGAATGCCTGCGCGACCTTGTGGCTGCCGACGGAAATCTTCGAGTTCGACATCAACCCCAACGCCAACGGCCCCACCAAGTTCCTCGACGGCAGCATCGACCTGCCCATTGCCCCGGACCTGTAGCCATGCCGACCTACGAATATGCCTGTGCCACCTGCGGCACGTTCACGATGCTGCGGCCCATCGCCCAGCGCAACGAACCCAGCCAATGCCCGTACTGCGAAGGGCCGGGCGGGCAGCTCAGGGTCTCGGCCCCGGCCTTGCAAACGCTGTCGGCCAACCAGCGCAAGGCGATCGCCGGCAACGAGCGCAGCGCCCATGCGCCGCAAACCGTCGGCGAATACCAGGAAGGCCGCAAACATCCGGCCGGTTGCAGTTGCTGCGGCACCAGCAAGAAAGTCGAACCGAGCAAGGCCAACCCCTTGGGCCTCAAGACCAGGACCGGGCCTCGGCCGTGGATGATCAGTCACTAGACCAGGAGCGTTGTTATGCGTCATGGCGATATTTCCAGCAGCCCGGACACCGTCGGTGTCGCGGTGGTGAACTACAAGATGCCGCGCCTGCATTCCAAGGCCGAAGTCATCGACAACGCGAAGAAGATTGCCGAGATTATTCTCGGCATGAAGCAGGGCCTGCCCGGCATGGACCTGGTGGTGTTCCCCGAATACAGCACCATGGGCATCATGTACGACCACGACGAGATGATGGCCACGGCCGCGAGCATTCCCGGCGAAGAGACGGCGATCTTCTCGGCCGCGTGCCGTCAAGCCAACACCTGGGGCGTATTTTCCCTGACCGGCGAGCGCCACGAGGAGCACCCGCACAAGGCGCCCTACAACACGCTGGTGTTGATCAATAACCTTGGCGAAATCGTGCAGCGCTACCGCAAGTGCATTCCCTGGTGCCCGATCGAAGGCTGGTATCCGGGCGATCGCACCTATGTGTGCGACGGGCCCAAGGGCATGCAGATCAGCCTGATCATCTGCGATGACGGTAACTATCCGGAAATCTGGCGCGACTGCGCCATGAAGGGCGCCGAGTTGATCGTGCGTTGCCAGGGCTATATGTACCCGGCCAAGGAGCAGCAGGTGCAGATGTCCAAGAGCATGGCTTGGGCGAATAACTGCTATGTGGCGGTGGCGAATGCGGCGGGGTTCGACGGGGTGTATTCGTACTTCGGTCACTCGGCGATCATCGGCTTTGACGGGCGCACCTTGGGCGAGTGCGGCGAGGAAGAGATGGGTATTCAGTACGCGCAACTGTCGGTGTCGCAGATTCGCGATGCGCGGGCCAACGACCAGTCGCAGAACCACCTGTTCAAGTTGCTGCACCGTGGCTACACCGGCATGCATGCCTCGGGCGATGGCGACAAGGGCGTGGCGGACTGCCCGTTCGAGTTCTACCGCACCTGGGTGCTGGACGCGCAAAAGGCTCAGGAAAATGTCGAGAAAATCACCCGCAGCACCGTGGGTGTCGCCGAGTGCCCGGTGGGGCAACTGCCCCATGGCGGTAAAGAAAAAACAGCGGAGTAGGGCATGCGGTTTACCTTTGACCCGGCGCAGGTGATGGCGCTGTTGCGCAGCCGCATCGTTGGCCAGGACGCGGCGTTGGCGCAGGTGGAGCGGCTGCTCAAGGTGGTCAAGGCCGATATCGGCGAGCGCGATCGGCCATTGAGCGTCAACCTGTTCATGGGCCCGACGGGCGTGGGCAAAACCGAAATCGTGCGCCTGCTGGCCCAGGCGCTGCATGGCCGGGCCGACGGGTTTTGCCGCATCGACATGCACACCCTGGCCCAGGAGCATTACGCCGCCGCACTGACCGGCGCGCCGCCGGGGTACGTGGGCAGCAAGGAAGGCATCAGCCTGTTCAACAGCGAATTGATCCAGGGCAGCTACAGCCGCCCTGGCATCGTGTTGTTCGATGAGCTGGAAAAAGCCAGCCAGGAGGTGGTGCGCAGCCTGCTGGGCATTCTTGAAAACGGCCAACTGACCCTGGCGGGTGGCACGCGCACCTTGGATTTTCGTAACAGCCTGATTTTCATGACCAGCAACATCGGCGCGCACCAGGCGCGTCGTCATCGCCAACGCTTCACTCAGGGCTGGCGGCGGCTGCTACGGGTGTTTGTAAGAAGCGAAGCGGCGGTGTTGGAGGAGGCGTTGCATGGGCATTTCGAGCCGGAGTTTCTCAACCGCATCGATCGTATCCTGATGTTCGAACCTCTCGACAGGCACTGGCTTGATGCGCTACTGGACGTGGAGCTGGAGAAGCTCAATCAGCGTCTGGCGGCGCACCAGCGCTCATTAAGCGTGGATGCGTCGGCGCGGGCATGGTTGTGTCGTCAGCACGACGCTCGGTTTGGCGCGCGTGCGCTGGGCCGCCGCGTGCGGGTGGAGCTGGAACCGGCGATTGCGGAGTGCTTGCTGCGCGATCCTGCTGTGCAAGGGATGCGGGTAACGGTGCGGGGTGAACAATTGGATGTTTCGAGACAATAGCCTTGCATGTCGACCCATTACGGCTAATATAATCCGGGTAAAACAAATAACATCCGGGTAATAAGCCATGCCAACGCAACACACGCCTCTGTGCACTGCCTTCTTGCGTCACCAACGGGTGGCGGCCGGCGCCTATTCGGCGGTGGCCGAAACCCTGGCGGGGCTGGACCTGACCGCCGGCACCTTTCTGGTCTTTGATGACGCCACCGGCGCCCAAGTCGATTACCCATGGCCAGGCGGTTATGCGCCCGAGCAACCCGCAGACACGTCACTCGACGAAGAGCTTCGGGCAGCCCCTACGGTGGGCCGCCCGAAGCTGGGTGTGGTCGCGCGGGAAGTCACGCTGCTGCCGCGCCATTGGGAATGGCTGGGCCAACAACCCGGCGGCGCCTCGGCGGCCTTGCGCCGGTTGGTGGATGAAGCGCGAAATGCCAGCGCTGGCCGTGATCAGGCGCGCCAGGCCAAGGAAGCCAGCTATCGTTTCATGAGCGCCATCGGCGGCGACCTGCCTGGGTTTGAAGACGCTTCGCGGGCATTGTTCGCTGAAGATGCGGCGGCCTTCGCCAGCAAGATCGGGCACTGGCCAAAGGATGTGCAGACGTACCTGGCCTGGCTGTCGCGCAATGCTTTCCCCGTCTAACAATAATTCCGGGACTCGAACGACCATGGAAGTCACTCAGCAACGGCCGTTGTGGCAGATCTACCTGATTTTTTTGGCACCGATGGTGCTGTCCAATTTTCTGCAAAGCTTTTCCGGCACCCTCAATGGCATCTATGTCGGGCAAATGCTCGGCACCCAGGCACTGGCGGCGGTGTCGGGGATGTTTCCCATCGTGTTTTTCTTTATTGCCCTGGTGATCGGCCTGGGGGCGGGCGCTTCGGTGCTGATCGGCCAGGCCTGGGGCGCGCAGGAAACCGGGATGGTGAAGGTGATCACCGGTGCGACGCTGACCCTTGGCGCGCTGGTCGGCCTGATCGCGGCGGTGCTCGGCAGCCTGTTCGCGCGCCCGGCGTTGCAGGGGTTGGGCACCCCGGTGGATGTGCTCGACGATGCCGTGGGTTATGCCCAGGCGATGATGCTGATCATGCCGTTACTGTTGGTCTTCATCCTCTACACCCAGTTGCTGCGCGGCGTGAGTGACACGGTCTCGCCGCTGCTGGCGCTGATGGTCTCGACCCTGGTCGGCCTGTTGCTGACGCCGGCGCTGATTCGCGGCTGGATCGGCCTGCCGCCCATGGGCATCCAGAGCGCGGTGTACGCGGGCCTGGTCGGTAACGCCTTGGCGATGCTGTTCTTGATCTTGCGCCTGCGCCACAAAAACCATGTGATGGCGCCGGACCGTGAGTTGCTGGCTGCGTTGCGCCTGGACCGGGCGATCCTCGGCAAAGTGCTGCGCATCGGCTTGCCGACGGGCTTGCAGATGGTGGTGCTGTCGCTGTCCGAATTGGTCATCCTGGCGCTGGTCAACAGCCACGGCTCCCAGGCCACAGCGGCGTACGGCGCGGTGACGCAGATCGTCAATTACGTGCAGTTCCCGGCGCTGTCGATTGCAATCACCGCCTCGATCCTCGGGGCCCAGGCGATCGGTGCCGGGCGCCTGGAGCGAATCGGGCCGATCCTGCGCACCGGCCTGCTGATCAACACCTGCCTGACGGGTGGATTGATTGTGCTCGGTTACCTGTTGTCGCACTGGCTGTTGGGGCTGTTCATCACCGACGACGCGGCGCGGCTCAATGCCGAGCACTTGCTGCACATTATGCTCTGGAGCGTTTTGGTCTTCGGCTTCCAGGCGGTAGTGGGCGGGATCATGCGCGCCAGCGGCGTGGTGCTGATGCCGGTCGCCATCTCGATTTTCTGCGTACTGTGCGTTGAGCTGCCGATGGCGTATTTGCTCAATGCGCACTTCGGCCTGGAAGGGGTGTGGATGGCGTTTCCGGTGACCTACCTGGCGATGCTGGCGCTGCAGACTGCGTATTACCGGCTGGTGTGGCGGCACAAGCAGATCAAGCGGCTGGTGTAGCGCGGGCTTGTTGCTTCAACCCGCGCAGCAGTAATTCCAGACCTTGCAAACCTTGCTCCAAGCGATCGCCCGGGTGTTCATCGCGGGCGATCCACAGCGCGGTGTTGACCAGGCTGCCATTGATCAACTGCGCCAGTGCGACGCTGGGGCCTTGTTCGATGGCTCCGGCCTGCATCAAGTCCTCAAGCAACTGGCCCAGCGACGCGACGCAGTGATGCTGCGACCCGGTATCGCCAAGCACGGCCGGCGCATCCTGCAATACGATGCGTTGGATTTCGTCGTCCTGGGCCATGCGCAAATACGTTCGGCAGCGTTCGCGAAACCCTTCCCACGGGTCCTGGGCCTGATCGGTGATGTGCTGCAGTCGCGCGTCCATTTCGCTGTCGAGTTGGGCGACCACGGCGGCCAATAGGCCTTTCTTGTCACCAAAGTGATGGTACAACGCACCACGGGTCAGGCCGGCGCGTGCAGTGAAGTCGTCCATCGACGTGTTGGCATAGCCCTGTGTGGCGAAGGCTTGGCGGGCGCTGGCGATCAGGCGGGCGCGGGTTTCTTCGATCATTTCGGCACGGGCTCGGCTCATGGGTAGGGCTCGCGAAGGTGTTTGAGAGATTGACATACGCTGCGTATGTTACGCATGATTTGCCACATACGCACCGTATGTATTTTGCCTTGATGACTGCCGATAGCAAGCTTCAAGGTCTTGAGGATGAGGACAAGCAGGATGGCAAATCCCTACGCCGAGTTGTTCCACGCTCCTGGCAGCAAGGCATTTGTGCTGGCCGGCATGCTTGCGCGCATGCCGATATCGATGACCGGTATCGGCCTGATCACCATGCTGTCGCAAGTGCACGGCGGCTTTGGTCTGGCGGGCGCGGTGGCGGCGGTGTTCGCCCTGGCCACGGCGTTTTGTGCACCGCAGGTTTCGCGGTTAGTGGACCGCTACAGCCAGGGCAGGGTGCTGCCGATCGCGGCGCTGATTGGCGGTGGGGCGTTGTTGCTGTTGCTGCTGTGCACTGGGTTGCAGGCGCCAAGCTGGACGTTGTTTGTGTTCGCCGCCCTGGCCGGTTGCATGCCCAATATGTCGGCCATGGTGCGGGCGCGCTGGACCGAGTTGTACCGCGGCCAGCCCAAGTTGCAGACCGCATTTGCCCTTGAGTCGGTGCTCGACGAGGTGTGTTTCATCATCGGCCCGCCGATCTCGGTTGGCCTGAGTGTGGTGCTGTTTCCGCAAGCAGGGCCCTTGGTGGCAGCGCTGCTGCTGGCGGTGGGGGTGACCACCTTCGTGCTGCAACGCGCAACTGAGCCACCGGTACATGAACACGAGAACCATCACGGCGGTTGGCTGATCGCCTCACCGTCGGTACTGATCCTGATGATCCTGTTGCTGGCCATGGGCGTGATCGTCGGCGTGGTGGATGTAGTCAGCGTCGCATTCGCCCAGCATCAGGGCCAACCGGCGGCTGCGAGCATTGTGCTCTCGGTGTATGCCATCGGCTCCTGCCTGGCGGGGTTGGCCTTTGGCACGCTCAAGCTCAAGGCGCCGTTGCCGCGCCAGTTCCTGTTCTGCGGTGTGGCGACGGCGTTGACCACCTTGCCGTTGCTGCTGGTAACCCACATTCCCGGATTGGCCGTCGCGGTCTTTATCTCCGGCCTGTTTTTTGCTCCGACGCTGATTGTGTCCATGGCGTTGGTGGAGCAAATCGTCCCGCCCAGCCGCCTGACCGAAGGCATGACCTGGTTGATCACTGGCCTGAGCATCGGCGTGGCCATCGGCGCCGCCAGCTCCGGTTGGATGATTGACCATTTCGGCGCTACCAGCGGCTTTTGGGTGGCGTTGGCGGCGGGCGCAGTGGTGTTGGGGTCGGCTGTGCTGGGTTATCGGCGGTTGGGCTGATCAGCCGATTGCCGGTAAAGGTTCTGAACAGTGATGTTGCAAAAACTCATTCAATGCTTGGCGAGTCAGGTCGTTGAGCGTCACCTTCTTACGGGTCGCCGCCAGGGCTGCCGCTAAATGTAGGTCATGGCCGACCCGCACGTTGAATGAACCCTTGCACGGCTTTTCCGGCGTTTGCCCCAGGCGCAGGCACGTAGCGAGATAGTCATCCACGGCTTCCCGAAAAGCGCTGTCCAGCTCCGCGACGGTTTTGCCCTCATAGCTGACCAGCGCCTTGATAAACAGCACTTTGCCAAACAGGCAATTGTCTTCGAGGCTGGCTTCGATAGAGCCGATGTAGCCCTTGTGTTTCAGTTGGTTGTTCACTGAATCAGGTCTCCTGATTTCAATTGTTCGATGATCTGGCGCCGAATGTAGTGTTTCAGTTCGTTGCCGGGGTGAGGCCTGTGCAAGGTGATCATTGCACTGGGGTCGCCGATGTCGAATTTGACGCGGCTTCCAGCCCCTTCAATCTGTGTGTAGCCAAGACGCTTGAGTAGCGTTTCGAGCTCTGGCCAGGTAAAGGCCATGCGCTCGTTGAGCAGTTTGGCAAGCAGCTTTTCATTTTTGGACACGGCGTTCCCTGCGTGTAACTAAATGTAGTTGCAAAAAGTGGTGTTCGTCAATGCTAGCCCGGCTTCGTGTGTCTTGGCTGAGATTGATGTAACCCTTGATGACACCTCGCTCCAGGCCTCTCATCCCCCGCTAATTTTTCCCCGCCCGGTTCGTTTTATAGGGACGACGTGCCTTTGTGCTTCCTGCCTATTGCTCCGGACTCCAAGAAATGAATGCTGAAGACTCCTTGAAACTTGCTCGCCGGTTTATCGGGTTACCCCTGGAAAAACGCCAAGTATTCCTGCAGGCCTTGCAGAAAGAGGGCGTGGATTTTTCCCGGTTTCCGATTCCGGCAAGCGTGGAGGCAGAGGATCGCCAGGCGCTCTCGTACGCGCAGCAGCGTATGTGGTTTCTGTGGCAATTGGACCCGGCCAGTGGCGCCTACAATCTGCCCGGCGCCGTGCGACTCAAGGGTGCGCTCAGCCTGCGTGCGCTGGAGCAAGCCTTCGCCAGCCTGGTGGCGCGGCATGAAACCTTGCGCACAGTCTTCCAACGCCAGGCCGATGAACGTCTGACCCAGGTTTCGATAGAGCCCTCGCTTGTCGTCGAGCATCTGGACTTCAGCGCCATGGCCGCCGTTGAGCAGGAGCAGGCCGTCAACGACGCGGCGACGCGTCAATCGCTGCTGCCGTTCGATCTGGAACACGGCCCGTTGCTGCGCGTGCAATTGCTCAAGCTCGATACGCAGGAGCATGTGTTGCTGCTGACCCTGCACCACATCGTCTCCGACGGCTGGTCGATGAACGTGCTGATCGACGAGTTCATCCGCTGCTACGACGCCCACGAGCGCAATGAGGCGCCGCAATTGCCGGCATTGCCGATCCAGTACAGCGACTACGCCCTGTGGCAGCGCCGCTGGTTGGAAGCGGGAGAGCAGGCACGTCAGCTCGAGTACTGGCAGGCGCGTCTGGGCGACGAGCATCCAGTGCTGGAACTGCCAACCGACCACCCGCGCCCGGCGATGCCGAGCTACCAGGGCACTCGCCATAATTTCGCGATCGACCCAGGCCTGGCTGCGCAACTGCGCGCCTGCGCGCAAAAACACAACGTCACGCTGTTCATGCTGTTGCTGGGTGCTTTCAATGTGCTGCTGCACCGTTACACCGGGCAGGCAGACATTCGCGTCGGCGTGCCGATCGCCAATCGCAACCGTACCGAAGTCGAAGGGCTGATCGGCTTTTTCGTCAACACTCAAGTCCTGCGCACCGAACTGACCGGGCAAACCCGTGTTGGCGAACTGCTGCAAGGCATCAGGGAGCACGCGCTGGGCGCCCAGGCTCATCAGGAATTGCCCTTTGAGCGCCTGGTGGAGGCCCTCAAGGTCGAGCGCAGCCTGAGCCATACGCCGCTGTTTCAGGTGATGTACAACCACCAGCCGGTGGTGGCCGACATTGCCAGCGTCAACACCGCTTCAGGCCTTGAGCTTTCGCTGGTGGAATGGCAAGGGCGCACCACCCAATTCGACCTGACCCTCGATACCTATGAGAAATCCGGCACCCTGCATGCTGCGCTGACCTACGCCAATGACCTGTTCGAGGCGCCTTCCATTGCGCGCATGGCCCAACACTGGATCAGCCTGCTACAGGCGATGGTGGCCGACGGCGAACAGCGCGTGGGTGAATTGCCGATACTGGCTGACGATGAGCAGCACGTACTGGTCCATGCGTGGAACCAGACCGGCGAGGCGTACCCGACCGAGCGCGGCATCCACCAACTGATCGAAGACCAGGTGCAGCGCACACCGGACGCGCCAGCCTTAGTGTTTGGCGCAACCACCTTGACCTACGCCCAACTCAATGCCCGCGCCAACCAACTGGCCCATGCTTTGCGCGAGCAGGGCGTGGGCCCGGACGTGCTGGTGGGGCTGTGCGTCGAGCGCTCCGTCGAAATGGTGGTGGGCCTGCTGGCCATCCTCAAGTCCGGTGGCGCTTACGTGCCGCTGGACCCGGAATACCCGCAGGAACGTCTGACCTACATGATCGAAGACAGTGGCATCACGCTGCTGCTCAGCCAGCAAAGCCTGCTCGCCGCCTTGCCGGTCGAGCGTATTCAGGTGATTGCCCTCGACCAGTCGGCCAGTTGGCTGGAAGGCTACAGCAATGCATCGCCCGACAGCGGCGTCCACGCACTCAACCTGGCCTACGTGATTTACACCTCCGGTTCGACCGGCAAGCCCAAGGGCGCAGGCAACAGCCATCGCGCCTTGGTCAACCGCTTGTGCTGGATGCAGCAAGCCTACGAATTGACGGCCAGTGATGCGGTGCTGCAGAAAACCCCGTTCAGTTTTGACGTGTCGGTGTGGGAGTTTTTCTGGCCGCTGATGACCGGCGCGCGCCTGGTGGTCGCAGCCCCTGGCGAACACCGCGAGCCGGCCCGGCTGATCGAAACCATTGACCGCCACGCCATCACCACTTTGCACTTCGTGCCGTCGATGTTGCAGGCGTTTATCCATGAGCCCGGCGTGCAAGGCTGTGCCAGCCTCAAGCGCATCGTCTGCAGCGGTGAAGCCTTGCCGCTGGATGCGCAACGGCAGGTCTTTGCCAAGCTGCCAGCAGCCGGGTTGTTCAACCTCTACGGCCCGACTGAAGCGGCCATCGACGTGACCCACTGGACCTGCATCGATGAAGGCGCCGACAGCGTGCCCATCGGCCGGCCCATCGCTAACCTCGCCACCTACGTGCTCGACGCTCAGCTCAACCCGGTGCCGGCCGGTGTGTCCGGCGAGCTGTACCTGGGCGGTACCGGCCTGGCGCGCAGTTATCACCGGCGCCCGGCGCTGACTGCCGAGCGTTTTGTGCCGAGCCCGTTCGTCAACGGCGAGCGCCTTTATCGCACCGGCGACCGCGTGCGCCAGCGCACTGACGGCGTGATCGAATACCTCGGCCGTCTTGACCACCAGGTAAAGTTGCGCGGCTTGCGCATTGAGCTGGGCGAAATCGAAACGCGCCTGCTCCAACACCCTTCGGTACGTGAGGCAGTGGTGCTGGTGCAGGGTGGCAAGCAGTTGGTCGCCTACCTGGTGCTCGACAGCGAGGAGCCAGCGGACCTCAAGGCCTGGCTGCTCAGCAGTTTGCCGGAATACATGGTGCCGACCCATTTCGTCGTGCTGACCCAGTTACCGGTCACCGCCAACGGCAAGCTCGATCGCAAAGCCTTGCCACTGCCGGAGGCTGCGCCGCAACAGGCATTCATCGCGCCTTCGAGCGACCTGCAAAAAGCCCTCGCGGCGATCTGGAGTGATGTACTCGGCGTTCCACACGTGGGTGTGGACGACAACTTTTTCGAGCTGGGCGGCGATTCGATCATCTCCATCCAGGTGGTCAGCCGTGCCCGTCAGGCAGGCATTCGCCTGAGCCCGCGCGACGTGTTCCAGTACCAGAGCGTGCGCAGCCTGGCGCTGGTGGCGAGCTTCGAGCACGCAGTGGTTATCGATCAGGGGCCGGTCGCCGGTGAGGTGATTCTGACCCCGGTGCAGCAGGCCTTTTTCAGCCAGGCAATTGCTGCGCGCCACCACTGGAACCAGTCACTGTTGCTGACCCCGCGCGAAACGCTGGAACCGGCGCCGCTGGACGCCGCCCTCACACAGTTGATCAACCACCATGACGCCCTGCGCCTGAGATTCACCCGGCAGGCCGAAGGCTGGCAGCAAGCCCACGCCGCACCGGCTGCTGAATCTGTGCTGTGGCAATCGAGCGTCGACACCAAGGCTGAATTGGCCGCGTTGTGCGATGAGGCTCAGCGCAGCCTGAACCTGGAACAAGGCCCGATGCTGCGCGCGGCGTTGGTCACCCTGGCTGATGGCGCCCAGCGACTGCTGTTGGTGGTCCATCACCTGGTGGTCGATGGTGTGTCGTGGCGCGTCCTGCTGGAGGATCTGCAAAAGGCTTACCGCCAGGCCGCATTGCCCGCCAAAACCAGCAGCTATCAACAGTGGGCGCAGCAGCTGCAGGCGCACGCGCACACGCTGGATGAGCAACTGCCTTTCTGGCTGGCGCAGTCCGGCGATGCCGAGCTGCCATGCGATAACCCGCAGGGCGGCCTGCACAATCGCCTGGGCGCCACGCTTGAAACCCGCCTTGACGCCGAACACACCCGGCAACTGCTGCAAGACGCGCCAGCGGCTTATCGCACCCAGGTCAACGACCTGCTGCTGACGGCGCTGGCGCGCGTGATCAGCCGCTGGAGCGGCCAGGCCGCCGCGCTGATCCAGCTGGAGGGCCATGGTCGCGAAGACCTGTTCGACAGCCTCGATCTGAGCCGCACGGTCGGCTGGTTCACCAGCTTGTTTCCGGTGCGTTTGCAGGCCGCAGGCACACTGTCGGATGCAATCAAGTCGATCAAGGAGCAACTGCGCGCGGTTCCGCAAAAGGGCGTGGGCTACGGCCTGCTGCGCTATCTGGGCAAACCGCAATCGCGTGAAGCCCTGGCCGATTTGGCTGCGCCGCGTATCACCTTCAACTACTTGGGGCAGTTCGACCGCCAGTTCAATGAGTCAGCGCTTTTTGTCCCGGCCAGCGAAGGCAGTGGCCAGGCGCAGGACCCCGAAGCACCGTTGGCCAACTGGCTGACGGTGGAAGGGCAGGTGTATGGCGGTGAGCTGTCGCTGCAATGGGGTTTCAGTCGCGAGATGTTCAACGCTGCGACCATTCAGCGCCTGGCGGATGACTACGCCACGGAACTCAAGGCGTTGATCGAGCATTGCTGTGCGACGCCTGCCGGGCAGGTCACACCGTCGGACTTCCCGCTGGCGCGTATTACGCAGCAGCAGCTGGATGCGCTGCCCGTGGCCGGGCCGGACATCGCCGAACTTTACCCGCTGTCGCCGATGCAGCAGGGCATGCTGTTCCACACCCTGTACGCGCCCGAGGGCCAGGCCTATATCAACCAACTGCGCCTGGACATTGAAGGCCTTGACCTGCTGACTTTCGGCCGCGCCTGGCAAGCGGCACTGGACCGGCACGACATCTTGCGCAGCAGCTTCCACTGGCTGGGCCTGGACAGCGCCCATCAGGTAATCAGGCGCCAGGTCGACGTGCAGTTGCAGGTGATCGAGGACGTGAATGCCGACCTCGATGCGCTGGCCGATGCCGAGCGCTCAAGCGGCTTTGAACTCAATGCCGCACCGCTGTTTCGCCTGATGCTGGTGCGCAGCACAGGGTCGGCCTGGCATTTCATCTTCACCAGTCACCACATCTTGATGGACGGCTGGAGTAACGCGCAGTTGCTCGGCGAAGTGCTTGCCCATTACGCAGGCCAGACGGTGTCGGCGCCGCTGGGGCAGTTCCGCGATTACCTGGGCTGGCTGCAACAGCAGCCGTCGGGCGAGATGTTCTGGAAAAATGCCCTGGCGCCTTTGCACGCGCCAACCTTGCTGGCTCAGGCACTGCGTGCGCCGGCTGGTGGCGTGGGCATGGCTGACCATCAAGTGCTGCTGGGCGACGACTTTACCCAGGCCCTCAGCGAATTTGCCCGCCAACAAAAAGTCACGCTCAATACCGTGCTGCAAGGCGCCTGGAGCCTGTTGCTGCAACGCTACAGCGGCCAGGCTTGCGTGGTGTTCGGCGCGACCGTCGCCGGGCGTTCAGCGCCGCTGCCGGGGATTGAGCAGCAGTTGGGCTTGTTCATCAACACCTTGCCGTTGATCAGTGCCGCGTCGCCCGCCCAATCGGCCGGCGCCTGGCTCAATGAGCTGCAAGCCTTGAACCTCAGCTTGCGTGACCATGAACACGTGCCGCTTTACGACATCCAGGCGTGGGCCGGCCAGCAAGGTGCGGCGTTGTTCGACACCCTGCTGGTGTTCGAAAACTTTCCGGTGGCTGAAGCATTGAAGCAAGGCGCACCGGCAGGCCTGACCTTCGGCCGGATGCATAACCACGAGCGCACCAACTACCCGCTGACCCTGGGCGTCGAGCTCGGTGCCGGCCTGCGCCTTGACTTCAGCTACGACCGCGCGCATTTCAGCGAGCAACAGGTCAAGCAGCTGGGCGCCAACTTGCGTCATCTGCTGGCGCAACTGGTGGCGGACGCCGGTGTGCCGCTGGGTAACCTGCAGTTGCTGGACGCCACGGCACAGCGCGACGTACTCACCCTCAGCCAATCTGCCGGTGCCGCCCAGCGTCCTCAGCGCGTGCATGAGCGCATCGCTGCCCAGGCCCACGCCACTCCTGATGCGCTGGCAGTTCAGGCGGGCGATGAGCGCCTGAGCTACGCCCAGCTCAACGCGCGGGCCAACCGCTTGGCGCATCGCCTGTTGGCGCTCGGCGTGGGGCCGGGCCAGCGTGTAGGCCTGGCCAGTCGGCGTGGCCCGCAGCTGATCGTCAGCCTGCTGGCGGTGCTCAAAAGTGGCGCTGCCTACGTGCCCCTGGACCCGAAATACCCGGCCGAACGCTTGGCCTATATGCTGGCCGACAGCCGTTTGGACCTGCTGCTCAGCGAAACCGGGTTGCTTGCCGATTTGCCGTTGCCACAAGGCTTGACTCGTGTGGACTTCGGCGCATCCGGTGAAGAACTGCACACCTTCGCGGCGACCAATCCACCCAACCAAGCGGCGGCGGCCGACCTGGCCTATGTGATCTACACCTCCGGCTCCACCGGCCTGCCCAAGGGCGTAGCCATCGACCATGCTGCCCTCGGCCAATTCTGCGACAGCGCTGAGGCCTACAGCCGGCTGAGTGCAGAAGACCGCGTTTTGCAATTTGCGACCTTCAGCTTCGACGGTTTTGTCGAGCAGTGCTACCCGCCGCTGTGCGTGGGCGCCGCCCTGATCATGCGCGGCGATGAGCTGTGGGACGCCGGCCAACTGGCCCGCGAGATCGTCGAGCAGGGCGTGACCCTGGCCGACTTGCCGGCCGCTTACTGGTATTTGCTGGCCAAGGAGTGTGCCGTCGACCAACGCACCTTGGGCAACCTGCGCCAAGTGCACGTGGGCGGCGAGGCCATGTCGGTAGAAGGCGTACGCGCCTGGCACGCCGCAGGGCTGGGCAGCGTACGCCTGGTCAACACCTACGGGCCGACTGAGGCGACGGTGGTGTCCAGCGTGCACGATTGCCAACTGGCGGATGCCAGTGATGCGTTTGGCGTGCCGATCGGGCGGGCCATTGCCGGCCGGTCGCTGTACGTGCTCGACAGTGGTTTCGAACTGCTGGCCACTGACGGCGTCGGCGAGCTGTGCATTGGCGCCGAAGCAGGCCTGGCCCAGCGTTATTTCGACCGCCCGGCCTTGACCGCCGAACGCTTCCTGCCTGACCCGTTTTCCGCGGTGCCCGGTGCACGCCTCTACCGCAGTGGCGACCTGGCGCGTTACAACGAAGCCGGTGCGTTGGAGTACGTCGGGCGTATCGACCATCAGGTGAAAATTCGCGGCTACCGCATCGAAATGGGCGAAATCGAGGCCTGCCTGCAAGCCTTGCCGCAGGTGCGTGAAGCCGCGGTCATCGCCCAGCCGAGCGCGGTCGGCATGCAACTGGTCGCCTATGTGGTGCCTGCCCATGGTCAAACCCTGGACGGGCAAGCCCTGGCGGCCACCTTGCGCGAGTCTCTGCCGGATTACATGGTGCCGGGGCATTGGCTGGTACTTGACGCTTTGCCACTGAACAACAACGGCAAGCTTGACCGCCGTGCGCTGCCGGCGCCTGACCTGAACCTGCGTCAACAAGCGTATGTGGCGCCACAAAGCACGCTGCAAGTACAGCTGGCGGCGATCTGGCAAGCGGTGTTGCAGGTTGAACAGGTCGGCCTCACGGATCACTTTTTCGAGCTGGGCGGGCATTCATTGTTGGCCACCCAAGTGATTTCCCGCGTGCGCCATGACTTGAAACTGGAAGTGCCGCTGCGCGCACTGTTTGAGCAGCCGACGTTGCAAGCATTTGCCACGGCCTGCCTGGGGTTGCGTGAGCACAGCGCGCCACCGTTGCTGGCCCTGGGCCGTGGGCAGCCGATGGCGCTGTCTTTCGCCCAGGAACGCCAGTGGTTTTTGTGGCAACTGGACCCCGCCAGCGCCGCGTACCACGTTCCCACGGCGCTGCATCTGCGCGGTGAACTCGACATCGGCGCACTGGAGCGTGCTTTCCAGGCACTGGTGCTGCGCCATGAACCATTGCGCACTACGTTTGTTGAAGACGCTGAGCAGACCTGGCAGGTGATCCATCCCACCCTGGCGATGCCGGTACAGCAGGCGAGGGCGCAGGCTGCGCAAATCCAGCAGTGTGTGGAGCAGGAAATCCAACGCCCGTTCGACCTGCGCAACGGCCCGTTGATGCGCGTCAAGCTGCTGGTGATTGCGCCCGAGCACCATGTGCTGGTGATCACCCAACACCACATCATCTCTGACGGCTGGTCGATGCACGTGATGGTGGATGAGTTGGTGGCGCTGTATCAGGGCCAAGCTCAGCTGTCGGCGTTGCCGATCCAATATGCCGACTACGCCGCGTGGCAGCGCAGCTGGATGGCGGCCGGTGAAAAACAGCGCCAGCTCGATTACTGGCAAAGGTGCCTGGGCGATGAACATCCAGTACTGGAGCTGCCTCTGGACCACCCGCGCCCTGCGGTGCAGAGCTTGCGTGGCGCGCGTCAACGGGTTCAGCTCGAGCCTGCGCTGTTGGCCGACCTGAAAACCTTGGCCCAGCGCCAAGACGTGACCCTGTTCATGCTCTTGCTGGCCTCGTTCCAGACCTTGCTGCATCGCTACTGCGGGCAAAACAGGCTGCGTGTCGGGGTGCCGATCGCCAACCGCAACCGCCTCGAAACCGAGCGGCTGATCGGTTTCTTCGTCAACACCCAAGTCATCCAGGTCGACCTTGACGGGCAGATGGCCTTCGAGCAATTGCTCGGTCAGGTCAAGCAGCGCGCCCTGGAGGCCCAGGCCCATCAGGACCTGCCGTTCGAACAGTTGGTAGAAGCGCTGCAGCCAGCGCGCAGCCTGAGCCACAACCCACTGTTCCAGGTGCTGTTCAATCACCAGGACAACCTGCGCTCCGCCCCGGTGCAATTGCCGGGCCTGGCGTTAGAGCCGCTGGATTGGGACGGCCACACCACGCAATTCGATTTGAGCCTGGAAACCGAAGAGTCTGCCGACGGCCTGTGGGCCTCGCTGACCTACGCCACCGACCTGTTCGAACCCGAGACGCTTGCGCGCCTGGCGCAACATTGGCAAAACCTGCTGCGCGCTGTGGTGAATGACGCGTCGCAGGCGCTGGATGAACTGCCGATGCTCAGCGAGCAGCAATGGCAACAGACGGTGCACAGCTGGAACGACAGCCACGCCGCGTACCCGCACACGCGGTGCGTGCATCAGTTGTTCGAAGCGCAAGTACTGGCAACACCGGACGCAAGCGCACTGCAATTCAATGGCGACACCCTGAGTTACTGCGAACTCAACCGCCGCGCCAACCGCTTGGCCCATCGCCTGATTGCGGCGGGCGTCGGCCCTGACGTGCTGGTGGCGGTGCATGTCGAGCGCTCGCTGGACATGGTCGTCGGCCTATTGGCGACCCTCAAGGCCGGCGGCGCCTATGTGCCGCTCGACCCGCAGTTCCCGGCGGATCGGCTGGCCTTCATGCTCCAAGACAGCCAAGCGCAGGTGTTGCTGACCCAGCCACACCTCAATGGTCGCCTGGCGCAGCCGCAGGGCCTGCACGTGTTGCTGGTCGATGAGGCGGGCGTGGACGAACACAACCCGCAGGTCCGTGTCACGCCGGAGCACTTGGCCTACGTGATTTACACCTCTGGTTCCACCGGCAAGCCCAAGGGCGTGATGGTGCGGCATCAGGCACTGTGCAGCTTTACCTGCGGCATGGCCGACACCCTGCAGATCGGCAGTGATGCGCGGGTTTTGTCGCTGACCACTTTCTCATTCGACATCTTCGCCCTCGAGCTATACGTGCCACTGACCGTGGGCGCCACGGTGCTGCTGAGCGGCCAGGAACTGGCGCTCGACCCGGAGGCGATTCTCGATCTGGTGCACAACCAGAGCGCCAATGTGCTGCAAGCCACGCCTTCGACCTGGCGCATGCTCCTGGAAAGCCCGCGCGCGTCGCTGCTGCAGGGCATCAAATGCCTGTGTGGCGGCGAAGCGCTGCCGGTCGACCTGGCCCAACGGCTGCTCGACCTGCAGGGCCCGGTGTGGAACCTTTATGGCCCGACGGAAACCACCATCTGGTCGGCTGCTCACCGCCTGGAGCAGGCGCAGCCTTTTGTTGGTCGCCCGATTGCCAACACGTCGCTGTTCATTCTCAACGCCGGGCTGACGCCATGCCCACAAGGGGCGGCCGGTGAATTGCTGATCGGCGGCGCTGGTCTGGCGCGCGGTTATCACGCGCGCCCGGCGCTGACCGCCGAACGGTTCGTGCCCAACCCATATGGCGCACCCGGTGAACGCCTGTACCGCACCGGCGATTTGGCGCGCTATCGCCCGGAGGGCGTAGTGGAGTACATCGGTCGCGTGGACCATCAAGTCAAGGTGCGCGGTTTCCGTATCGAGCTGGGTGAGATCGAAGCCTGCCTGCGTGAGAACGCGGCGGTGCGTGAAGCCGTGGTACTGGCCGACAACGACCGTTTGATCGCCTACCTGGTGACCTGTGCTCCCGAGCAACAGGCAAGCCTGCGTGAGCAGTACAAGGCTGATCTGCGCGCGCGTTTGCCGGATTACATGGTGCCTGCGCACCTGATATTCCTTGAAACCCTGCCGCTGACTCCCAACGGCAAGCTCGACCGCAAGGCGCTGCCCAAGGCGGATGCCGAGCTGTTGCTCAAAGCCCATGTGGCGCCCGTCAGCCCGCGCGAACAGCAAGTCGCGGCGATCTGGGCCGACGTGCTGGAGGTGCCGCAGGTGGGCCTCGATGACCACTTTTTCGAACTGGGCGGGCATTCGCTGCTGGCCACGCGCGTGGTGTCGCGAGTACGTCAGGTATTGGCGTTGGAAGTCGCGCTCAAGACCCTGTTCGAACAGCCTGTGCTCGGTGACTTTGTGCGTGCATTGGGTGAGGAGGGCGTCACCGCGCCTGCACTGCTTAAGGCCGACCGCGCGCAGCCGTTGCCACTGTCTTACGCCCAGGAGCGCCAGTGGTTCCTTTGGCAGCTCGACCCCAACAGCTCGGCGTACCACATCCCCAGCGCCTTGCGCTTGAAAGGCGCGTTGGACGTGGCCGCGCTGCAACGCAGTTTCGACACCTTGCTGGCGCGCCATGAAAGCCTGCGCACGCATCTGCGCCAAGATGCGAGCGGCGCGGTGCAAGTGATTGAAGAGCTGGGCCTGATTGAAATCGAACGTTGCGATACCGATGAAGCCGGGCTCAAGAAGCAGGTGGCCGAGGCGGTCGCGCAGCCGTTTGACCTGCTGCGCGGGCCGTTGCTGCGCGTGAAATTGTTGCGCCTGGCCGCGGACGATCATGTGGTGGTGCTGGTGCAGCACCATATCGTCTCCGATGGCTGGTCGATGCAGCTGATGGTCGAGGAGTTGGTGAAACTCTACGCCGCCTTCAGCGACGGCCACACGCCGAATCTGCCGGCGTTGCCGATTCAATACGCCGACTACGCCCTGTGGCAACGCAACTGGATGGAGGCCGGCGAGAAAGCGCGCCAGTTGACGTACTGGCGTGAACAGTTGGGCGGTGAGCAGCCGGTACTGGAGTTGCCGTTTGACTACCAGCGCCCGGCGTTGCCGACCCATCGCGGTGCGCGCCTGGGCATTGAATTGGCACCGCAGCTGTTGGCTGGCTTGCGGCGTGTGGCGAAACAGGCCGGGGTCACGTTGCCGATGGTGTTGCTGGCGGCCTATCAGGCCTTGCTGCACCGCTACAGCGGTCAGGAAGATGTGCGCGTTGGCGTGCCGATCGCCAACCGCAACCGCCTTGAAACGGAGGGCCTGATCGGCTTCTTCGTCAACACCCAAGTGCTCAAGGCTGACGTCAACGGCCAGATGAGCGTGGCGCAACTGTTGCATCAGGTGCGCCAACGCTCCCTCGAAGCCCAGGCCCATCAGGACCTGCCTTTCGAGCAACTGGTGGAGGCGCTGCAGCCCGAGCGCAGCATGAGCCTGAGCCCGTTGTTCCAAGTGCTGTTCAACCACCGCGTGACCTCGGCGGGCAGCCATTTGCAGCGTTTGCCGAGCCTGCAGGTCGAGGTGTTGAGTTGGGATGAGGGCGTGGCACAGTTCGACCTGGCGTTGGATGTGGAGGAGTCGCGCGAAGCACTGCATTCATCCCTGAGTTACGCCACTGATCTGTTTGCCCCCGCGACCATCGAACGCATGGCCGGGCATTGGCAGAACCTGTTGCAGGCCATGGTCGATGATCAGCAGCAGGCCATCGGGCAGTTGAACCTGCTGAACCCGGATGAGCAGCAGCACATTCTGCACCTGTGGGATTGCACCGGCTCGGGCTTCTCAGCCGCACGCTTGGTGCACGAACTGATCGCCGACCGCGCGCGGGAAACCCCGGATGCCGTGGCGGTGAAATTCGATTTGCAGACCCTGACTTACGGCGAGCTTGATGCACAGGCCAACCGCCTGGCGCATGCGCTGAGCGCTCGTGGTGTGGGGCCGGAAGTGCGTGTGGCGATCGCCATGCCGCGCAGCGCCGAAATCATGGTGGCGTTCCTCGCCGTGCTCAAAGCCGGTGGTGTGTATGTGCCGCTGGACATTGAGTACCCGCGTGATCGCCTGCTCTACATGATGGACGACAGCCGCGCACAGTTGCTGTTGACGCACACCAGCGTCTTGCAGCAATTGCCGGTCCCGCAGGGGGTGAACACGCTGGCAATCGATCGCACCGAAGACTGGGCCCACTATAGCGACGCCGCACCGCAGGTCGCACTGGATGGCGACAACCTCGCCTATGTGATCTACACCTCCGGCTCCACCGGCATGCCCAAGGGCGTGGCGGTGTCCCACGGCCCGTTGGTGGCGCACATCATCGCCACCGGCGAGCGCTATGAAACCGGCCCGGCCGACTGCGAGCTGCACTTCATGTCGTTCGCTTTCGACGGCTCCCACGAAGGCTGGATGCACCCGCTGATCAACGGCGCCAGTGTGCTGATCCGCGACGACAGCCTGTGGCTGCCGGAGTACACCTATGCCCAAATGCACCGCCACAATGTGACGATGGCGGTGTTCCCACCGGTTTACCTCCAACAACTGGCCGAGCACGCCGAACGCGATGGCAACCCACCGGCAGTGCGCGTCTACTGCTTTGGCGGTGACGCGGTAGCCCAGGCGAGTTACGACCTGGCATGGCGCGCACTGAAACCCACCTACTTGTTCAATGGTTACGGCCCGACCGAAACCGTGGTGACGCCGCTGCTGTGGAAAGCCCGTAAGGGCGACCCGTGCGGCGCGGTGTATGCGCCCATCGGCACGTTGCTGGGCAACCGCAGCGGTTACGTATTGGACGCGCAGCTCAACCTGCAACCCATCGGCGTCGCGGGTGAGTTGTACCTCGGCGGCGAGGGTGTGGCGCGTGGTTACCTGGAGCGCCCGGCCCTGACCGCCGAGCGTTTCGTGCCCGACCCGTTCGGCAAACCCGGCAGCCGTGTGTACCGCAGCGGCGACTTGACCCGTGGTCGCCCGGACGGCGTGGTGGATTACCTGGGCCGTGTCGACCATCAGGTGAAAATCCGGGGTTTCCGCATCGAACTAGGTGAAATCGAAGCCCGTCTGCGCGAGCAGGACAGCGTCGGTGAAACCGTGGTGGTGGCACAGCAAGGCCCGACCGGCAAGCAACTGGTGGCGTATGTCGTACCCGCCGATCCGGCCCTGATCGACCAGGCCGAGTTCCGCGATGCCTTGCGCCGTGCACTCAAGACCCGCCTGCCGGATTACATGGTGCCCACGCATTTCATGTGCCTGGCGCAGATGCCGCTGACCCCCAACGGCAAGCTCGATCGCAAAGGCTTGCCCGCGCCGGATGTGAGCCTGATGCAGCAACGCTACGTGGCCCCGCAAACCGAACTGGAACAGCAGATTGCGGCGATCTGGGCCGAGGTGTTGCGCCTGCCGCAAGTGGGCCTGGACGACAACTTCTTCGAAGTCGGCGGCCATTCTTTGCTGGCGATCCAGATCACATCGCGGGTCCAGTCCGAGCTGGGCCTGGAGGTGCCCCTGGTTGAAGTGTTCCAGACCGAAACGCTGCGCGCCTATGTGCAGGCCGCCGCCACCTTCCGCGCCGGCAGCGCGGAAGATTTTGATGATCTTCGTGACTTTTTGAGCGAACTAGAGGCGATTTGAACCATGCTTTCCAACCCTAATATCGATCTGGTCTCGCGCTTTCTTCGCCTGCCGCTTGAACAACGTCAGCAGTTTTATCAGCGCCTGCAAGCGCGTGGCATGAGCTTCGCGCAACTGCCGATTGCCCCGACCCGCCACGAGGTCCAGGCACTGCCCTTGTCTTACGCTCAGGAACGCCAGTGGTTCCTCTGGCAGTTGGACCCTGACAGCGCCACCTATCACATCCCTGGCGCGCTGCGCCTGCAAGGCCAGTTGGACCTGGTGGCGCTGCAACACAGTTTCGACCGTTTGGTGGCGCGCCACGAAAGCCTGCGTACCCGCTTGGTGCAGGACGGTGAGCAGTTGTTGCAGGCCGTGATGCCTGAGGCTCGCATCGAAATCGTGCAGGTGCGTACAGACGAACAGCACGTGATGGCGCAGGTGGAAGCCGAGGTCGCGCGGCCTTTCGATCTACTCCAGGCGCCGCTATTGCGCGTGACACTGCTGCAACTGGCCGACGATGAGCATGTGCTGGTGATGGTGCAGCACCACATCATTTCCGATGGCTGGTCGATGCAGGTCATGGTCGATGAGCTCGTGCAGCTCTATGCCGCCTGCAGCCAGGGCCTAACCCTGAAATTGCCGGACCTGCCGATCCAGTATGCTGACTACGCCCTGTGGCAGCGCGGCTGGATGGAAGCGGGCGAGAAAGCCCGTCAATTGGCTTACTGGCAGGCACTGCTGGGCGGCGAGCAACCCGTGCTGGAATTGCCCCTCGACCACCCGCGACCGGCGCAACAAAGCCATCGCGGCGCCAGCTTGCAGGTAGATTTGCCACCGGCATTGGTCAGCGGTATCAAGCGCCTTGCGCAGCAAGAGGGCGCGACCCCGTTCATGTTGTTGCTGGCTGCGTTCCAGACCTTGCTCTATCGCTACAGCGGGCAGTCGGATATCCGCGTCGGCGTGCCGATTGCCAACCGCAACCGTGTCGAGACGGAGCGGTTGATCGGCTTTTTCGTCAACACCCAGGTGCTCAAAGCCGACCTTGACGGGCAGATGAGTTTCGTCGAACTGCTGCAGCAGACCAAGCGTCGCTCGCTGGAAGCCCAGGCGCATCAGGACCTGCCCTTTGAACAACTGGTGGTGGCGTTGCAGCCCGAGCGCAGCCTGAGCCACAACCCATTGTTCCAGGTGATGTTCAACCACCAGACCGACGCCCAGGGCGGTCGCGAGGGCCAGCAATTGCCCGGTCTGCGCGTCTCGGAATTGGACTGGGACAGCCAGACCACGCACTTCGACCTGAGCCTGGACACCCATGAATCCGTAGAAGGCATTTGGGCGGCACTGACCTACGCCACCGACCTGTTCAACGCTGCAACGATAGAGCGTCTGGCTCAGCACTGGCAGAACCTGCTGAGCGCGGTGGTGAGTGCACCTCACAGCCGCCTCAGTGATGTCGTGATGCTCGGCGCGGCCGAACACGCGGTGGTCCTTGAGGATTGGAACGCGCCGGCTACCGGTATCGAACTGCACGCGGTGCACCAGTTGTTTGAGGCTCAGGCCCAGCAGAACCCTGAGCGTCAGGCGTTGGCGCTGGATGAGCAGGCCATCAGCTATGGCCAATTGAACCGTCAGGCCAACCGCCTGGCCCACTACTTGATCGCCCAGGGCGTCGGGCCGGACGTGCTGGTGGGCATTGCTGTGGAACGCTCGTTTGCCATGGTGGTGAGCCTGCTGGCGGTGCTCAAGGCAGGCGGCGCCTACGTGCCTCTCGACCCTCAATACCCGCGTGAGCGCCTGGCACACATGCTCGAAGACAGCGGCGTACGCCTGGTGTTGACCCAGTCGTCACTGCGTGAACGCCTGCCAATGGCTGAGCAGCTGTTGGCCCTGGACATCGATTTGGCTGATCCGCAACTGGCGCAGTGCGCCGAGTACAACCCGGGGCTCGACTTCGAGTCGCGCAGCCTGGCGTACGTTATTTACACCTCGGGCTCTACCGGTAAACCCAAAGGCGTGGCCATCGACCATGGCGCCTTGAGTGAGTTCGCGCGCATGGCCGCCGACTACTCGTGCCTGACCCCGGATGACCGGGTATTGCAGTTCGCGACCCTGAACTTCGACGGTTTCGTCGAGCAGTTGTACCCGGCGCTGACCCTCGGAGCCACCGTGGTTTTGCGTGGCCCGCAGCTGTGGGACGGCGCCGAGCTGTACCGGCAGATTATCGCTCAGGGCATCACCCTGGCCGACTTGCCCACGGCCTACTGGAAACTGTTCTTGCAGGATTGCCTGGTGGCCGGCTCGCGCACTTACGGTGCGCTGCGCCAGGTGCATATCGGCGGCGAAGCCATGCCGTTGGACGGCCCGGCGCTGTGGCGTCACGCGGGGCTTGGGCATGTACGCCTGCTCAATACTTACGGGCCTACCGAGGCGACCGTAGTGTCCAGTGTGTTGGACTGCAGCGACGCCACCACCGTGATCGGTGCCAGCGCCAGCCCTATCGGCCACGCGCTGGCGGGGCGTGGTCTGTATGTGCTCGATCGCGATTTGAACCTGCTGCCGGCCGGTGCCGTGGGTGAGCTGTATATCGCCAGTGAAAGCGGCCTGGCGCGTGCTTATCTGCAGCAACCTGCGCTGACCGCAGAACGTTTTGTGGCCGACCCATTCGGCCGCTCGGGCCAGCGTCTGTACCGCACCGGTGACCTGGCACGCTGTCGCGCCGATGGGGTGATTGAGTACGTGGGGCGGGTTGACCATCAAGTAAAAATCCGTGGTTTCCGTATCGAGTTGGGTGAAATCGAAGCGCTGCTGCTGGCCCAGGCCGGCGTGCGCGAAACGCTGTTGCTGGCGGCTGACAATCAACTGCTGGCCTATGTGGTGCCGACGCAACCGCTGGCCGAGCAAGAACAGTTGGCTGCCGGTGAGCAACTCAAGGCCAGCCTGCGCGAGCAATTGCCGGATTACATGGTGCCGGCGCACCTGATCTTCCTCGCGCGCATGCCGTTGAACCCCAATGGCAAGCTGGACCGCCAGGCCTTGCCCAAACCCGATGCCACGTCGGCGCAAGCCGATTGGCAAGCGCCGGTTACCGCCCTGCAACAGCAGGTTGCGGCGATCTGGGCCGACATCCTGGGCACCGAGCGGGTCGGGCTGACTCAGCACTTCTTCGAGCTGGGCGGGCATTCGTTACTGGCGATGCAGGTGGTCTCGCGCCTTCGGCAGGCGCTGAACCTGGAAGTGCCGCTCAAGGCTCTGTTCGAGCAGCCGCGCCTGGACGGTTTTGTCGCCGCTATTGAAGCCCATTCCCCGAACGCGCCAAAGGCGCCGGCGCTGGTGCCGGTGGGGCGTGATCAGCCGCTGCCTTTATCGTATGCCCAGGAGCGTCAGTGGTTCCTCTGGCAACTGGAGCCGCAAAGCGCTGCGTATCACGTGCCCAGCGCTTTGCGCCTGAAAGGGCAGTTGGACACGGCGGCGCTGCAGCGCAGTTTCAACACGTTGCTGGCACGGCATGAAAGCCTGCGCACGCATGTGCGCCAGACCCACGACGGCGCGGTGCAGGTGATTGACCCGCTGGCGTCGGTACAGATCGTGTGCGGCGACGTCGAGGAAGCTCAACTCAAGGCGCGCGTAGAAGCTGAAATCGCCCAGCCGTTCGACCTGCAACAGGGGCCGTTGCTGCGCGTGACGCTGCTGCGTCTGGCTGCTGACGAACATGTGCTGGTGCTGGTTCAGCATCACATCGTGTCCGATGGTTGGTCGATGCAGCGGGTGGTGGAGGAACTGGTACAACTTTACGCCGCATACAGCCAAGGGCAGGGCGTGCAATTGCCGGCGTTGCCGATTCAATACGCTGACTACGCCGTGTGGCAACGCAACTGGATGGACGCGGGGGAGAAAGCGCGCCAACTGGCGTACTGGCGCGAGGTACTGGGCGGTGAGCAGAGTGTGCTGGAGTTGCCCTTCGACCACCCACGCCCGGCCGTGCAGAGCCATCGTGGCGCACGCCTGCCTATCGAGCTGGCGCCGACACTTGCCCATGACCTCAAGGCATTGGCCCAGCAGCAAGGTGTGACGCTGTTCATGCTGTTGCTGGCGTCGTTCCAGACCTTGCTGCACCGCTACAGTGGCCAGGAAGAAATCCGCGTCGGCGTGCCGATTGCCAACCGCAATCGCAGCGAGACCGAGCGCCTGATTGGCTTCTTCGTTAACACGCAAGTGCTCAAGGCCGACCTGCATGGCCAGATGAGCGTCGAGCAGTTATTGCAGCACACGCGCCAGCGCGCGCTGGATGCCCAGGCGCATCAGGACCTGCCGTTCGAGCAACTGGTCGAAGCCTTGCAACCGGAGCGCAGCCTGAGCCACAACCCGTTGTTCCAGGTGATGTTCAACCACCAGACCGATGTCGGCCAGGCCCAGGTCCAGCACCAACTGCCGCAGTTGCGGGTAGAAGGACTGGACTGGGAGAGCAAGACTGCGCACTTCGATCTGGACCTGGATATTCAGGAATCCAACGAGGGTATCTGGGCCACGCTGGGGTATGCCCAGGATTTGTTTGAGGCCGGCACCGTGCAACGTATGGCTCGCCATTGGCAGAACCTGTTGCAGGGCATGGTCGCCAACCCGCAGCAAAGCCTCAGCCAATTGCCGCTGTTGGACAGTGCCGAGCAGCAACAGATTCTGCACCTGTGGAACTGCGCCGATTCGGGCTTCTCGGCCAAGCGCCTGGTACACGAATTGGTCGCCGACCGTGCGCGGGAAAACCCGAATGCCGTGGCAGTGAAATTCGATTTGCAGACCCTGACGTATGGTGAACTCGATGGCCAGGCCAACCGCCTGGCGCATGCGTTGATCGCCCGAGGTGTGGGGCCGGAAGTGCGCGTGGCCATCGCCATGCCGCGCAGTGCCGAGATCATGGTGGCGTTTCTGGCGGTGATGAAATCCGGTGGCGTCTACGTACCGTTGGACGTGGAATACCCGCGCGATCGCCTGTTGTACATGATGCAAGACAGCCGCGCCAAACTGTTGCTGACGCATTCGGCGGTGCAGCAGCGATTGCCGATTCCCGAAGGCCTGGAAGCACTTGCCGTTGATCAGACCGAAGCCTGGGCCGACGCTGACGACAGCGCTCCACAGGTTGTACTGGACGGCGACAACCTCGCCTACGTGATTTATACCTCCGGTTCCACCGGCATGCCGAAGGGCGTGGCGGTGTCCCACGGTCCGTTGGTGGCGCATATCATTGCGACCGGCGAGCGCTACGAAACCAGCCCGGCGGATTGCGAACTGCACTTCATGTCGTTTGCCTTCGATGGCTCCCACGAAGGCTGGATGCACCCGCTGATCAACGGCGCCAGCGTACTGATTCGCGACGACAGCCTGTGGCTGCCGGAATACACCTACGCCCAAATGCATCGCCACAACGTGACGATGGCCGTGTTCCCGCCCGTTTATCTGCAGCAACTGGCCGAGCACGCCGAGCGCGACGGCAACCCACCCGCAGTGCGCGTCTATTGCTTTGGCGGTGACGCGGTGGCGCAGGCCAGCTATGACCTGGCCTGGCGTGCGCTGAAACCAACCTACTTGTTCAATGGCTACGGCCCGACCGAAACCGTGGTGACGCCGCTGCTGTGGAAGGCCCGCAGGGGTGACCCTTGCGGCGCCGTCTACGCACCGATTGGTACGTTGTTGGGCAACCGCAGCGGTTACGTATTGGACGCGCAGCTCAACCTGCAACCCATCGGCGTCGCGGGTGAGTTGTACCTCGGCGGCGAAGGCGTCGCCCGAGGTTACCTGGAGCGCCCGGCACTGACCGCCGAGCGTTTCGTACCGGACCCGTTCGGCAAACCCGGCAGCCGTGTGTACCGCAGCGGCGACTTGACCCGTGGTCGCCCGGATGGCGTGGTGGACTACCTGGGCCGTGTCGACCATCAGGTGAAGATCCGTGGTTTCCGTATCGAATTGGGTGAAATCGAAGCCCGTCTGCGCGAGCAGGACAGTGTCGGTGAAACCGTGGTGGTGGCTCAGGAGGGCCCATCCGGCAAGCAATTGGTCGCCTATGTGGTGCCGTTGGACCCGGCGCTGATCGACGACGCCGTGGCGCAATCGAACGGCCGCGAAGCGCTGCGCCGCGCCTTGAAAACCCGCCTGCCGGATTACATGGTGCCCACGCACCTGATGTTCCTGCCACGCATGCCGCTGACCCCCAACGGCAAGCTGGACCGCAAAGGCTTGCCGTTGCCGGACGTGAGCCAGATGCAGCAAGTGTATGTCGCGCCACAGAGTGACCTGGAGCAGAAAATCGCTGCGATCTGGTCCGACGTGCTGCGCCTGCCGCGCGTTGGCTTGCATGACAACTTCTTCGAACTGGGCGGCGACTCGATCATTTCGATCCAGGTGGTCAGCCGCGCCCGCCAAGCGGGTGTGCGCTTCACGCCCAAGGACCTGTTCCAGCACCAGACGGTGCAGAGCCTGGCGGCCGTCGCCCGGGAAGGTGAGGGCGCAGTGGTGCTGGATCAGTCGGCGCTGACCGGCGAGTTATTGTTGCTGCCGATCCAGCACGCGTTTTTTGCCGACGACATCCCGCAGCGCGAGCACTGGAACCAGTCGGTGGTGCTGCAGCCGCACCAACGGTTGGAGGTGCCTTTGCTGTTGGCAGCACTTGAGGCGTTGATCGTGCATCACGACGCCCTGCGCACCAGGTTTGTCCAAGGTGCAGACGGCTGGCATGCGGTGTATCGAACTGCACAGCAGCATCAGGCCGAACAGGTGCTGTGGCAGACCACGCTGAACACCGTCGAAGAGCTTGAGGCCCTGGGCGAAGAAGCCCAGCGCAGTCTCGACCTGAGCCAAGGCCCGTTGCTGCGCGCAGTGCTGGTGGGCATGGCCGACGGCTCGCAACGCTTATTGTTGGTGATCCATCACTTGGTGGTGGACGGTGTGTCCTGGCGCATCCTGTTGGAAGACCTGCAAACCGCTTACCGCCAACTGATCGAAGGCGTCAGCGTGGTGCTGCCGGCCAAGACCAGTTCCACCCGCGCCTGGGCCGAGCGTTTGCAAGCGTACGCCGGCACTGCGGCACTGGCCGAGGAGTTGGCGTGGTGGCAGACGCAGTTGCGGGGCAGCCGCACTGGTTTGCCGGGCGCTGACCCACAGGCCAGTGTCAGTAACCGGCATGCCCTGAGCGTGACGACGCACTTGGATCAAGGGTTTACCCGGCGCTTGTTGCAAGACGCTCCAAGTGCCTACCGGACCCAGATCAATGACGTGCTGCTGACCGCTTTGGCGCGCGTTATTGTGCGCTGGACCGGTGATGCGTCGATGCTGATCCGCCTGGAAGGCCACGGCCGTGAAGACCTGTTCGACGAGATCGACCTGACTCGCACCGTCGGGTGGTTTACCAGCCTTTATCCATTGCAATTGGCACCGACCGACTCCCTAGCGGGTTCGCTCAAACAGATCAAGGAACAGCTGCGCGCGGTGCCGGACAAAGGCCTGGGTTTTGGCGCCTTGCGTTACCTGGGCAGTGCCGAGGCGCAACAGGCATTGGCGGGTCTGCCGCGCCCGCGTATCACGTTCAATTACCTGGGACAGTTCGACGCCAGCTTCGAGAGCGGCGAACAGGAGGGCTTGTTCGCGCCTTCCGGTGACGCCAGTGGCGCCGAACAAAGCCTTGATGCGCCGCTGGGCAACTGGTTGGAAATCAATGGCCAGGTGTACGGCGGCGAGCTGAAGTTGAACTGGAGTTTCAGCCAGGCCATGTTCGCCCAAGCAACCGTGCAACAGCTGGCTGATGAGTACGCGTTGGAACTCAAAGCCTTGATCGAACACTGCTGTGCTGCGGCCAATCAGGGCGTGACGCCGTCGGACTTCCCGCTGGCGCGCCTGTCGCAAGTTCAACTGGATGCGTTGCCGCTTGCCGTTTCTGAGGTTGAAGACCTGTACCCGTTGTCGCCGATGCAGCAAGGTATGTTGTTCCAGTCGTTGTATGGCGAAGGGTCGGGCGATTACATCAACCAGATGCGCATCGATGTGGACGGTTTGGATGTACCGCGCTTCCGCCAGGCCTGGCAGGCGGCGGTTGACCGGCATGAAATCCTGCGCAGCGGCTTCCTCTGGCAGACGGATGTGGAGCAACCGTTGCAGGTGGTCTACAAGCAGCGACGAATGCCGCTTGAGGTGCTTGATTGGCAGGACCGCGCCGATTGCCCTACGGCCCTCGACAGCCTGGCCGAATCGGCACGCGCCCAGGGATTTGTAGTGGAGCAGGCGCCGCTGTTGAGCCTGTCGGTGATACGCACGGGTGCGTCGAGTTACCACTTGATCTACACCAATCACCACATCCTGATGGATGGCTGGAGTGGTTCGCAGCTGTTTGGTGAGGTGTTGCAACACTATGCCGGCGAGCCGCTGTCTGCACCGACGGGGCGTTACCGCGACTACATTGCCTGGTTGCAGGCGCAGGACAAGGCCGTCAGTGAAGCCTTCTGGAAAGCTCAACTGGTTAATCTGCAGGCGCCTACGCGTCTGGCACCTGGCCCGTCTAACGATGAGCCTGCTGCGGTGGCGGCCAATGGCGAACATCGCCTGAGCTTTGACGCCGCTCACACCGAACGCCTCAAAGCGTTCGCGCAAAGCAACAAGGTTACCCTCAATACCTTGGTGCAAGCTGCCTGGTTATTGCTCCTGCAACATCACACCGGGCAGGCCACCGTGGCCTTCGGCGCCACCGTGGCGGGTCGCCCGGCCGAGCTGCGCGGTATCGAGCAGCAAGTCGGTTTGTTCATCAACACGCTGCCTGTGGTGGCCACACCTGAAGCGCAGCTGTCGGTCAGCCAGTGGCTGCAACAGATCCAGGCGCAGAACGTGCGCTTGCGCGAGCAGGAACACACGCCGCTGTTCTAGATCCAGCGCTGGGCCGGGTTGGGTGGCGAGGCGCTGTTCGACAGCATCCTGGTATTCGAGAACTACCCGGTTTCGGAGGCGTTGGAGCAAGGCGCTCCGTCGGGCCTGCGCTTTGGTGCGGTGCACAGCCTGGAGCAGACGCACTATCCGTTGACCGTTTTGCTGGGCATGGGCGACAGCCTCGGGCTTGAGTTCAACTATGACCGTCAGGCCTTCAGCGCCGCACATATCCAGCGCTTGGCCGAGCACTTCCAGCAGTTATTGAATGCCTTGATCGTCGATGCCGACCAACGCCTGGCCGCACTGCCGTCCGTGACCCAGGCCGAGCGTGAGACGTTGCTGGCCTGGAACGCCACGGCTCAGACTTACCCGCTGCATCAGGGCGTGCATCAGTTGATTGAGGCCCAGGTGCTACGTACGCCGCACGCCCCGGCCCTGGCCTTTGCCGGGCAGCAGTTGAGCTACGCCGAACTTAACCGTCGTGCCAACCGCCTGGCGCATCGTTTAGTGGCGGCGGGTGTCGGGCCGGACGTGCTGGTGGGGCTGGCGGTGGAGCGCTCCATCGAGCTGGTCGTCGGCCTGTTGGCCGTGCTCAAGGCCGGCGGCGCCTATGTGCCGCTGGACCCGGAATACCCGCGTGACCGACTCAGCTACATGCTGCAAGACAGCGGCGTGAATCTGCTGCTGACCCAGGCACATTTGTTGGCGCAACTGCCGCTCCCGACAGGCGTGCAAAGCCTGGTGCTGGAGACCGGCGAAGCATGGCTTGAAGGTTACAGCGAGCACAATCCTGATGTCGCAGTGGATGGCGAGAACCTGGCGTATGTGATCTACACCTCGGGCTCGACCGGGCAGCCCAAGGGCGCTGGCAATCGGCATTCGGCACTGACCAATCGACTCTGCTGGATGCAGCAGGCATACAGCCTGGATGGCGGCGATACGGTGCTGCAGAAAACCCCGTTCAGTTTTGACGTGTCGGTGTGGGAGTTCTTCTGGCCACTGATGACCGGCGCGCGCCTGGTGGTGGCGGCGCCGGGGGATCATCGCGATCCGGCCCGGTTGGTCAGCTTGATCAACGACGAGCAGGTCACCACGCTGCACTTTGTGCCGTCCATGCTGCAAGCCTTCTTGCAGGACACGGCGGTCGGCTCTTGCCAGAGCCTGCAACGCATTGTGTGCAGCGGCGAAGCATTGCCGGTCGACGCGCAGCAACAGGTTTTTGCCAAGCTGCCCGCTGCCCGGTTGTACAACCTGTACGGGCCGACGGAAGCCGCGATTGATGTGACCCACTGGACCTGTGTCGAGGAAGGCAGTGATGCCGTGCCGATTGGCCGGCCCATCGCCAACCTGGGCTGCTACGTGCTGGACGGCAACCTGGAGCCGGCGCCGGTGGGCGTGTTGGGCGAGTTGTACCTGGGCGGTATTGGCCTGGCGCGGGGTTATCACCGTCGGCCGGCGTTGACCGCTGAACGTTTTGTGACTGACCCCTTCGGCAGTGGAGAGCGGCTGTACCGCACTGGCGACCTGGCGCGCTATCGCGACGACGGTGTGATCGAGTACGCGGGCCGCATCGACCATCAGGTCAAACTGCGTGGGCTGCGCATCGAGTTGGGTGAAATCGAGGCGCGTCTGCTGGAGCATGAGTGCGTGCGTGAAGCGGCCGTGCTGGCCGTGGACGGCACGCATTTGGTGGGTTACGTGGTATTGCAGGCGCCGAGTGAGGATTGGAAAACCGTGGTCGGCACGCACTTGTCCGCGCACTTGCCGGACTACATGGTACCCGCGCAGTGGGTCGTGCTTGAGCAGATGCCGCTGAGCCCGAATGGCAAACTGGATCGCAAGGCGCTGCCCAAGCCTGAAGCCAACGGCGCAGAGCAATACCAGGCGCCGCACAGCGAGATTGAGCAACAGGTAGCAGCGATCTGGAGCGAGGTGCTGGGTGTTGAGCGGGTGGGGTTGAATGACAACTTCTTCGAGTTGGGCGGCCACTCCTTGCGCGTGCTGTTGCTCAAGGAACGCATCCGGCAGGTCAGCGGGGTCAACCTGTCTGTCAGCCAATTGATGCTCAACCCAACTGTGCGCGGGCAGGTTAATTGCCTGCAGGGTGATGCGCGCAGCGAGTTGATCGTCAAGCTCAACAGCCAGACCCAGGGTACGCCGCTGTTCATGTTCCACCCAAGCTTTGGTTCGGTGCATTGCTACACCGCGATCGCCCTGGCGCTGCGCGAGCAACGCCCGGTGTACGGGGTGATCTGCCGTGCGCTGGTGGAAGAGGGCGCGTCGGTGCCTGAGTGGCAGGCGATGGTTGATGATTACGCCGCGCAATTATTGGCAGCACAGCCACAGGGTGCCTATCGCCTGGCCGGTTGGTCGCTGGGCGGCAACCTGGCGATGGAAGTCGCCTACGCGCTGGAGCAAGCAGGGCGTGAGGTAGAGTTTGTCGGCTGGATCGATTCGGCGCCGCCGCAGTGGCTCAAGCCGTATTGGGACGCGGTGATCATCGAGGAGGGGCGCGAGGCATCCGCCAATGAACGCCGTGCGGCGTTGCTTGGGGTCATGTTCCCGGCGTTTGCCGAGCAGATTGAGGGTGCGTGGCAGGAGTGCCTGCGTCAGGCAGCGGATGAAGACGGGCAATGGCATGCGTTCGTGACTTGGGCAGAGCAACATTTGGGTGAAGGTTTTACCAGCATCAAGGAAGAGTTGCTGCGTGGCAACGAGGCGCAGATTTCCTGGGAGGTTGACCGTGCGTTGAGCGAACGCCTGGAAGCGGCGGACTTCAAGCCGATCCAGGCGCCGGTCAGTTGCTGGTGGGCCTCGTTGAGCCGCGCGGGGCAGTTCAAAAACCTGATCGAACAGAACATGGCGAAGGTGATTGGGCAGGGGCGCATCGAGCGTTCGGTGATGATCGACACCGATCATGACGGCATTATCGACAGCGCCGCGTTCATCAACAGCCTGGTGGCCGCCATGGAGTAAGGAGGGCAACGTACGAATCAACCCGGATCATTGATCCGGGTTTTTTTGTGCTGGATTTCAGGTCGGGCAGGCATGCTTTTCTGTGGGAGCTGGCTTGCCTGCGATGCATGCACCTCGGAGTATCAGGCACCCAGTCGATGCCATCGCAGGCAAGCCAGCTCTCACAGTTGACCGAGCATGGCCTTAATACACAGGCATAAAAAAGCCCGATGAGAGCGGCGCTTTCATCGGGCGTTGGGTTGATCGCCTGGGGCGATCAGTGCATTTAATCAGAAGTCCCAGCGAGTACTGAACATCACGTTACGCGGCTCGCCATAGGCTGCCGAGTTATAAAAGCCCACGTTAGTGTAGTAGGTGGTGTCGAAGATATTGTTGAGGTTGACGGTCGCCGAGAGGTTCTTGGTGACCTGGTAGCGGGTCATCAGGTCGACCACTGTATAGGACGACTGGGTGATGTCCTGGTTTTTATTGAGCGGCTGGTTCCAGATCTCATTCCAGGCCTTGGTTTGCCAGCGTACACCGCCACCGACGGTGAACTTGTCCAGAGCGCCCTTGAGTTTGTAGGTGGTGTTCAGGTTGACCTGATGCTCTGGCTCGAAGGTGGAGATTTTCTTGCCGTCTTCGTCGCGTACGATTTTGTGGGTGTAACCGCCCTGCAGTTGCCAGCCTGGGCTCAACTCACCGGAGATCTCTGCTTCGTAGCCTTTGGTGACGGCCTTGGAGCCCTTGAACGCATAGTTTTCCGGGGAAGGCGATTGGTTGTTGTAGGCATCGTCCGGAATAGCGCGATTGGTCTCATGCACCTCGAAATACGCAAGGCTGGTGTTCAAACGGCCTTCAAAGAACTCGCCCTTCAAGCCCACCTCGTAGTTTTGCCCTTCGTCCGGCTCCAGCAGCGTTTTGTTGCGATCTTTATAGGTGCTTTCCTGAGGTTGGAAAATATCGGTATAGCTGGTGTACACCGAGAAATTGTCGTTCAGGTCATAGATCACACCCGCGTACGGGATGAACCGTCCGGTTTCCTTGTAGGACGGGTTGTTGCCGGTGACGTGGTAGTTGGCAACGCGGCCACCGAGGATCACGTTCAGGTCATCCATCACGTTCAAGCGTGTGGTCACGTAGTAGCCGGTTTGACGAATGGTGTCGTCGGTGTACTGCTGGACCGGGCCGTAGATTGGTTTGGCGAGCTTGCCATTCCAGTTGTAGAAATCCACTTTGTTGCCGCCTGGCCAGTCCGGCGACCAATAGCCTTTGCCCTGCCAGCGCGAGGTGCCGATCGAGCCACCTACGACCAGTTCATGGTCACGACCGAACAGACTGAATGGCCCGGTGGCATACAGATCGGCCGAGGTGCTTTTGGTTTCTCCGGTGTATTTCTGCCCGTTGATCGACGCTGTGCCATCGGCTTGTGGTTCAACGAACTGGATCGAGCCGAGGTCGGCGTGGTAGCTGTTGATCTTATGGTCGAGTTGGAACTTGGTGACCCAGCCGTCGCCCAGGTCATGCTCGAGCATGGCAAAGGCGGTGCGGGTGTTTTGCTCCCATGAGCTCCAGGTGGTGCCGTTGTTGTAGGAGCGCGGCATCTTGTTGATGCTGCCGTCGTATTTCACCAACGGGAAGGAACCCGACCAACTGGTGCCTTGTGGAATGCTGTCCTGATAGTCGAAGCCCACGGTCAGCATGGTGTCGGGGGACAGGTCGAATTCGGTGATGCCGTAGTAGGTTTCGGTCTTGCGTGAGTAGTGGTCCATGAAGGAATTCTTGTCCTGGTACGCCGCCACTGCGCGACCACGGACATTCCCGCTGTCGGTCAACGGACCGCTGACGTCCACTTCGCTGCGGTAGTTGTCCCAGGAACCCGCACCCAGTTGCACGTGGCCTTTGAATTCCGAGGTCGGCTTCTTGCGAATCAGGTTGATGGTCGCGCCCAGGGAGCCGGCACCGTTGAGCAGGCCGGTGGCGCCCTTGAGAATTTCGACGCGGTCGTAGATCGCCATGTCGCTCAGGGTGTTACCTGCCGAATAGCCAACGTTGCGCACGGTGGACGGAATGCCGTCGTACTGGAAGCTGTTGACCGAAAAACCACGGGAATAGTAGTTGGTGCGGTCGCTGTCGTAGGCTGACACGGTGATGCCCGGCGTGTGACGCATCACGTCGTCGACGTTATTGAGGCCGAAGTCTTCGATGTGCTGGCGGGTGATCACCGTGATTGACTGCGGGGTTTGCCGTGGCGTCAGGGTCAAGCGGGTTGCCGTGGCAATGGTGCCCGGCGTATAGGAACCGGAATCCTCGGTGATGTTGCCCAAGGTATTGCCGGTTACCTCGGTCGGGCTCAATTCCAGCGCTGCGGATGTACCGGCAGCGGTCACGGTCAGCGAGTTGCCGTTGAAGCTGTGAGTGGTCTGAGTCCCGCCCAGCAACGTATCAATGGCCCGCTGCGGCTCCATCTTGCCCTTGACCGCACGGCTGCTTTTGCCCTGCACATCGCTTGGGCTGTACAGCACTTGCACATTGGTCTGGCGGCCAAATTCCTGCAAGGCGCTCCCCAGCGACTGTGCGGGAATATCCAGCTCGATCTCCTGTGCCTGCGCATAACCTGCAACCGGCAGCGATATCGCCAGGGCCAAGGCGCTCGGAAGAAGATTGATGTTCAGGGCCCGGCGCATGGATAGCGCTTTGCTCAGGGGGCTGAGACCGAGTCTTGCTGGCATGGATGCTTTCTCTTCTATGTTTAAGTGGGCAAGTTATAGGTATCTATTGAGTATTATTCTCATTACCACTAGTGAGACGTTCCTACTTGGAAAAACCGGAAAATAAATTTCAGGCCGGTTCCATTTCGTGCAGCACCTGGCCGGCGCGCAGGCGCACCAATTGGTCGGCGATGTCGAAATAGCGGTCGTCGTGGCTGATCACAATGATGGTTTTGCCCAGGCGCTTGAGGTCCGGCAGCAGCTCGGTGTAGAAAATCCGGCGGAAAGCCGGGTCCTGGTCGGCGGCCCATTCGTCGAACACCAGCACCGGGCGTTCTTCGAGCCAGGCGTTGACCAGTGCCAGGCGCTTGCGCTGGCCGGTGGACAGGTCGGTGGTGCTGAATACGCCGTCTTTCACGCTGACCTTGTGCGCGATTTCCAGGCGTTCCAGGTATTTGGCGGCGCTGTCCAGTGACTGTGTGGCGCTGCCCTGCACCAGGTCGTCGAACAGGTAGTAGTCGGAGAAGATCGTCGTGAAGAGTTGGCGATAGTCATCGCGCTCGGGGTCGGTGACGGCCTCGCCGTTCAGGCGAATCTCGCCCGCCTGGGGCGGATACAAGCCCAGCAGCAGTTTGATCAAGGTGGTCTTGCCGCTGCCGTTCTCGCCGACGATAAACACGATATCGCCTTGCTTGATGCTCAGGTTGATCGGCCCCAGGTGGAACGGTTCGCTGCCTTCAATCGCCGGTGGGCTGTAGCTCACGCCGCGCAGTTCCAGGCTGTTGACTACCGGTTTTGGCGCTTCGCTATCATCCATCAGCAGGTGCGGTTCGGGGGAGGAGAAGCGCTCCGACAGCTCGCTGATCCGGCCAAAGGCGATCTTCGCCTTGCCCACCACCGGCAAGTAGCCCAGCAGGTGTTCCAGCGGGCCCTTCATGTAGAGCAGCACCAGCACGAAGCCGGTGATCACGGTCGGGTCAGGGTTCGGATTGTAGGCCTGCATCGCCAGGGCCAGGCCGATTACCACGAAGAACAGCATCGAGCCGAACGTCTTGGCGAGGATATAAATGTTGACCGAACGCACTTGGATATCGCTGATGCGGTCGGCGGTTTCCTGGATGCGATGGGTATTCATGCGATAGCGCCGTGGGCGGTGCATGCGCAGTTCCTTGGCGCCGGAAGCGATCGCGTTGTAGTAGCGCTGCAATTCATCTTCATGGCTGCGCGCCAGGTCAAAGCCCTGGATGCCTTTGCCACCGGCAATGAATTGCACGGCGCTGCCGATGATGATCGCCACCACCATCATCAGGAACATCGGCACCGACAGGTAGGCTAGGTAGCCCAGGCAACCGAGGGTCACCGTGGCGGCGATGGCCAGTGGCGTGAAGGCGAAAGAAAAATCGCTGATGGTGTCGACGTCGTGGGTCAGCACCGGGATCAGTCGGTGCGAGCGGTAGCGCTCGATCTGGCCGATGGGTGCCGACAGCACTTTCTCGCCCAGATCCTTGCGCAGGGCAGCAATGATGCGTTGCCCGACATAGTTGGTGCCGATGTCGGAAATGATCGAGCTGATCAGCGCCAGTACGCACAGCGCCGCAAAGGTCAGGACCACGCCTTGGGTCATGCCGTTGACCGAATGCAGCGCGTTATTGATGGTGGCCAGCAGCAAGGTAATGGCCAGGCCGCCCACCATGCCGAGTGCGACGGAGATCGTCACGATGGTACGAAAGGGCCTGAGCAAGGCGAGCAGACCCTTGAAGGCGCTGCGTTTGGGGTCGGTCATAAGTACTTCCCGGAGAGTGAAAAGAGGGACTGGGCACACAGACCCTTACCCATGACAAACGAAGCGCCGGCGCGAGTATTTAGCTCGGCGTGCCCTTTGCGGGTGGCGCGGCATAAATTGCCGCGCAGCTGGTTCGTTCTTGTGCTGTAGGCGCACGTGCATCGACGCCGCGCGCAGTCCATTCAGCGAGAGCGAAACAATGACGAAAAAGAACCTGGTGTATGTGTGGTCCCTGCGAAATGCCGCCGCCGACAAGGCCGGGCAGCCGGTGGCCTACAAGGATCACGAGCGCTATATGAAGTCGGTGCTGGAGTTTCTGGTGGGTTCGCTGAACGACACGCCGTTGGGCGAGGCCTATAACCTGGTTGGCGTGGTGTATGACGATGACGAGCAGAACCCGCGCGACCAGCAATTGGTCAGCGATTACGGCTTTGCCTATAAACCAGGCCGCCAGTGGCTGTACCCGGCGGATCTGCAGGTGCAGGGACGGCTGGTCAACGACTTGTTATTGAGCGTGCCGTCCACCTACCGCCGTCTGCCACGCGGCAGTGCCGAGCACATTGCCGGCAAGCAGGATTTCGAGCGTCGCCTGCACGACACGCTGGTGGAATTGAAAGCCGATATCGTCGTGCTGGACGGTTTGCTGGTGATTCTGGATGAGCTGGTGCGTCCAGGTGCACCGTTTGCACGGCGCATCATGAACATTCACCCAGGCATTACCCGAATCGAATCGCCTTACGAACGCCGCGGCGCATACGCCACCTGGAATGCCTTGTACGGTGCGCGTGGGCAAACCGTGGTGGATTGGGCGACCAAGGCCACCACGCCGTCGGAACCGCTGTACCTCACCGGCGCTTCGTTCCACTACGTGGATAACGGCATCGATTCGGGTGAAGTGTTTCACGACGTGCTGAAAACCGAGATCTCGCCCGACGACACCATCCTCGAACTGCGCTGGAACAACTTTAACAACAGCCTGTTCCCGGCGTTGCACGAAGGCTTGGAGTTGTTGGCCAAGCAGGCCTGAGCACAGCCCTATTGGTACATACAGCACCAAAATGTGAGCAGGCTTGCCCGCGAAGGCGGCGGGCCTGTTGATACAGGGGTGACTGACAGACCGCTTTCGCAGGCAAGCCAGCTCCCACATTTGAACGGTGGCAGTCTTGGTATTCATGCACGGCCCTAAGCCCATCCGCTCCCAGCCATTCCCGCGAATTTTTACCTGATGTACGCAAGTCAAAATGTGGGAGCGGGCTTGCCCGCGAAGGCGGTGGCCCTGTTGATACAGGGGTGACTGACACACCGCTATCGCAGGCAAGCCAGCTCCCACATTTGAGCGGTGGCGGTCTTGGTATTCATGCACGGCCCTAAGCCCATCCGCTCCCAGCCATTCCCGCGAATTTTTACCTGATGTACGCAAGTCAAAATGTGGGAGCGGGCTTGCCCGCGAAGGTGGCGGCCCTGTTGATACAGGGGTGACTGACAGACCGCTATCGCAGGCAAGCCAGCTCCCACATTTGAGCGGTGGCGGTCTTGGTATTCATGCATGGCCCTAAGCCCATCCGCTCCCAGCCATTCCCGCGAATTTTTACCTGATGTACGCAAGTCAAATGTGGGAGCGGGCTTGCCCGCGAAGGCGGCGGCCCTGTTGATACAGGGGTGACTGACAGACCGCTATCGCATGCAAGCCAGCTCCCACATTTGAGCGGTGCGGTCTTGGTGTTTACGCACCACCCTAAGCCCTGCCGCCGCAACCATTGCCGCGAATTTTTACCTGGTGTACGCGAGGCAAAATGTGGGAGCGGGCTTGCCCGCGAAGGCGGCGGCCCTGTTGATACAGGGGTGACTGACAGACCGCTATCGCAGGCAAGCCAGCTGCCACCTGTGAACGGTGCCGCGCCTAAAGCTCGCGCACTACCCGAAAGCCAATCCAGTCGCCGCGCGTTTGCGGGTAGATGTTGTTGCGGTTGCCCGAGCGCGAAAACACGGGCGCTTCGCCCCAGTCGTTGCCGCGAATCTGGTAGCTCTCGCAGTTAGGTTCCACCCAGGCGCTGCCGTCGGTGGGGGCGCCGATGTAGTTGGGGTGCTCGCAGTCGGCGACCCGCTCATAGACATTGCCATGCATGTCGTACATGCCAAACGCATTCGGCGGGTAGCTGCCGACCGGCGAAGAGTAGCTGTAGCCATCCGCCGGGCCGTAGGTGTTGGCATGTTCGGCGATGCTGTAACCCTTGCCCTCATCGAAAGGAAACGGAAACGGTCCGGCGGTGCCGGCACGCGCCGCATATTCGCGCTGCGCTTCGCTGACCATCTGGTACGTCTGCCCGGTCTTTTTCGACAGCCAGGCCACGTAATGTTTGATGTCGTCCATGTCCATGCACACCGCCGGCTGGCGCGGCCCTTGTGGGTAGCGTGGCTTGCTGGCGACGCATTCGCGCCCAGGGCGGGTGTCGCCGTCGGCGATCTTGACGCCGGTCTGGCGGATATAGCTGTCCCATTCACCGGCGGTGATATGGAAACGGCTCATGGCGAAGGGTTTGGCGAAGGTCACCTCATGCATCGGGCCTTCGTCGGGCTCGCGGCCGACTTCGTCTTCCGGGGTACCCATGGTAAAGGTGCCGGCCGGCAGCACGACCATTTCCGGGCAGTCCTTGCAGTCTTTGAATACCTTGCCCGGTTGCGCGGTGGCGGCCTGGGCCAGGCCTGGCAACAGCGCGCCGCACAGGGCGGTCAGCGCCAGGGCAGTGAGGGGCTTGAGTCGGGATGGAGTCATGTGGGCATCTCGTTCAAAGGAAAAAGGGGTCACAGCCGTTGGCTCAGCAAGCTCATGAAGCGCTGGATTTCATCCGAGCTGTTAAGCAGGCCAGGGGAGGTGCGAATCACGGGGCCGACATCACGGTCCACCGCATCGATCACCACGCGGTTTTTCATCATGTGGGCGACCACGGCCTCGCAGTCCTGGCCTTTGACGCGGAAGAAGGTAAAACCGGCAGAGAGAGCAGGGCTGCGCGGCGTCATCAGCTCGATTTGCGGGTGATCCAGCAAACGGCCTTTCAATTCGCTGTTGAGCGCGTGAATACGCGCCTGCACTTGGGGCTTGCCCAACTGCAAATGCAACTTGAAGGCTTCGTCCACCGCCCAGCGATGCTCAAAAGCGTGGAAACCGCCGGGCGTCATGGTGGTGGCGAAATTGGTGTCTTCGGAGAAGGTCGGCACCATCGGCGTCACGTATTTGTTTTCGGCGTCGCGGGCGCACACCAGGCCGGTACCGCGCGGGCCGAACATCCATTTATGCGTGCCGGCAATAAAGAAGTCGCAGTGCATGTCGGGGAAGTCGAGGTTTTCCACGCCGAAGCCGTGCACACCGTCCACCACGTAGAGAATGCGGTCGTTTTCATCGCGGTTACGGTTGAGTGCGTCCACCAGCCTGCCGATCTCGCCAATCGGTAGTTTCACGCCGCTGCCCGACTGCACCCAGGTCATGCCCAGCACGCGGGTGTTGGGGCGAATACTGCGCTGGATATTGCTGAGGATTTCATCGGCAGACACGCGACTGGCGTCTTCGAACAGCGTGAACCTGCGCACCTGCGTGCCTTGCTTGAGCACGCGAAAATCCAGCACGTTCTGGGTGGCGTAGTGCTCGTGCACGGTGGTGAGAATTTCCTGGTCGGGCCGCAGCTTTATCCCGCCGTAGATCATCGCCAGCCCTTCGGAGGTGCTGCCGGTGAGGGCAATTTGCGCCGGCTTCGCGTTCAAGTAGCGACCGGCCCATTCCCGTACCTGGCCTTCGCGTTTCCAGGTTTCCTCAAGGCCCCAGTCCATCGCCAGCCCTGGGTTGCGGTCGATCTGCTGGCGGTAGCGGTCGATCGCCTCGCGCACCGGCTTGGGGTGCGAGGCCACCAGGAAATTGGAGAAGTGCAGGTAGTTCGGGTCCTGGTTGAACAGCTGTTTCAATCCCGTCCATGGGGCGTTCGCAGCGGGTGCCGGGCTGTTGGCCAGTGCTTGAGGCATCAGCGCAGCGCCCAGCGGCAGGCTGGCGGCGAAGACACCGGCCTGTTTGAGAAATGTACGGCGATCAGTCATGGACGTGCTTCTAGGTGGTTAGCGGTTGGCCAAGGGCTTGGCGGCTTTTTGTACCTGGTCCCATACGCGCAGGAAGTTGCCACCCCACAGCTTGGCGATATCGGCTTCGGAGTAACCACGCTGGATCAGCTCGGCGGTGACGTTGCGCACCTCGCCGACATTCTCCCAGCCCTGGATGCCGCCGCCGTCGTTGAAGTCCGACGAGATGCCGACGTGATCGATGCCGATCTTGCGCACGGTGTAGTCGATGGCGTCGCCCCAATCCTTGAGGGTGGCCTTGGGTTCTTCTTCGAGAATGCCGTACAGGCCTTGGGCGTACTGGCCGAACTTCTGCTCGGGCCAGGCGGCAATGATTGCGTCGCCGGGCATCAGGGCCATGGCCAGGTTGGGCAGCGGCGGCAAATCGAAACGCGCACGCAGGGTGTTGAGCTTGTCCTGGGTCGGTTGGCTCAGCGGACGCAAATAGGCGGGAAAGCCCACCACTTGAACCACGCCGCCGCTGTTCTTGATCAGTTGCAGTTCTTTGTCGCTGAGGTTGCGCGGGATATCCACCGACGCCCGCGGCGCGGAGTGGGACGCCACCATCGGCGTACGGCTCAGCTGTGCCACTTGCTCCAGCGCCTTGGTCGACATTTGCGACACATCGATGATCACGCCCAGGTCATTGAGGCGATGCACCGCCTGCTGGCCGATGGGCGACAGCCCTTCGAGGGCGTCGGTCGAATCGTTGAAAAACGGCAGTGGGCGCGACGAGTCGGACCAGGCGTTGTTGCCGATATAGCTGAAGCCGAACATGCGCATGCCGCGCGCCGCCCACAGGTCCAGTTGGTTCAGGTCATCGCCCAGCGGGTAGGCGTTGAGCATGCTGATAAACACCGCAAATTTGCCCTCACCGTGCAGGCGGCGGAAATCGTCCGGGGTGTAGGCGATGCCGACCTGGTTGGGAAAGTCGCGCACCATGCCGGAGATGATCTTGTAGCGCACCTCTTGCTCGTGGCGGGCCTCCTCGACAAAACCGTCGGTGGGCTTATGCGGCGCGTTGGGGCCGTTCCAGATTTCCGGCCAGCCGAAAATCGTCAGGGCGGCGCCCGACAAGCGCCCGCGTGCTGCCTTGGCCAGGTCGAACTGGCCGCTGCCATCTTTGTCGGCCTCATTGCCGGCCGTGCCGAAATCCATCGGCACCGTGATGTGGCTGTCGAACGACAGCAAGCGGTCCTGCATTTCATTGGCTTGCTTGATCACCTCCAACGGGTAACCGGCATTGCCGCGAAACCAGTGGTCCCAGACCAGAAAGCCAGCCCCGGCGCCGATGGCCAATGCCAGCGGCAGGCCGATCAACAGCGCCTTTTTCGAACGTGGTTTTGTCATTGCCATCTCAGTCAGTTGAGGCCTTTGCTATCAGGGAAGAACGAGCCATGGCCGGGGAAATTTAGGCCCGCTTCGCGCGGCGGTAAATTTGCGAAGGCTGCAAACGTTCTAGCTCTGATTAAGCCGTTTCCTAAGGTAGACAATGACGATCTCTCGACGTGGGTTCATCGCAGGCCTGGCGCTGACGGGCGCTGCCGTGCCGGCAGCCTTTTATGCCCATCGCGAGCTGACGCGTGAAGAAGAATTCCCCATTACCCCGGGCGAGGCCACGGTGGATTTGGCCGACACTGATGGCCAGCACTTGGCGAACATTTTGCGCGGTGTGTGGAGCCTGCGCCTGGAAGGCCGCGACGCCGGGCTAAAGGGCTTGCCGCTGCAAGGCCTGGAACTGCTGCTGGACATCGCCCCGCGTGGCCGTGGCCTGCGCGGCTACCTGGACACCGCTGAGAACCTGCGCGCCGAAGGTGAACCGCGTTACCGCGTACTCGGTGATGTGCTGACAGGCGAGGGCGCCTTGCTTTACTGGCGCCTGATCGACCGCGAGGCGGCCGACGGCGCACCGGCCTATGAATTCAAGATGACACTCGATGAAGTCTGGGCCGACTTCGCTAACGCCGGCAGCAGCACCCTCAGCGGGCAGATCCTCAACCTCGACCGCCCCTTGGCATTGACCGAGCGTGACAACCGCTTTATCGCCCACAAACAGCTGTTTCCCGAAGCGCGCCAACGCATCGGCCTGAACCCGACGCTGCTGGCCTGGCTGATTTCGCCGGAGCACCGCCTGTTTCACCAACTCTGGCACGCCACCCGCGACCAGTGGCACAAGCTCTCGCAAGAAAAGCGCGACGCCTTGCGCGGCATCGGCTGGCAGCCCGGCCCGCGCGGCCAGGAGCGCGACGCACGCGGCAAACGCAAAGATCGCAACGGCTCGGGCATCGACTTCTTTTTCATGCACCGGCATATGCTCGGCAAGGCGCGTTCCATGCAAGATTTGCCGTCGTGGCCGCAATTCCCCGCGCCACAGCCGGCGCTGGAACGCGACCGTCTGGGCTTTGTGCGTTACTTCGATAACCACGACGGCTTCGCGCTGCCGCCCTGTTGGTCGGCGCCGGATGACAGCGAATACACCCAGTGGGTCAGCGATATCAAGGCGGCCCAGACGTACCACAGCAACTTCCAGGTCTGGGAATCCCAATACCGCGACCCACGTTACCTGGCCAAGCTGAGCCTTGGGCAATTGGGTTCCGAGATGGAGTTAGGCCTACACGACTGGCTGCACATGCGCTGGGCCTCGGTGCCGCGTGATCCGTCCAACGGCGCGCCGGTGCCGTTCGCCCGCGACCCGTCGGACTTTGCCGCGCGTTGGTATGCGCCGGAGAACGACTTTCTCGGTGATCCGTTTTCATCCCATGTAAACCCGGTGTTCTGGCATTTCCACGGCTGGATTGATGACCGCATCGATGACTGGTTTCGCGCCCACGAGCGCTTCAACCCCGGTGAGGTCAGCCGGCTGCAAGTCAATGGCGTGAACTGGTTCGCGCAGGGACGTTGGGTGGAAGTCGGCGATCCGTGGCTGGGGCCGGACACCCACGGCTGCAGCACCACGCCGGGGTTGCAGATGGGCAGGTCGATGGAGATGGACCCGGAGACCATGAAGCTGGCGCTGCGTATTACCTTTGCCGCTGAGGACGAAGGCTTGCAGGCATTGTTCAAGCGTGTGCCGAGGCGGCCCTGGTACGCACGGCACTTGAAGGTCAAGTAACGCCTGGGACGTTGGGCCAGAGATCGGCCACCAGGAACAGGCGTTCGGCTTCTTCCCAATCCTCGCCATTGCGCACAAGGCGCACCAACAACTGCGCGGGTGCCATCGGGTCCAGCGCTGCCAGCCAGCCGTGCATCTGCTGCTCACTCCAGACCTCAGCCTGCGCGTAGTGCGCCGGTGCCAGCCAGGCATGCCTGGGCAGCGGTTGCCAGCGCCCCGGCGGGCTGGCACTGACCAGCGCCGGCCAATCGCGCTGATGCAGCCAGCGCCCCCGCAGATGCTGCGGATGGGCGCCGTGCGGTGGCTCGGCCTGGCCGGGCCAGGGATAGAGCAAATACCCGCCAAGCCACAAATGCGCGTCAAACTGCTGGATATCCAGCGCCGCCAGCGCCTCGCGGCTTTCCGCGCGTGCCGAAATCGGCAGTTGGTGCTGGGCCAGATGCGCCAGCTTGCGGTCCAGCCGGTCATGGCATCCCGGCCCCAGCCATTGCGCGGTATCCAGACCGTTGCCGTCCTGCGGCCCGAGATACAGTTTGATCGCCAGTTCCAGGTGGTGCACGCCATCGCGGTCGCGCAGCAGCATGTCCAACTCGCCCAAGGTATGCCCGGCGCGGCGGATCGGCAGGTTGGCGGCGAGCAATTCCACGCCCGGCGCATGCTGCACGGCAAATTGCCACAGGCGCTCGTAGTACAGGCCCAGGCGCCGCGTGCGGGCAAGGCTTAGCCAGTGCTGCAAGGCGCTGCTGTCTTGATCAAGCGCGCGTAACCATTGCTCCAGCAGGTGGGGTGCCTGTACCCAGTCACTGCCGGCCAGCGGGTGGCGCTGCGGCCAGGGCGTTTGCGCGAGCATCGGCGGGGCAAGCATCACCCACGCCAGGTCGCGCACCTCGGGGTGGCGCAACTGGCGGGGCAGGTTGTGCAGATCCGGGAACACAGTCATGGTCCGAGCATAGCCGTTTAACGTCTGTTGGGGTGGCTGAGAACCATTGTCATCAAGGGTTCACGGCGACAAAGGATTTTGCCTGACGCGGCCTTTCGCCCATAATCGTTGTTTTTGCCACACCCCACATCCCGCAGGAGCCCCATGGAGCAATTTCGCAATATCGGCATTATCGGTCGCCTGGGCAGTACCCAGGTGCTGGACACCGTCCGCCGACTGAAAAAGTTTCTGCTCGAGCGCCACCTGCACGTGATCCTCGAAGACACCATCGCCGAAATCTTGCCGGGCCATGGCTTGCAAACCTCGTCGCGCAAAATGCTCGGTGAAGTCTGCGACATGGTGATTGTGGTCGGCGGCGACGGCAGCCTGCTCGGCGCAGCCCGGGCGTTGGCGCGGCATAATGTGCCGGTGCTGGGGATTAACCGCGGCAGCCTGGGCTTCCTGACCGATATCCGTCCCGATGACCTTGAAGTTGAAGTGGCCAAGGTGCTCGACGGCCATTACCTGGTCGAAAACCGCTTCCTGCTGCAGGCCGAAGTGCGCCGCCACGGCGAAGCCATCGGCCAGGGCGACGCGCTCAACGACGTGGTGCTGCACCCCGGCAAGTCGACGCGCATGATCGAGTTCGAGCTGTATATCGACGGCCAGTTCGTGTGCAGCCAGAAGGCCGACGGCCTGATTGTGGCCACGCCGACCGGTTCCACGGCGTACGCGCTGTCGGCCGGCGGGCCGATCATGCACCCCAAGCTGGATGCCATTGTGATCGTGCCGATGTACCCCCATATGTTGTCCAGCCGGCCAATTGTGGTCGATGGCAACAGTGAGCTGAAAATCGTGGTGTCCAAAGACATGCAGATCTACCCGCAAGTCTCCTGTGACGGGCAGAACCATTTCACTTGCGCCCCCGGTGACACCATCACCGTGAGCAAAAAGGCGCAGAAGTTGCGGTTGATCCACCCGCTGGACCACAACTACTACGAAGTGTGCCGCACCAAGTTGGGCTGGGGCAGCCGCTTGGGGGGTGGAGGCGACTGATGCTCGATCCCGCGCGTAGCTACGACCTGATTGGTGACGTGCACGGGTGCGCTCATACCCTTGAGCACTTGCTCGACCGGCTGGGCTACCACAAACAGGGCGGCACCTGGCGCCATCCGACGCGAATGGCGGTGTTCCTCGGCGATATCATCGACCGTGGCCCACGCATTCGCGAGGCGCTGCATATTGTCCACGACATGGCCGAGGCCGGTCAGGCGCTGTGCATCATGGGCAATCATGAATTCAACGCGCTGGGCTGGAGCACGCCCGCGCCGCCGGGCAGTGGCAAGCAGTTTGTGCGCGAGCACAACCCACGCCACGCGCGGTTGATCCACGAGACCCTGACCCAGTTCGAGCACCACCCGGCCGACTGGCACGACTTTCTCGGCTGGTTCTATGACATGCCGCTGTTTGTCGATGCCGGGCGTTTCCGCGTGGTGCACGCGTGTTGGGACGAGGGCTTTATCCAGCCGCTGCGCGCGACCTTTCCGGATGGCTGCATCGATCAGCACTTTTTGCAGGCCGCCGCCGTGCCGGGCAGTTTTGCCTGCAACGCCTTCGACCGCCTGCTGCGCGGCACCGACATGCGCCTGCCGGACGGCCTGACGCTGACCGGTGGCGATGGGCTGACGCGCTCGTTCTTTCGCACCAAATTCTGGGAAGACGACCCGAAAACCTACGGCGACATCGTGTTCCAGCCCGATGCGCTGCCGGAACCGGTGGCACGTACGCCGCTGTCGTCGACTGAAAAAAATTCCCTGCTGCGCTATGGCATCGACGAGCCGTTGCTGTTCGTCGGCCACTACTGGCGCAGCGGCAAACCCGCGCCGATCCGCCCGAACCTAGCCTGCCTGGATTACAGCGCCGTGCTGTACGGCAAGCTGGTGGCGTATCGGCTGGACCAGGAAACCCAGCTGGATCCGCGTAAATTTGTATGGGTCGACGTTGAGCGCCCTGAGGTTATTTCATGAGCACCGTAGCTGTTTTGCGCTTGCCGCTGAGTGTCGATCTGGCGGGTTTCGTCAAGTTGCTGCAACGCATGCAAGTTCCCCATCGTGTCAGCGAAGAGGCCGGCGAGCAGGTGTTGTGGGTGCCCGAAACCATCAGCGAAGACGTGCGCGTGTTGTACCAACGCTTTCCCGCCGGTGACCCGGACCAGCAACTGGACATCCCCGAGCGGGCGCCCGTTACGCGCCCCAGTTTTGTTCAGCAGGTGCGCCACAGCCCGGTGACGGCGCTGGTACTGTTGGCGAGCATCATTGTCGGCGCGGTGACATTGCTGGGTGAAAACCTGCAAACCATGAGCTGGCTGACGTTTCTGCCGTTCCATGTGACGGGCGAGTACCTTCAATTCACGCCCTTTGCCGAGACCATGGCGTCGGGGCAATGGTGGCGGTTGGTCACGCCGATGCTGATCCACTTCGGCATCCTGCATTTGGCCATGAACGGCATGTGGTACTGGGAACTCGGCCGTCGCATTGAGGTGCGCCAGGGCAGTATCAACCTGCTGGGCCTGACCCTGTTGTTCAGCCTGGTCTCCAATTACGCGCAATACGCCTATGGCGGCCCGAGCCTGTTTGGCGGCCTGTCCGGCGTGTTGTATGGCTTGCTGGGGCATTGCTGGATTTTCCAGTTGCTGTCGCCCAACCCGGCTTATCGCCTGCCTCGCGGGGTGCTGGCGATGATGCTGATATGGCTGGTGCTCTGCATGTCGGGGCTGATCTCGATGATCGGTTTCGGCGAAATCGCCAACGCGGCTCATCTGAGCGGCTTGGTCATCGGTTGCCTGACGGGTTTGCTGGGTGGGTTGTACAACCGCCGCAAAGCCTCCATTTGATAAGGAAGAGCCTAATGTCCTCTTTTGCTGAAATGATCGAAAACATCACCCCGGACATCTACGAGAGCCTCAAGCTCGCCGTGGAAATCGGCAAGTGGTCCGACGGCCGCAAGCTCACCGCCGAGCAGCGCGAGCTGTCGCTGCAAGCGGTGATCGCCTGGGAAATCCAGAACCTGCCCGAAGAGCAGCGCACCGGCTACATGGGCCCGCAGGAATGCGCGTCGAAATCGGCACCGGTGCCGAACATTCTGTTCAAGTCGGATGCGATCCATTGATTGAAATTGGTCGCGGTGCAGTCAGCAAAATGTCGGCGCAACTCGGTGAGCCGACCGTTCAATACGCGTTTCGCCTTGGCGATACCGAGGTGCCGGTCAACCCGTTGATCGGCACGCACGTGCGCCTGGAATACCTCGGCGCCATCCATTGCAGCCATTGCGGGCGCAAGACCAAAACCAGTTTCAGCCAGGGTTACTGCTACCCATGCATGACCAAACTGGCCCAGTGTGACCTGTGCATCATGAGCCCCGAGCGTTGCCACTACGACGCCGGCACTTGCCGTGATCCGGGCTGGGGCGAGCAATTCTGCATGACCGACCACGTGGTCTACCTAGCCAATTCGTCTGGCATCAAGGTCGGCATCACCCGCGCTACCCAGCTGCCGACACGTTGGCTGGACCAGGGCGCCAGCCAGGCGCTGCCGATCATGCGCGTGGCGACCCGCCAGCAATCCGGCTTCGTCGAAGACCTGTTTCGCAGCCAGGTGGCCGACAAGACCAACTGGCGCGCACTGCTCAAGGGCGATGCGGTGGCGGTGAACCTGACCGAAGTGCGCGATGCGCTGTTTGCCTCGTGCGCCGAAGGCCTGCAGAGTTTGCAGGAACGCTTTGGCCTGCAGGCCATCCAAACGATTGCCGACATTGAACCGATCGAAATCCGCTACCCGGTCGAGCAGTATCCGACCAAGATCGTCAGCTTCAACCTGGACAAGAACCCGATTGCCGAAGGCACGCTGTTGGGGATCAAGGGCCAATACCTGATCTTCGACACCGGCGTTATCAACATTCGTAAGTACACGGCCTACCAGCTCGCCGTGCATCAGTAAAAGGATGCCACCCATGCGCACCGAACAACCGAAGATGATTTACCTGAAGGACTATCAGGCGCCGGACTACCTGATCGAAGAGACGCACCTGACCTTCGAGTTGTTCGAGGACCACAGCCTGGTCCACGCGCAGCTGGTGATGCGCCGCAACCCCGAGCGTGGTGCGGGCCTGCCGCCGCTGGTGCTCGATGGCCAGCAGCTTGAACTGCTGACCGTCAACCTGGGCGACCGTGAGCTGAGCGAAGCCGACTACCAGTTGACCGACAGCCATCTGACCCTGCACCCGACCAGCGAGACCTTCACGGTCGACACCAGCGTGCGCATCCACCCGGAAACCAACACCGCGCTGGAAGGCCTGTACAAATCCAGCGGCATGTTCTGCACCCAGTGCGAGGCCGAAGGTTTTCGCAAGATCACCTATTACCTCGACCGCCCGGACGTGATGAGCACCTTCACCACCACGGTCATCGCCGAGCAACACAGCTACCCGGTGCTGCTGTCCAACGGCAACCCGATTGCCAGCGGCCCGGGTGAAGACGGGCGCCACTGGGCGACCTGGGAAGACCCGTTCAAGAAACCGGCCTACCTGTTCGCGCTGGTGGCCGGCGATTTGTGGTGCGTCGAAGACACCTTCACCACCATGACCAGCCGTGAAGTGGCGCTGCGCATCTACGTCGAGCCGGAAAACATCGACAAATGCCAGCACGCCATGAACAGCCTGAAAAAATCCATGCGCTGGGACGAAGAGACCTACGGCCGCGAGTACGACCTCGACATCTTCATGATCGTGGCGGTCAACGACTTCAACATGGGCGCCATGGAGAACAAGGGCCTCAATATCTTCAACTCCAGCGCCGTGCTGGCGCGCGCAGAAACCGCCACTGACGCCGCGCACCAGCGCGTCGAGGCGATCGTCGCGCACGAATACTTCCACAACTGGTCGGGCAACCGCGTGACTTGCCGCGACTGGTTCCAGCTGTCGCTGAAGGAAGGCTTCACGGTGTTCCGTGATTCCGGCTTCTCCGCCGACATGAACTCGGCCACGGTCAAGCGCATCCAGGACGTGGCGTACCTGCGTACTCACCAGTTCGCTGAAGACGCAGGCCCGATGGCGCACGCCGTGCGCCCGGACAGCTTCATCGAAATCTCCAACTTCTACACCTTGACCGTGTACGAAAAGGGCTCGGAAGTGGTCGGCATGATCCACACCTTGCTCGGCGCTGAAGGCTTTCGTAAGGGCAGTGATCTCTATTTCGAGCGCCATGACGGCCAGGCCGTGACGTGCGACGACTTCATCAAGGCCATGGAAGACGCCAACGGCGCGGACCTGAGCCAGTTCAAACGCTGGTACAGCCAGGCCGGTACACCGCGTCTGGCGGTAAGCGAGTCCTACGACGCCGCTGCCAAGACCTACAGCCTGACCTTCCGTCAAAGCTGCCCGCAAACCCCGGACAAAGTTGAAAAGCTGCCGTTCGTTATTCCGGTGGCGCTGGGCCTGCTGGACGCCAACGGCGCCGCGATTGCCTTGCGCCTGGCCGGTGAGGCCAGCGCTGGCGCCACGTCCCGAGTGATTTCGGTGACCGAAGCCGAGCAGACCTTCACGTTCGTCGATATCGCCGAACAACCGCTGCCGTCGTTGCTGCGCGGCTTCTCGGCGCCGGTGAAACTGAGCTTCCCGTACAACCGCGACCAACTGATGTTCCTGATGCAACACGACAGCGACGGGTTCAATCGCTGGGATGCCGGCCAGCAACTGTCGGTGCAAGTGCTGCAGGAGCTGATCGGTCAGCATCAAGCGGGTCAGCCGTTGAAGCTGGATCAACGCCTGATCGACGCGCTGCGCACGGTGTTGAGCGATGAAAGTCTGGACCAGGCGATGGTCGCCGAGATGCTCTCGCTGCCAAGCGAGGCCTACCTGACTGAAATCAGTGAAGTGGCGGACGTCGAGGCCATCCACGCCGCCCGTGAGTATGCGCGCAAGCAACTGGCCGATAACCTCTACGAATCGCTGTGGCTGCGCTATCAGGCGAACCGCGAGCTGTCCAAGCAGACACCTTACGTGGCGGCGGCCGAGCACTTTGCCCGTCGTGCCCTGCAGAACATTGCGCTGTCGTACCTGATGCTCAGCGGCAAGCAGGAAGTGCTGGCGGCAACGCTGGACCAGTTCGACACCAGCGACAACATGACGGAGCGCCTGACGGCGCTGGCCGTGTTGGTCAACTCGCCGTTCGAGGCGGAAAAGGCGCAGGCGTTGGCGGTGTTTGCCGAGAACTTCAAGGACAACCCGCTGGTCATGGACCAGTGGTTCAGCGTGCAGGCCGGCAGCACCTTGCCGGGCGGCTTGGCGCGCGTCAGGGCGTTGATGGAGCACCCGGCGTTCACCCTCAAGAACCCGAACAAGGTGCGGGCGCTGGTCGGCGCGTTTGCTGGGCAGAACCTGATCAACTTCCACGCCGCCGATGGCTCGGGCTATCGTTTCCTGGCCGATCTGGTGATCCAGTTGAACGGGTTCAACCCGCAGATCGCTTCGCGCCAATTGGCGCCGTTGACCCGCTGGCGCAAATACGATGGCGCGCGCCAGGCGCTGATGAAGGCGGAGCTGGAGCGCATTCGTGCCTCCGGTGAGCTGTCCAGCGACGTATTCGAGGTGGTCAGCAAGAGCCTTGCGTAAAGTCTGCGATTAAAAAAAACGGCCTGCTCAGGCCGTTTTTTTTCGCCTTAGATAACCGGTGGGCGAGGGGCGTCCAAGCCGGTGTCGATTGGGAAACGCTCGGCAATGATGGTGTGCGGAACGCCCAGCGGCTGGGCACTGGCGCCATCCAGGCGGGTCACGTGTTCGGCCGACAATTGCACGTTCAGCGCACCCAGGGTTGCATCGAGCTGCGCGCGGGTGCGTGAGCCGAGGATCGGGATCAGCGCGGTGGTCGAGCGCCGGGCTTTTTCGCGCAGCCAGGCAATGGCGACGTGGGTTGGGCTGACGTCGAGTTCACCGGCGACTGCCAGCAGGGTGTCGAGTACTGCGGTTTCGCGGGCGCTGTTTTCCGAGTGGATCAGCATGCCCAGTTTGTTGGCGCGGTTGTCGTCCTGCGTTTCACGGTATTTGCCGGTGAGGAAACCACCGCCCAACGGCGACCACAGCGTGGCGCCCAGGCCCAACGCTTCGGCCATCGGCAGCAACTCGCGGTCGGCGCTGCGCTCGGCCAGGCTGTATTCCACCTGGATGCCGATGATCGGCGCGAAGCTGCGCACTTCGGCCAACAGATCCGCGCGGGCAATGCGCCAGGCGGGAAAGTTGGACAGGCCGGCGTAGTGGATTTTGCCGGCGCGCACCAAATCATCGAAGCCGCGCAGGATCTCTTCCATCGGCGTGACGTTGTCGCTCATGTGCGCCCAGAGCAGGTCGATGCGGTCGGTGTTCAAGCGCTTGAGACTCTCTTCGACGGCACGCACCATGTTTTTGCGGTTGTTACCGAGCTTGAGCGTGCCTTCATCGGATGGCTGGGTGCGCAGGCTGTATTTGGTGGCGACCACCAGGTTGTCGCGCTCGGCGGCGATAAATTCCCCCAGCAGCTTTTCCGCCTGGCCGAACTGGTAACCGTTGGCGGTATCCAGGAAGTTGCCTCCTGCTTCGAGATAGCCATCGAAGATCTGCCTGGCTTCGTCGCGCTCGGCGCCATGGCCCCAGCCTGTGCCGAAATTACCGGTGCCCAGGGCCAGTTCCGATACCTGCAGGCCGCTGCGGCGACCAAAGACTTTATTGCGCATACAAAGACTCCTATGGGGTGATTTTTTACATGTCTTGAAACATGTATTTAATATGATCCGCGTAATTTATTCGGTCAAGAGGCTTTTTTACTGCTGACGTTTTCTGACAGGGGGCTCTGTTAAGCTGCGGCACTTTTTTCCTTTCTCGGCGGGTTTGACGTGTCGCGTACCACACGGTTGCTGACGTTGTTGCAGGCCCTGCGGGGCAAGAAACGCCCGGTGACTGCCGCCGTATTGGCGGCGCAACTGGAGGTGTCCGAGCGCACGCTGTATCGCGATATCGCTGAATTGACCGCGCTGGGGGCACCGATTTTTGGCGAGGCCGGGGTAGGGTATGTGCTGCGTAGCGGGCTATTTCTGCCGCCATTAATGCTGAACGCCGAGGAAACCGAAGCGATCGTGCTGGGCCTGCGTTATGTCGATCAACGTGGCGACGATGTGCTGAGCCGCGCTGCGGCCAATGCGTTGGCGAAAATCGCCGATGTGCTCGATCCCGCCGCCCAGGAAGCGTTGCGCAACCCCACGCTGTTACCCGGCCCTCCGGGGTTCGGTTACCCGGAAAATCGCGTGCCGCTGAATGTGTTTCGCGAAGCGATCCGCAATCAGGCCAAGCTGCACATCGATTACGCCGACGCCAGCCAAACCCAGAGCCAGCGCCTGATTTGGCCGCTGGCCCTGGGGTTTCTCAATGAAGTGCGCGTGATTGTGGCGTGGTGCGAGTTGCGCGGCGCTTATCGCACCTTTCGCACTGACCGAGTGGCCACAGCCGACGCTCAGGGTGATCGATACCCTGGCCGGCGCAGCGACCTGTTGCGAGCCTGGCGCAAGCTGATGGAGCAGAACGAGTCCGGGCCGTTTACTCCTGACAAAAACTGACACAACCCTGGCTTAGCATGGCGTCATACATCATTAAAAAGGAGCTGCGCCATGTCCCTTCCTGAATTGGCCCCCGCGATTGTGGCCTACATCGCCGCGACCAATACTCGCAACACTTCAACCATTGACCAGTGTTTTGCCGCCGATGCCAATGTGTTTGATGAGGGTGAGCATCAAGTCGGCACCGCCGCGATTGTGCGCTGGATGGAAGACACCGGGCGTCGCTATCAGCCCCGGGTTGAAGTGCTGAACGTGCAGCATCGCACCGGCAAAGTGTTGGTCAGCAATGTGGTTTCCGGTAATTTCCCCGGCAGCCCGCTGGCGCTGCGCTACACCTTTCGACTGAACGAGCAGGGCAAGATTTCGCGGCTGGATATCTCTGTGTAAGTCATACTGGCGCGCATGACGTTCGACTCGCCACTCGCCGCTTATCAACACGCCACCACCCAGCAAGGTTTCGTGCCAGACGAGGCCCAGCGCCGTGCGGTTGAAGCCCTGCAACTCTGCCACGAAGCCCTGCATCAGGGCCGTTCGCCCGTGACCGGTGTTTACCTGTGGGGGCCGGTGGGACGGGGCAAGACCTGGTTGATGGACCAGTTTTATCAAAGCCTGCGGGTGCCAGCACGCCGTCAGCATTTTCATCATTTCATGGGGTGGGTGCATCAGCGTCTGTTTCAACTCACGGGTATCCAGGACCCGCTGCAGGCATTGGCCCGCGAGCTGAGCCAGGAAGTACGTGTGCTGTGTTTTGACGAATTGTTCGTCAATGACATTGGCGATGCGATCATTCTCGGCCGTTTGTTCCAGGTCATGTTTGATCAGGGCGTGGTGATGGTCAGCACGTCCAATCAACCGCCAGATCAGCTCTACGCCGACGGCTTCAACCGCGAGCGCTTTGTGCCAGGCATCGAGGCGATCAAACAGCATATGCAGGTGGTGGCGGTAGACGGTAGCGAAGATCATCGTTTGCATCCCGGCGTGGGGCTGCAGCGCTACTGGGTGAGCCAGCCAGATGCGCTCGCTACGTTGTTCAAGCAATTGAGCGCAGGGCAGGCGGTGCGCAGCGGGCCAGTCAGTGTCGGCTTGCGATCGATTGTGGCGGTGCAATGGTGCGACACGGTGCTCTGGTGTCGTTACGCGCTGCTGTGCGAGCAACCGTTGGCCGCCATGGACTTCATGCTGCTGTGCGATCGCTTCACGGCCATCCTGTTGGGAGACGTTCCCTGCTTGAGCGCGCAACAACGTCCGGCAAGGATTGCCCGCGGCACCGAAGATGCGGCCCAACGCGTGGTGGCCGGTGACCGCGAGCTGCCGCAGCTGTCGGTGCACGATGACAGCGTGCGACGCTTTATCGCGCTGGTGGACGAGTGCTATGACCGCAAGGTGCCCTTATACATCGAGGCCCAGGTGCCGCTTGAAAGCCTCTACACCGAAGGCTACCTGGAGTTTCCGTTCCGCCGCACGCTCAGCCGCTTGCAGGAGATGCAACTGCAGCGCTTCGGCACCTAGGAGTTTTTTCGCGCAGGGCGCAGGGCGCGTGTTGTTCCGGCATAGGAGCGCATGTTGTCCTGGGACAAAGCGCTTTGATAAATAAAGTGCAAAAAAAAGGCGCCATCGAATGGCGCCAAGTTAACCTTTGCCAACGGAGCGGGATGGCACAGGGTAATGCGGATTAACTAAGTATTAAATCAGCTGTTGGGTTGCGGCTCTTCACTGGATTGTTCAGCCGTGTGGGTCTTTACATTCTTGCCATCGGCAATCGCTGTTTGGTCAGTGGTGCCATGAGTCTTCTGTTGCATGAAGGTGAAGTTGTTATAGAACTCCTTCGAACGCTCTGAACCGCCTTCTGCAAAGGCGGCTACGGAAGTCAGGGTCATCAGGCTGGCAAGCATCAAGGTCGAAAGTTTCATGTGAGGTGTCCCCATTAAGTGTGATCGGTATCCGCCTCGTCCGTGATCAGATTCATGGGGCGATTGTGGGGCGATCTTATTAAGTGGGAATTAACGAATTGGCGCCCCAAAGTTAACGATTTTGTTAACTTCGGGACCGCGATTTAAAGCCTCCAGTCCAGCGCAAGTGTGAGGGAACGCGGGTCGCCCCAGTACACGCCATTATAAAAGCCGACACGCTCGTAATACTTTTTATCAAATAGATTGTTGATGTTAAGCGACGCTGAAACATGTTCGTCGAATTGGTAGCGCGACATCAGGTTGACCACCGTGTAGGCCTGTTGGGTGATTCTGGTGCTCTGGGTGTTCAGGTCACCTTCCGCGTTGCGGCCGCCTGTCGGTCGGTTCGCGAAAGCGTAAAAATCGCTCTGCCAATTAACCGCACCGCCCACCGTTAACCCGCGCCACTCACCCGGCAGGCGATAGGCCGTCGAGATTTTCAGCAGGTTGAGCGGCAGGTTGGTGTTGTTGCGCTGTTTGTCGCCGTTCGCCGAGTGGGTATAGGTATAGCCCGCCGACAGATTCCAGTCCGGCGTGACCTCACCCGAGACCTCAACTTCAAAGCCCTGCACCTTGTTGCCTTGGCCGCTCGCGGTGTAGAACTGCTCGCGGCTGACCGGGTCCGGCGCGGCGTTGTTGTCCAGTTCGGCCACGTTATCCTGAGTGCTCCAGAAATACGCCGTCGCCAGATTCAGGCGTTCGTTCAACAGGCTGCCCTTGAGGCCTATTTCGTAGTTGCTGCCCACCACCGGTTCCAAATACTTCTTGCTGGAATCACGCGCGGTTTGCGGGTTGAAAATATCGGTGTAGCTGGCGTACACGGTGTATTCGGGTGTGAGGTCGTAAAGCAGGCCAGCGTAAGGCGTCCACATGTCGTTGTGGGTCTGGCGGGTTTTAGGGGATTGGGTCAGTTGGTTATCGGTGTTGTATTCAGGTGAGACGCTTTCGATTTCCCAACTGCCATAGCGGCTGCCCAATACGGCATGCAGCCGGTCGGTCAGGCTCAGGCGTGTGGCGAGGTAACCCGCCTTCTGTTTTCGGCTGCTGTGTTCGCCTTTGAGGCCAGTGGTGCGGTCCGGGAACTTGGCGATGCCACTCATGTGTCGCCAATCTTCGATGTCCGTGTAGCCCTCGGGAATATTGATGCGCTGAAAGGGCGCCGTATCGCGCTGTTCGGATTCGCCGTACCCGACCATCAATTCATGCTCGCGCCCCAGCAGCGAATAAGAACCGGCGATATTCAAATCCACCACGTCCATTTTCGATGTGCCGACCATCTGGTTGGTCCAGGCCGTCATGCCGCTGCCATCCGGATTGGGAAAGCCGGCGCCGCCGTAATACACCTTGCCGTCCGTGTCGCTTTGGCGATGGGTGTAGGCAGCTTTCAGGTGCCAGTCTGCGGACAGTCTGTGATCGATGGAGGCAAAGGTGGTTGTGTCTTTGAGTGGCCAGGAGCTCCAGTCGGTGGCCAGGTTGGCGGAGCGGGACAGCCGAGCCTTGCTGCCATCGCTGTTCCAATAGGGCAGGGTGCCCCAGGAGCTGCCCTGCACATGCTTGTTCTGGTAGTCCACGCCCACGGCAACAACGGTGTTGTCCGTCAGATCAGCTTCGAGGATGCCGTAGCCCACTTCCCGCTGCATCGCATAGCTGTCGCGAAAGGATTGGCTGTCACGGTACGCCAGCACTGTGCGGCCACGCAGGCGTCCGTCAAACGCCAGTGGGCCGCCTACATCGATGTAGCTGTAGTAATTGTCATGGCTGGCACCGCTGACGCCGGTCTTGGCTTGCCACTCTGTGGTGGGGCGCTTGCGGATCATGTTGACGGTGGCAGAAGGGTCGCCCGCCCCGGTCGTCAGGCCGGTGGCGCCGCGCACAACCTCGATGCGGTCGTAGATGATGGTGTCGGCGTCGGACTTCATGCGGCCAAAGGTATTGAGCATGCCGTCGATCTGGAAGTTACTGATCGAGTAGCCGCGGGAAGAGTAACTCGCCCGGTCCGAATCCAGGTGCTGCACCGTAACGCCGGTGGTCTGGCGTAAGGCATCGGTGAGGGTATTGAGATTGAAGTCATCCATCTGCTGGCGGCTCATCACCGAAATGGATTGCGGGGTTTCCTTGATGGACAGGTTCAGCTTGGTGGCGGTGCTCATCGATCCGGTCGTGTAAGCCCCGGTGTCCTCGGTGGTGGTGCCCAGGCCTTCGGCGGTAATGCTGGTCGCACCCAGTTCATAGGCTCTGATCGGCGGGTGTTCGGGGTCTGTTTCAGCCATCAGGTCCGGGCTGGCAACGGCGCCGAACAGGCCAAAGGTGAGGGTCATGGAACGGGTAAAAGGTGCGAACATCGCAGCGGACTCCTTGTCGTCTTTGATGCCACCCCGGAAGGGAAGGCATGGCTCAAAGACGAAAGGAGCGGGGGAACTTTAGGCTTAAACGAGAATTATTGTTATCTTTGTGTTGCAGCGCCGGTGATTATTTGACCACCACTTCGGAGGCATCGACCTTTTTCGGCTTGATCAAGCTGAAATCAATAAGGCCTTTTTTCTGGCCTATATACGGGTCGCCAATCATCCGCGGGCGCGCCTTGAAGCTGTCATTGACCAGGCTTTTGCTGCGGTCCCATTCATCAAAGCTCAGCCCGGCCATGTCCGCCCAGGTGTGAATCAGTTGCGAGCTGCTGTAAGGGCGTTGCAGGTCACTGGCGAAACTCCAGTCGTGGGTTTCGCGCCACTTGGGCGAGGCGTACGCCATGAACGGAATGGTGTACATCGGTGCCGTCGGCTTGCCTTCGTTGCGCCCCAGCGTGCCATGGCCGGCGGAGTCGAATACATCTTCGCCGTGGTCCGACAGGTACAGCAGGAACCCGTTGGGGTCGGTCTTGGCGTAGTCCTTGATCAGGCTTGATACCACGAAGTCGTTGTAAAGCACCGCGTTGTCGTAGCTGTTGTAGGTCGGCAGCTGCTGGTCGCTGATGCCTGGCGGTACGCCCTGACGATCGGTGAATTTGTCAAAGGTCGGCGGATAACGGTACTGGTAGCTCATGTGGGTGCCCAGCAAGTGCACCACGATGAACTTGCGCTCGGTGGGGTCGGCCAGGGCCTTGGCGAACGGCGCCAGCACGTCGCCGTCGTACTGACGGGCGTTCTGGTTGCGGTTGTTATTGAGGTACACCTGCTCGTCGGCCTGTTCGGAAAAGGTCGTGAGCATGGTGTTGCGCTTGGTCATCGTCTGCTGGTTGGTGATCCAGTAGGTTTTGTAGCCAGCCTGTTTCATCACGCTGACAATCGACGGTGTCTTGAGGTACAGGTCAGGGTTTTCTTCGTCGGCGAAGGTCAGCACCTGCTGCAGCGCTTCAATCGTGTAGGGGCGCGGGGTGATGACATTATCGAACACCGCCAGTTGGTCGCGCAGCTTGTCCAGTTCCGGTGTGGTATTGCGCGGGTAGCCGTAGAGGCTCATGCGCTGGCGGTTGGTGGACTCACCGATTACCAGTACCAGGGTCGACGGCTGGCCGGCCATGCTGTCCTTGAGGTTCTTCAGGGGCGGGATCTGACTGGCGCTCGTGAGCATGCCTTGCATGCTGTTCAACTGTTCGGTGTAGCGGCGATAGGCGACGATCATCTGCCAAGGCACGGCAGGCTCTACCCGCGACTCGAAGCCATCGATGGCCAGTTCCATGGTGGGGTTGGTTGCAATCTGTTTCACCAACGGATAACCGACCACCGCCAGGACAATCGCCGTGGCCGCCAGGATCGACTGACCATGCGGCAGGTAAACCGGACGCAGGCGAGTCCACAGGAAAATCGCCAGGGCGGTGTGGGCAATGAACGCCAGCACGATCCACCAGGCAAAGTATTGAGTGGCGTATTCGCCAGCTTCAGAGATGTTCGACTCGAACATGATGAAGATGACGCTTTGGGAAAATTCCTGCTGGTAAATGAAGAAATAACCCAGGCTGGCCATGGAGCAGGCCCACAGCACAACGCCGATCAAGGCGGCGAGCAGGCGCGTACGGCGCGGGAACAGCAGCATCGGCGCGAGCCAGAACGCACTCAGGAAAAAGGCTTGGCGAAATCCACTGAAGCCGGAAGTGCCGGTCAGCTGGATCAGCAGTTGGGTAATGCCCGAGAAATACCAGAAAAACAGAAACAACCAGCCGAGGCCGGCCCAATCAAAGCCTTTCGCAGACTTCGTGCTGCGTTTGAACATCGCCATCCAGCGCTCCAACCCGATAATTGCCAGTTGCCGCGCAGGAATACGCGCAGCAGAGGGCTACCGCATGTGGGTGGCCCTATTCGGCGGGAGTATCGGGAGGAGGATGTGAAAACTTCGTGAGTTATTCCTGAACGGTTCGTTCAGCCCACGTTCAGCAAAGTGCGGGCTGGGGCCCGGACGTTTGGTTGATTTGCGCTTGAAGGTGTGAGCGCAGGCGCAGGACTTCCTGCTGCAGCTGATCGCGCTCGTCTTTCAACTGGCGCAGTTCGTCGCGACGGACGGTGACATAGAGGGTCTGTGGCGGGCGGATCGTCTGTGCTGTGCTCATTGCTTACCTCGCAAATAGCCGGTAGATCGCGGTGCCGGAACGCTTAATCGAGGTCCTCGGCAACAGTCGCAGCGATTCTGAATTCTTTTTTGAATCAATGGAACTTTTTTATTTTTGATGGTCGTTGTGACTTTTACGGCCGTGATGCTGAAACGATGGCCATTTTTTTGTCATGAAACTACAAGGATCCGCTCTGGACTAACCCTCATTAGCCTCATTGCGCTATAAACTATGTCACACATTTATTTGGCAGTTAGGAGCATCAGCACATGCAACTGGGGATTATCGGACTAGGCCGCATGGGCGGTAACATTGCGCGGCGCCTGATGCTCAATGGGCATACCACCGTTGTATACGACCGTAACGAAGCCTTCGTCAAAGGCTTGAGCGAGGAGGGCGCCACAGGCGTTGCCGACTTGAAGGCCTTGGTCGCAGGGTTGCAAAAGCCTCGCGCCATCTGGGTCATGCTGCCTGCAGGCGACCCGACCGAAAACACCATCAATGAACTCAGTGAGCTGCTTGAAGACGGTGACGTGATCATCGACGGCGGCAACACCAACTATAAAGACGACGTACGTCGTGCTAAAGCCTTGTCGGAAAAAGGCCTGCACTACGTCGACGTCGGCACCTCCGGCGGCGTCTGGGGCCTGGAGCGTGGCTACTGCATGATGATCGGTGGCGACGCCGAGACCGTGCAGCGCCTCGACCCGATCTTCGCCAGCCTGGCACCGGGCCTGGGTAATATTCCTCGCACCAAGGACCGTTCCGCCTCGGCTGACAGCCGCGCCGAGCATGGCTATATCCATGCGGGCCCAGCGGGCTCCGGGCACTTTGTGAAGATGATTCACAACGGCATCGAGTACGGGATGATGCAGGCCTTTGCCGAAGGCTTCGACATCCTCAAGACTAAAAATTCGGAAAACCTGCCGGAAGATCAGCGCTTTGATCTCAACGTTGCTGACATCGCCGAAGTCTGGCGCCGTGGCAGCGTGGTCTCATCCTGGTTGCTGGACCTGACCGCCGACGCGCTGGCCACCGATCCCAAGCTTGACGGCTACTCAGGTTCCGTGGCCGACAGTGGCGAAGGCCGTTGGACCATCGAAGCGGCCATGGAGCAAGCGGTGCCGGTACCGGTGCTGTCCACCTCGTTGTTCGCTCGCTTCCGTTCCCGTCAGCAGAGCACCTACGGTGACAAAATGCTGTCTGCCATGCGCTTCGGCTTTGGCGGCCATGTGGAGACTTCCAAAAAATGACCGCTAACGGCAAGAAACCCAAGGCCGAACCCGCTCCGCCCACCACGCTGTTTCTGTTTGGCGCCCATGGCGACCTGGTCAAGCGCCTGCTCATGCCGGCGCTGTACAACCTGAGTCGTGACGGGCTGCTGGGCGAAGGCCTGCGCATTGTGGGCGTTGATCACAACGCCATCAGCGATGCCGACTTCGCCAAGAAACTCGAGGACTTCATCCGCACCGAGGCCGCAAGCAAGGTCAAGGGCAATGGCGAAAACGCCCTCGACCCAGAGTTGTGGGCTCAGTTGGCCAAGGGCATCAGCTACGTCGAGGGCGATTTCCTCGACGACAGCACCTACGCCGACATCGGCAAGAAGATCGCCGACAGCGGCACCGGTAATGCGGTGTTCTACCTGGCGACTGCGCCGCGCTTCTTCAGTGAAGTGGTGCAGCGCCTGGGCAGCGCCGGCTTGCTCAACGAAACCGACGATGGCTTCCGTCGTGTGGTGATCGAGAAACCGTTTGGTTCCGACCTCGCCACCGCCGAAGCGCTGAACGCATGCCTGCTTAAGGTGATGAGCGAGAAGCAGATCTACCGCATCGACCATTACCTGGGTAAGGAAACGGTGCAGAACATTCTGATCAGCCGTTTCTCCAACGTGCTCTTTGAAGCGTTCTGGAACAATCATTACATCGACCACGTGCAAATCACCGCGGCCGAGACCGTCGGCGTGGAAACCCGCGGAAACTTCTTTGAAAAAACCGGCACCCTGCGCGACATGGTGCCCAATCACCTGTTCCAGTTGCTCGCAATGGTAGCCATGGAGCCGCCGGCAGCGTTTGGTGCCGATGCGGTGCGTGGTGAAAAGGCCAAGGTCGTCGGCGCTATCCGGCCGTGGTCGTTGGAAGATGCGCGGGCCAACTCGGTACGCGGCCAGTACACCGCTGGCGAGATCGCCGGCAAGGCGCTTCCTGGCTACCGCGAAGAAGCCAACGTCGCGCCCGACAGCAGCACCGAGACGTTCGTCGCCCTCAAGGTGATGATCGACAACTGGCGCTGGGTCGGCGTGCCGTTCTACTTGCGCACCGGCAAGCGCATGAGCATTCGCGACACCGAAATCGTGATCTGCTTCAAGCACGCGCCGTACGCGCAGTTCCGCGATACCGAAGTGGATGAGCTCAAGCCCACCTACCTTAAAATCCAGATCCAGCCCAATGAAGGCATGTGGTTCGACCTGCTGGCCAAAAAGCCTGGGCCCACCCTGGAGATGGCCAATATCGAATTGGGTTTTGACTACAAGGACTTTTTCGAGATGCAACCGTCGACGGGTTACGAAACCCTGATCTACGACTGCATGACCGGTGACCAGACCCTGTTCCAGCGCGCTGACAACATCGAAAACGGCTGGCGTGCGGTGCAGCCGTTCCTTGACGCCTGGAAAGAGGACGGTGGCATCCAGGCCTATAAGGCCGGTGAAGATGGCCCGGCAGCGGCCGATGCCTTGCTGGCCCGCGATGGCCGTACCTGGCATAGCCTGGGATGAATGATGCCGCGATCCATCCCATCCGATTTGTCCTGAGCGATATGGACGGGACGCTGCTGCGTCCCGACCACACGCCCAGTCAGCGCACCATTGATACGGTGCGCGCCATGCGCGACGCCGGCGTGTTCTTCAGCCTGGCCAGCGGGCGGCCGCCCAAGGCCATGATGCAGATGATCGAAACGTTCGGCATCGACGTGCCGGTGGCAGGCTTTAACGGCGGCACGTTGATCAATCCCGATGGCAGCGTGCTGCTGGCCCATCATCTACCGGCGGAGGCGGCGCTGGTCACATTGGCGCTGTTCTCCGGGCAACCGGGCGTGGAAGTCTGGCTGTTTGCCGACGGCGAATGGCTGCGGCGTGACCCGCCTGGGCCCATGGTGGCGGTTGAAGCTGCTGGCCTGGGGTATGGGCCACTGGTCGTGGAGAGTTTTGAGCCGTACCTGGATCGGGTCGACAAAATTGTCGCGGCCAGTCGCAACGCTGAGTTGCTGATCGAGCTTGAAGCGCAGTTGCAGCCCAAGGTTCAGGGGCTGGCCCATGTGTCGCGTTCGCAACCGATTTACCTGGACGTGACGGCGATGCAGGCCAACAAGGGTGATGCCCTGAAAGCCCTGGCTGCGCACCTGGGTGTACCGCTGGAGCAGACGGCCGCCATTGGCGACGGCGGCAACGACCCGGCGATGTTTCACGTGGCCGGTTTGTCGATTGCCATGGGCCAGGCAGAAGAGGCCGTCAAACGTCAGGCCAGCGTCGTCACCGGCAGCAATGTCGAGGATGGTGCTGCACAAGCGTTAGAACGGTTTATTCTGGCGGCGCAATAAGCGCCGTCACGCGCAATGCGTATGCACTGAACTTCCGATCATTGTTTTTACACCAGGGCAATGATCGGAAGTTGCTGTGTTGTCTTACTTGGGCATTGCCCAGGACTGCAACTTATAGCCATCTTTGTCGAGTTCGGCGCGGGCCTGCAACAACAGATCTTCCAACTGAGCCGGGTCGGTGTAGGCACTCGAGGACAGCTGTTTGCTGCCAATACGCGTGTTGGTGCGGTCGATGACGCTCAGGCTGAGGGCGCCATTGCCATCGTGCCAGGCCACGCACTGGAAGGGTTGGAAAGCACGGTCTGCGATCAAAAGAGCTTCGTTGATGCGGAGCGGGGCGTTCATGTGGGTCTTCTCTCTAATGCCCATTCAAGTGAGTGCCGTCGGTTGGGCGAGCCAGACGGCGAGTTACTTGTACTGATGCTCGATGGCGGGGTACGGGTCACATGCTAGAGCAAGAAATTTCAACTTTCCGTGATCAACGTCATGTAAGCGGCTGTTTTGAAAGCTGAATAACCGTTGCGGTGCACGGCGATCTTTTACCCGCAAACTTTCAGCGCTGGCTTTGTGCCAACACTTATAGCGAAATGGTACAAGGCGCGCGTCAATACCTTGCTAGTGTTAGCGCCAGACCTCACAAACCTTTGTTTCTAAATAACTTTAATAATATTGGCGCCAAGGAATAGTCATGGTTGTTACACCTGTCCAGCGTCGTCTGCTTGTGGTCGATCCGTGTGATGACTGTCACGGACTGTTGCCCGGTTTGCGCATCGCCGGATGGGAAGTCGACAGCTGTGCCCTTGGCACCGTCGGCGATCGGTCCTGCGATGTTGGCCTGCTGCGCTTGCAGCCTTATCACCTTGAGCGCCCGGAAGCGGTCAAGGAGTTGATCAGCCGCAGCGGTACCGAGTGGATCGCGGTGCTCAGCCAGGACGTTTTGCGCCTGCAAAATGTCGGAGATTTTGTCTGCGAGTGGTTTTTCGACTTCCATACCTTGCCGTTTGACGTGGCGCGCGTGCAGGTCACGCTGGGGCGTGCGTTCGGCATGGCCCGTTTGCGTGGCAAAGGCCATACGCTGATCGATGAGCCCGAGCATGAATTGCTGGGTGACAGCCGGCCGATTCGTGAACTGCGCAAGCTTTTGGCCAAGTTGGCACCGACGGAATCGCCCGTGTTGATTCGCGGTGACAGCGGCACCGGTAAAGAGCTGGTGGCCAAGACCCTGCACCGCAAGTCCCAGCGCCACGCCAAGCCATTTGTGGCCATCAACTGCGGTGCAATTCCCGAACACCTGATTCAGTCCGAACTGTTCGGCCATGAAAAAGGTGCGTTTACCGGCGCACACCAGCGCAAGGTCGGACGCATCGAGGCGGCTCACGGAGGCACGCTGTTTCTGGATGAAATCGGTGATTTGCCGATGGAGCTGCAAGCCAACCTCTTGCGCTTTTTGCAAGAGAAGCAAATCGAACGTGTCGGCGGCAGCCAACCTATCCCCGTGGATGTGCGGGTATTGGCGGCAACCCACGTCGACCTGGAAACCGCGGTTGAAAAGGGCACCTTTCGTGAAGACCTGTATTACCGCCTGAATGTGCTGCAGGTGGTCACCGCGCCCTTGCGTGAGCGCCACGGCGATGTAGCGATGCTGGCCAACCACTTTTCACGCTTCTACAGTCAGGAAACCGGGCGCCGCCCGCGCAGCTTCAGCGAGGATGCACTGGTAGCCATGGGGCAGCACCCTTGGCCGGGCAACGTGCGCGAGTTGGCCAATCGCGTGCGCCGTGGCCTGGTGCTGGCCGAAGGGCGGCAGATCGAAGCGGCGGACCTGGGTTTGCTGGGCGAGCAGGCAATTGCGCCACCGATGGCTACACTGGAAGATTACAAGCACCGCGCCGAACGCCAGGCGCTGTGCGATGTGCTCAATCGGCACAGCGACAACCTGAGTGTCGCAGCCCGTGTGCTGGGGGTTTCCCGGCCGACGTTCTACCGATTGCTGCACAAACACCAGATCCGCTAGGGCGGGTAAAACGAAAGCCCCGCAACGACCCTCATCGTTGCGGGGCTTTTCCTTGCGCGGCTTAAAAGTAGTACGGGAATTTCAAGCTGAACGTAAAGTCCGGCGCATCGTCCGTCATGCCGATCGACAGGTTCGGCACGATGGTCAGGTTTTCCGACGCGGCAATGGTCATGCCCACGTTGAAGTAACCGGCGTTGGCATCGCTGGACACCACCGACTGCCAGTCCTGGCCGTTTTGCTTGATCTTGCTTTTGCGCTGCACCAGGTCCGACACGGAAAACGACATGCTCATTTTTTCGTTAAGGGCAAAGGCGACCCCCAGGCCAAGTTGGAAGCTGTCGCCCAGGCTGATTTTGCCGGGGACTTTCTGGTTGACGTTAGGGCTGATATCGCCGAATGACTCCTCGAAGTTATGCGTATACGACAGCGAGCCGAACAGTACCGCTGGATCGAAGGTTTTCACCAGGGAGATGCCTGGCGTCACCGACCACACACCGTTACCCGTCGGCAGGCTTTCCGGCACGGCAAGGTTATTGTTATTGACTTGCTCGATCAGCTTGATGCCGTAGGGCTCCTGGCCGGTCGGGGCTTTGACGCGCACTGACACCACGGCATCCGGCAGGTTGGCGCTTTCATCCAGAAACTTGTAAGCAATGCCGAAGTTGACATCGCCGATGGTTGGGTCTCGGGTCACCGACGCTTCGGACGTGGCGTTGGAGTCGCCGTTGGCGCCGCCCGACTGATAGGTCGACTCGCGGTACACCACCGGCACGTTCAAGTCGAACTGCCAGCGGTTATCCAGGTTGTAGCGCCCGGTCAGGTCCAGGGTCCAACTGTCGGATTTGATTCGGTCCAGGTTAATGTTGCCGAGGAAGATCGAGTCCAGGGCCAAAAAGCCGTTGAGGGAAAGCTGGCGGGCATCGTAGCGGGCATAAGTAAGGCCGGTTTCGAAGCTGAACTTGCCATTACCGAAGAAGCCGCTGGCTTCGTTGTACAGGTTGCTCACGCTTTGTGCCGGGGCCGAATCGTCCTTAAGGCTTTGCCCGTAGGAACTGCCGCCGCCGGCGCCACCCGAGGCCGCCGCCGCACCTGTGCCAGGCGTATGACCGGCCACAGTGGTGCCGCCTTTCTGGAAGTCGGCGGGGGATTTGGCCAAGCGTTTGGGGGTGGGAGTTGCGGGTTGGTCTTCTACTTGTCGTACGCGTTGTTCCAGTACGGCCAGTGCTTTTTGCTGCACTTCATAGCGTTGTTTGAGTTCCAGCAGTTCCTGTTTCAAGCCCTCAATGTCGGCATCGGGTGCGGCGTATAGCATTGATGCGGGCAAGAGCGTACTCAAGCAAACCACTGCACGTAACGATAGCGATCGATGCATGAAATAAGCCGTCCCTTTCTAATGCGTAAGTGTCGTGGCTCAGCGTAGTTCAATAACCGGAGGGGCGTAGGCCTTTGAGTTGATCAAGATTAAGGTTCTGCGTGAGGTTGTTCAGACCGTTGTTGCCCAGCACCACATTCAGTTGGGTCATGTTGTTTACAAAGTTGCTGTTGCCTTGAATGACCGTGCCTTGTAGGACGTTGCCGCCACCAATTTGCTGCACCACATTGCCCTGATTGTTACTGGCCTGAAGCGCCATTTGCAGCCCGCCGTTATTGGCCGTGACCGTCACCTGGCCAGCAGCGGTGCCGCCGGTGATCGGCTGGCCAGCCATCAGCGCTTGCCCTGATTGCACGTAGTTGGCAGGCGCCAGGCCGTTTCGGCTGACGTTGATGTCCACGCCGTTGCTGGCGGTGTTGCCGTCGCCCGCCGCGCGCACGCTTTGTGTCACGCCCTGGCCCGTGCCCAGGCCTGCGCCGCCGATGACCGTGCCGGTGCCTTGGGGTTGCTTGGCGATGCCGGTGCCATCATTGCCGGTCACCTGCACATAAAACTGAGGGGTCACGGTGGCTGAGCTGACCTGCATATTGGCCGTGCCAGTGACGGTTGCACCGGCGGCATTGGTCCAGGTGCTGCTCATGACGATCCCGAAGCTGATAATCCGCCCCGGCATGACATAACGGCCACGCAGCTCGGCCATTTCCGAGTCCTTGAGTTCGATCGGCTTGAACGCCGAGGAAGCATAAGCAGGTACTGAGGCTGCCAGGCACATGACCGTCAGCCAGCATCGAGTGTTCATCGTGTGCTCCTGGAGCGTCCTGCTCCTTATTGCGCTTCTAGAAGAAGTCGCTCTGGATAAAACCGAAGTCCATCAATTCACTGTCACGTACGGGGCTGAATTCGTTCAGCTGGCTCTTGGCGGTCAGTGGGTTGGGCGGCGTGAGCAGGGCGTTGGCCTTGTCGTAGCCCTCGCCGATAACCGCGAACACAATGCCGTTCCAGCCTTTGACGAAATCGTCTTTGGCATAACGCTTGTTACCCAGCACGGGGTCGCCGATATACACCCAGTCCTTGTCGGCCCGCTGCAACACCACGAAGTGCTTGTAGCCACGAATATCCAGCAACACCACCACCGGCACTTTTACGGTGATCAGTACTTGCGGGGTGATCCGGTAGCCCTTGGCGCGCATGTGGATGCTTTCCAGGTAGCGCTTCATGTCCAGCATCGAGAAGCCCTGGGTGCGTACGAGGTTCTGGTCGGCGTTGACCAGCATGCCCTTGATGACGTGGTCTTCATCCACGTCCATCCAATAGGCTTGGCGCAGGATGGTCGCCAGTGCGGCCGCGCCGCAGCTGAAATCGGTTTTCTGTTCCACCAGGTTGGCGAACTTGCGCTCGCGGATGCTCTCGACCTTCTTGTAGACCACCGCGCCGTTAGGCATGACCACTGCCATTTGCGCCGCCCAGGTCGGGCCGGTGAGTGCCAGCAGCAGAAGGAGGGCTCCGAAGCGCATGATCGTAGGACCTGTTGGACACTGGAAATAAAAAGGGCCTTGTTGCCAAGGCCCTGTCTGCATCAGAAGCGAGTGATTGCGACGTTGTTCTGACCTTGGTTGTTGCTGCCCGACAGAACGTTGGAGTTCGACACCCCGGAGCTGAAGTTCATCGAGTTGTTCACGCTGGCGTTGTTGACCACCGGTTTGCTGCTCCAGCCGTGGCCGCTGCTCAGGTTCTGCGTCAGGTTACCCGACACGTCCTGCACGCCGGCGACGGTTGCGGCGCCGCTGTCGCCATTACCCGAGGCGATTGCAACACTGCTGCTGCCCTGGTTGGAGGTGCCCGATGCGGCGTTCAATTGAATCACGCCCGAAGCGTGGTTACCGCTGTCGTTGAGGGACGCGTTGTTTTTGGTACCGCTGTTGACCACCAGGTTGCCGGTGTTCGACTGTGCGGTGCCGGTGCTGGCGAACACGAAGTCGGCGTCGCCGGATACGATGGCGACATCGTTTTTGCCTTGGTTGTTGTCGCCGCTCAGCACGTTGCCGTTGGCCACGCCGCTGATGTTGTTGTACGAGTCATTCGCCGAAGCGTTGTTCTTGGTTTTGTCATTGAGCACCACGTTGCCGTGGTTGCTTTGACCGTCTTGGGTGGTCGCCGCTGCGGTCGTTGGCGCAGGCTGTGGATGATGGTTGGGTTGACCCGCTTGAGCAGCAACAGCCATGAGCGCAGCGAGAGCGAAAGCCAGTGGTTTGAGGGCCATTGTAGTTTTCATGGTGTATCTCCTTGCTTCTATTAGTTGGTTAAGTGTTGGTACGTTCCAGCTACCGACTCAGCTCCATCAGTTGAGTCGTAAGTTCAGGGTGTTAGCCACTCGGTTCCCCACCCCGGCGCTCTGGTTGACCTGTACCACTCCACGGCTGCCGGTGAAGGCCTGGTCGCTGGTCACGACCTGGCGGCTGCCAGTGGTAGAGGTCAATCCTGAGTCGGTTGCAAGCGCAACGTTCTGTTGCGACATGACGCTGTCGTCGATGCTCTGCGGGCCAGCGCTGACGCTGATTCGCACGGCATTGATCATCTGGTTCTGGGCGCCGGCCGACTGATTGACACTCAGTGCGCCGTTGCCATTGCTGAAAGTGTTGCCCTGGATCGTCGTCCTGGCGTTCAGCGCGCGGTCGGCCGCGGCGCCGCTGATTTTTTGCGTGACGGTCACTGTTGCCTGGGCGTTGTGGCCTACAGCGATCGCGACGTTGTTGCTCAACTGTTGTTGATCGCCCGCGGCCTGGTTGATCGAGACCACGCCGTTGTACTGCGTGCCCGAGTTATCAATGCTGGCGTTGTTGTTGCTGTCGGCCATCGCCGCTGTGCAACCGAGCGCCGCCAGTAGCATCCAGGTGCGATTCATTTCATCGCCCCCCCGACCATGCCGCCGATGTTGTTCAGCGGTGCGAGGCCGCTGGATATCGCGCCGTTGACCGTGCCCGAAATGCCGCCGCCACTGTGGCCGGCCGCGCTGCTGGCGCCCAGGCCTGGACCGCTGCCGATCGTGTTCAAGCCAGTGATGTCGCCATTGGGCATGATGCTGCGAGTAATGCTTGAGCCGCTGCTGATGCGCCCAATGTCGTTGTCGCTGAGTTCATTGGTGGAGGCGCGCAGGACTTGTGCCGACGGGTTGGCACTGACGGTGTTGGGGTAGGGGTCGACGCCGCGTGAGCGACCGATCACATACGGTTGAACCTGGCGCTCAATCACGATCACGCCATCACCTGCCGCGAGCACTGGAAGGCTTGCGCCGGCACTCAGAACGCAGCTGATCAGCAGGAGGCTCAGTGAGCCTGGATTGTGTGTGTCCACGGCAGTGTTCCTTATTCTTCGCGCTGACCCTAAACAGCGCTGTAAGGGAGAGAGCAGAACGCGTGCCGCTTTTTATTTGTTTTTCAAATTCAGAGGGTTGGGGTTAAAGCCGGGCGAAGTGATGGCCGTGCTGTATCAGCGTTGAGACAGTGGCCCTGTGGCCGGGCATGTACGGCCCCGCCTGAAGGTTGTCTCATGGCTGTAACAGTCGGTGTGACAGAACGGTGAATCCGCTCAGCACGGGCGGTTCAGGGCAGGGAAGTGTTTCAAAAATGGACACTCAGGGCGCAAGCGAGCCCGTTCGTGCAAAGCGCATCAGCCTTTGGGGGCTTTACGGGGAATCGAATTGAGCACGGGGTTGCCGTCCTGGTTTTGGGTCAGGTAGACCGGCAAAACCCTGGGCAGGGAGGGGACGAGGTTGTCCACCTCGTTGATGTTGTAAATGCCGCCGATGCGAATGGTCCCGGTGGTGGTGTCTGCCAGCATCACGGGCTTATTCAGGTAGCGGTTGATCAGCGGCAATGCATCGGCCAGCGCCAGGTTGTCGAGCACCAGTTTGCCCTGGCGCCAGGCAAGCGCGGAGTCATTGGCGCTGATCGCGGCGATTTGCGGCGTGGCATCGCCTGTGTGGTAGCTCGCCTGCATGCCCGGAGTCAGCGGCACGCTGCCATGCACGGCGTCGCTGGCGATCTGTACCGAGCCTTCAAGCAGCGTTACCCGCACCAGGTCTTCGTATTTCCAGACGTTGAATTGCGTGCCCGTGACCCGCACCTGGCCGTCGCCAGCGCGCACGATGAAGGGATGATGGCTGTCGTGAGCGACCTTGAAAAACGCCTCGCCCTTTTTCAAGGTCGCCCGGCGTTCGTCCTTGTAATGGCTGTAGACCAGCTCGGTGCCCAGGTTCAGCTCCACCTGGCTGCCATCGCCGAGGGTGACCTTGCGCAAGCCCTGGGTGGCTTCGAAGTGTTCATACGAGCTGGGCAACCAGCCCGCTTCCCAGCCCGTGAGGGCGGCCAGCGGCAAGGCCGCAAGGCACACGGCGGCGGCAACGGCGTAGGCGCGCAGCCGTCTGCGCGGCTTGAACGCCAGCACCGCCGGCGCCGGCTCGCTGCGTGGCAGGTGATCGGCCACGTCCCAGATTTCCAGCATGGCTGCGTATTCGAAGGCGTGCAGGGGATGGGCGTCGTGCCAATCTGCAAAAGCCTGACGCTCGCCTGCCGTGCAGTCATCGGCATGCAAGCGCATGCACCAATGCGCGGCGGCGTCGGTGATGGCGTCATATTCGGCTTCTGAAAGGGACTTTTCGCTCATTAACTCATCCTGATTTCGCACATTCTAACCTCCCGATGCGGATGGCGAGAACAGCCATCATGGCGATTGCACATCAATTGGAACTTATTCTTGTTTGGGAACATCAGAAAAACAGAGGACATGAGTCCGTCATTCCCCCCAATGGAGTACGAAAATGCTGAAGAAAACCTTAGTCGCCCTGTGTGCAACCACCGCGCTGCTCAGCGCTGGCGCAGCCCTGGCGGATAAACCGGGTGCGGGCTGGATCACCATCGAGAAAGCCATTGAAACCGCCAAGGCCAAGGCCGGGTATGTCGAAGTCTACAGCGCCGAAGCCGATGACAAAGGCTACTGGGAAGTCAAAGGGCGCAAGTCCGATGGCGTCGTCTATGAAGCGCGCATTGATGGCGCTTCGGGCAATATCCTGCGTGACCAGAAAGACTGACCTCCCGCCGGGAGCCTGCTCAGGCTCCCGCATCCAGCGCTCGGCCCAACTGGCAGATCAAGTAAGTCACCGAGTCGGCATTGGCCAGAATGGTATCGATGCGTTTGTCCGGGTCGCTCATGAAGATCGCCCGGGCATCGTTGAGCGTGCGCGCACCGGTGGTGTTCAACACTTTATTCTTCAAGGCTCGGGTCCAGGGACGGTCACCGAAATCCTCCCATTGCTCGCTGAACACATCCCAGGTCTTGAACAGCATCGTCGCCGGCGTCAAGGTTGACAGCGCTGTGTCGCGCCGCTGATCTGTACATTGATCAGGTCTGTGAACGTCGCATGGTGTCGAGGTAGGCCAGATCTTCGGTCGCGGAAATCAGGTGCGTTATCTCGTGAATCAACGTCGTCGCGCGTGCGTGCGCCGAAATGTCGAACGGCGCGATCAAGCGGTTTTGATAGATGTCCATCCGCGGGTCGAAGAACCGGTCCAGCAGGTAGATCTTGTCGGCATCGTTGGGCAAGACGAACGCGGAGGTGTCGTGCGGGCTGTACCGGTGGATGCCGCTGACAAAGCGCGTCGAATCGGGGCGGTCAGGGTGGGGTTGACCAGTTCACCGAGCACTTCGTCGACTCGCCGTTCAACCCTGTGTACCTGTTCAGCGGTCAGTGTGATGACGCCGAACAACTCACTTAAAAAACGTCCGACCCGACTGTTCGGGGCTCTTTGCACGGCAAAGTTGACGATGTTGCGCTTGCAGGTGACCGCATAGTAGGTCGCGACGTTGAGTGCTTCATCGATACAGCGCGCCTTCCAGCTGGACAGCGCGGCGATTTCCCGCAACCCCACGGCCTCAATATTGATGGCTTCCCGCTCGGCTGCACGGGTGGAGAGCCTGCCTGCGTAGCGGCTCAAGGTTTTACCAAAGCGTGGGTGATGCCGGTCGAGGTCCAGCACCCACTCGCCCAGCGCGTTGCGCTGCAAATAAGGGCCGTGCTGTACACCGTTGCTGATGCGCCAGTGCTCACCGGCTTTTTTCACCGGGTAGACGTTGCCGGCCAGCGGCACCAGGCTGAGAGCGCCGATGTCTTCGTGGTACACGCCGACGGGTACAAACTGCATCAACTCTTCGCGCTTGGCCGGATGCGCCAGGCGTTCCTGCACCTCAATGAGCAGGTCGGCGCGGCTGTCGAACAGCTCAAGGCCGCCATAGGGGCTGTAGAGCACGGCCTTACTGGCATCGGGTGTGGGGCTCATCATAAACGCCCCGGCCAGCACAATGGCGGGCTTGCCCCCAGCGTTGGCCAACAGCCTTTCCACCTTCATCGGGTAGCCGTGCACCGCCTCATTCTGGCGCGCTGCATCGGTGGCGTAGTAGAGCGTGTGCAGCCAATCAAGGTCCTTGACCGAAAACCCCAGCGCGCGCTCTCGCGCTGACGGGGTTTTGCGTTTGACGGTCTGTAGGAACTCATCGAAAAAGTGCGGTGGTGTCACTTGCGTCATGGGGCGCTCTCCTTTCACGCGGCGGTCATCAAGCGCCAAAGTAGGAGGTCGCGCAGCACGCTGGGCGGTAGATAACGCAAGCGCCCGTTGACAGCAGGCACAGGAGGCGTTGTTTAATCGGCGGTCTGGATTCTTGTTGTCTCTTCCAATTATAAAATCGGAGCTACAGATGTCTGCCCAGTCCCCGCTCGTTGACAGTCCTGCAGCATTCATCGGTTTCGATGACCTGGTGGGATTGCTGCACGCGATATTCGTCAAGCACGGCACCTCACCGCAGGTTGCCTCGATCCTGGCGCGCAATTGCGCCAGCGCCGAGCGCGACGGTGCGCACAGCCACGGCATTTTCCGCATCCCCGGTTACCTCAGCACGCTGGCCAGCGGGTGGGTCGACGGCAAGGCCACGCCCGTGGTCACGGATGTGGCGTCGGGCTTCGTGCGGGTGGATGCCGGCAACGGGTTCGCCCAGCCGGCCCTTGAAGCGGCGCGCGCGCTGTTGGTAGACAAAGCTCGCAGCGCCGGCATCGCACTGCTGGCGATTCACAACTCTCATCACTTTGCCGCGCTGTGGCCGGATGTCGAGCCCTTCGCCGAAGAAGGGCTGGTGGCGTTGAGCGTGGTCAACAGCATGACTTGCGTGGTGCCGCATGGCGCCGACCGGCCGTTGTTCGGCACCAACCCCATCGCCTTCGCCGCACCGCGTGCCGACGGCTCGCCCATCGTCTTCGACCTGGCCACCAGCGCCATCGCCCACGGCGACGTGCAGATTGCCGCGCGCAAGGGCGAGCGTTTGCCGCCGGGCATGGGCGTTGACAGCCTCGGCCAGCCGACCCAGGACCCCAAAGCCGTGCTCGAAGGCGGCGCGCTGTTGCCCTTTGGCGGGCACAAGGGCTCGGCCTTGTCGATGATGGTCGAGTTGCTGGCGGCGGCGTTGACGGGAGGCAATTTCTCGTTTGAATTCAACTGGGCCGATCATCCGGGCGCGCGTACACCCTGGACCGGGCAATTGCTGATCGTCATCGACCCGAGCAAGACGGCCGGGCAAAACTTCGCCGAACGCAGCCAGGAACTGGTGCGGCAGATGCATGCGGCGGGGTTGCGGCGGTTACCGGGGGATCGACGTCACCGCACACGGGCGAAGTCGCAGCAACAAGGTATTGAGCTGGACGCGCGCGAGCTGGCGCGCTTGCAGGCCTTGCTGGAGACGTAAAAAAGGGGCTGCGCCAACGGCGCAGCCCCCATGCATCAAGTACGGTGTATCAGTTACGGCGACCCAGCAACAACCCCACCACCAGGCCAAAGCCTGCAGAGATGGCCACGGTCTGCCATGGATGGCCGCCGATGTAGGTTTCGGTCGCGTCGACCACCGGCTTGCTGCGCTCGCGCACGTTGGACACCGACTCCAGCGCTTGCTTGAGTTTGATGGCAACCTGTTCGCGCAGGGTTTCGCCTTCTTCGCCTACCAGGGAGGCGCTGCTCTTGAGCAGTTTGTCCGATTCTTCGATCAACGCTGTCAGTTCACTGAAAGCTTGATCCTTGATTTGATCTTCGACAGCTTGGGCAGCAGATTTGCGGGCCATTGTGTGACTCCTTGCAGGTGAATGTGACAGTGAACAATGGAGTGTCAGGCGGCGGCAAAAGTTGCAGTTTTTTTGCCGGGGCCTGTTTTTGGGCAAAATCCGAATCAGGATATTTCGACCTACAGTGTAAGATGTCGTCTATTTGTGCAGCAGGTACTTCCACATGAGCTTCAATCTCGCCAACAAAACCCTCGCCGAACGCGCCGAGCTGGAAGATGAAAAGTCACGCCTCTACGACCTGTGGCAGGCCAACCTGGGCAAGGCCAAGGGCGAAGCGGCGCGCTTGTTCGGCGAGCGCGCCAAGCGCAAGGGCAAGTGGGCTGAATGGGTGCGCGCAGAACTCGACGGCATGTCGCCGCCGGAGTTTTCCAATATGGTGCGCAGCGAAGTCAACAAGCTGATGGCCGCGGCGAAATAAAGCACGCCACAATCGCCTCGCGCACCTTGAGCAACAGCGGATCAAGCTGCGCCTGGGTGCGCCAGCCCAGTTCTACCGGGTAAACCGGCAGCGCCAACGGGCAGGGCAGTACACGCAAGCCGGTCATGTGCGCGATGGCCTGGGCCGCATGGCCGGGAATCGTCGCCACCGCCGTGCTGCCTTTGAGCAGAAACGGCAGCGCGGCAAAGTGGCTGGTGGACGCGCGCACCTGGCGGCTCAACCCTTGCGCCGCCAACCCTTCATCAGTGATCCCGATAAAACCGCCCGACGACACCAGCACGTGCTCGCGCGCGACGAACTCATCCAGGCTGATAGCGTGCTGGCTGGGCGCCAGGCTGTCCGGGTCGACCAGGCAGCGGTAATCCCCTTCGCCCACTACCTGTCGACTCAGCCTGCGTTCGGCAAACCCGCCCGCGGTGATCGCCAGGTCCAGGCTGCGGTCAAGCAGGGCCGCGGCGACGATCTGGCTGTGGGTCTGGCGGAAGATCACCCGCAGCTTGGGCGCGCAATCGGCGATGGCCTCCATCAACCGACGGGCGTAAGCAATTTCGAAGTCATCGGATAAACCCAGGACCACTGAACGCCCTTGGTAGTCGAGATTGTCCGGATGGACCATGGCCAGGCTTTGTCGGCAGCGGTCCAGCGCTTCGCTGATCACCGGTTTGAGCTGATTGGCGCGCAACGTCGGTGCCAGGCCGCGGCCGGTGCGCACAAATAATGGGTCGCCATACACGTCGCGCAAACGTCGCAGGCCTGCGCTGATCGCCGACTGGGTAACGCCCAGGCGCAACGCGGCGCGGCTGGCACTGGACTCGTCGTGCAGGGCTTCGAAGGTTTTCAGCAGGTTCAGGTCAACCTGGGCGATATTCATCTGGCTCATATCATTCAGCATTGAAGTGGGCTTTATTCATGATCGCGGCTGATCGGAGAATGGGCAACCCCCCTTATTTGGAGTGATCGTGATGCCCCTTTCTACCGTGGCTGCCTTGCAAATCGGTGCCTTGCCAGAAGGCAAAGCGCAAACCCTGGCGCAAATCCTGAGCTATGAGCACGAGATTCTGCGCAGCGGTGCGCAATTGGTGGTGATGCCTGAAGCCTTGCTGGGCGGCTATCCCAAGGGCGAAAGCTTCGGCACGCAGCTGGGTTATCGCTTGCCGGAGGGGCGCGAAGCCTTTGCCCGTTATTTTGCCAACGCCATCGACGTGCCGGGCGTCGAGACGCAAGCGCTGGCCGGGTTGTCTGCCCGCACCGGTGCCAGCCTGGTAATCGGCGTGATCGAGCGCAGTGCCAGCACGTTGTATTGCACGGTGCTGTATTTCGAGCCAAACGGCGGGCTGGTTGCCAAGCACCGCAAACTGATGCCCACCGGCACCGAACGGCTGATCTGGGGCACGGGCGATGGTTCGACCTTGCCGGTGATCGACACCGCTGTAGGCCGCATCGGTGGGGCGGTGTGTTGGGAAAACATGATGCCGCTGCTGCGCACCGCGATGTACGCCAAGGGCGTGGACGTGTGGTGCGCGCCGACCGTGGACGAACGCGAAATGTGGCAGGTGAGCATGCGCCATGTCGCCCATGAAGGGCGCTGCTTTGTGGTCAGCGCCTGCCAGGTGCAGGCCTCGCCAGCGGCGCTCGGCGTGCAAGTGGCCAATTGGCCGTCAGACCGTGCATTGATCGCGGGCGGCAGTGTGATTATCGGCCCGATGGGCGATGTTCTGGCCGGGCCGTTGGTGGGAGAGGCCGGGTTATTGACCGCGCAGATCAATACCGAGGACCTCGTCCGGGCACGTTATGACTATGACGTGGTGGGGCATTACGCGCGGCCGGATGTGTTTGAGCTGGTCGTGGATGAGCGCGCCAAACGAGGCGTGCGCACCCTCACCGAGTGAAGCCGGTCAAGCCGCAGGCGCCGGCTAGCCTGGCGCCTACGGCGTGGCAGGTAGCGTGTTGAGCCACTCTTCGCGGGTTATTTCCCAAATGTCGCGCGCGAAGGTGCCTTCCACAAACCGACCTTCCTGCGACCTGATCAAGCGCATGCCGGTGCGCTCGGATATCCGCCGCGAGCCAATATTGGGCGCCGCCTTGGGCACACGCAGCACGGGGCGCTTGAGTACCTCGAACCAGTACTCGGTCACCGCCGCGCTGGCTTCGGTCATCAAGCCCTGGCCTTGCCATTGCGGGCCCAGCCAGAAGCCGCGGTTATCGTCCGGTTCGTCCATCAGGCCGATAGTGCCGATCAACTGCTCCGGTGCAGTTTTGAGGCGGATCGACCAATGCCACTGCTCGCCCCGTGCCATGGCCGGCAAGGCGACCTGTTCCAGGTAGCAACGCGCGCCATCGGCCGGGTAGGGCCAAGGCACTGCGGCGTTGAGGTAGCGCACCACGTTCCAATGCGCAAACTGCTGCTGGATGGCCTCGGCATCCGCGAGCACCAGCGGGCGCAGGATCAGTCGTGGGGTCAACAGTACCGGTTGGCGGGCCATCACCAGGTCGCCGTGTTCGGCAGGTCCAGCGTGCCGCGCTCGACAAAACGCTGGGTGCCAAACAGGCCACCCGCCAGTTTGCCGCGCAGCACATAGGGCAGGTTGTTCAAGCTTTGGGTCTGGCTCAGGCCCAGGGTCTGGCGCAATACGGAAAACGCCGAAACGCTCACCGGCACACTCAGCACGGTTTCAGAAAACCGTGGGATCGAGCCGGACTGGTCACTGACCCCGGACGCCAACGGCCGGCCATTGACGTCCAGATCCAGGGCTACGCCGCTGTAGTCGATCGCCGTTTCATTCGGGTTTTGCACCCGCAGTTTCACCGCAAATCGTACTTCCAGGTCCTGGCTCTGCAGCGGCTCGATGCCGACCACGCTGATGTTGACCGGGTCGCGATTGGGGAACAGCGCACAGGCGCTCAAGGTCAGCAGCAGTAACGATAGAACCATGAGCTTGCGCATTCAAAAGTGCTCCTATTTCGTGACGTCCGGGTCCTGCATGACCTTGAGGGTGGAGGACTCCGGATCAAATTCATCTTCTTCCAGCTCTATGAACTCTTCGGGCAGGAAAATGTTCAGCAGGATTGCACAGAACGCGCCCACCGTGATCGGCGACTCGAAGATGTTGTGCAGCGCCTTGGGCAGGTCGCGCAGCACTTCCGGCACGGCGGCCACACCCAGGCCCATGCCCAGGGAAATCGCCACGATCAGCACATTGCGCCGGTGCAGTCCGGCCTCGGCAAGAATCTTGATCCCGGCCACGGCCACGGTGCCGAACATGATCAGGGTGGCGCCGCCGAGCACCGGCTTGGGCATCAATTGCAGCACCGCGCCGATCATCGGGAACAGGCCCAGCAGCACCAGCAGGCCGGCGATGAAGTACGCCACGTAGCGGCTGGCCACGCCGGTCAACTGGATCACTCCGTTGTTCTGCGCGAAGGTCACCATCGGCAGGCTATTGAACGTGGCGGCCATGGCCGAGTTGAGGCCGTCCGCCAGCAGGCCCGACTTGATGCGTTTGATATACAGCGGGCCCTTGACCGGTTGTTGCGAAATCATCGAGTTGGCAGTCAAGTCGCCAGCGGCTTCCAAAGGCGAAATCAGGAAGATCACCGCCACCGGGATAAACGCCACCCAATCAAACGAGAAACCGTACTTGAACGGCACCGGCACGCTGATCAGCGGCACGTGAGGCAGGGCTGCCAGATCGACCCGGCCCATCCACCAGGCCACCACAAAACCCAGCGTCAGGCCGATCACGATCGAACCCAGGCGCAGGAACGGGTTGCTGAACCGGTTGAGGACCACAATAGTCAGCAGCACCAGCGCCGCCAGGCCCATGTTGCCGGCCGCGCCCAAATCGCTGGAGCCGTAACCCCCGGCCATGTCGGTGACCGCCACTTTGATCAGCGACAAGCCCATCAGGGTAATGATGGTGCCGGTCACCACCGGGGTGATCAGCTTGCGCAACTTGCCGATGAACTGGCTCAGCACCACTTCGATAAAGGCTGCGAAAAAGCAGATACCAAAGAGCGTCGAGAGAATTTCATCGGTGCCGCCGCCTCGGGCCTTGACCATAAAGCCGGCGCTGAGAATCACGCTGATAAACGAAAAGCTGGTGCCCTGCAGGCACAACAGGCCCGAACCGATTGGGCCGAACGTGCGCGCCTGCACAAACGTGCCGAGCCCGGACACGAACAGCGCCATGCTCACCAGGTACGGCACTTCGCTTTCAAGGCCCAACACGCCGCCGACGATCAAGGTGGGGGTGATGATGCCGACAAAACTGGCGAGCACATGTTGCAGTGCGGCAAAAATCGCCGCAGTAAAGTGCGGGCGATCTTCCAGGCCGTAGATCAGGTCGGATTTATAGCGGGGGCGAGGGGTTTGAGTGTCAGACAAAATACAGGCCCGTTAGGGAAAGGGGCGCGCAGGATGCCAGAAAGTGCCGGCCGTCAGAAGTGTGTAAAAATATTTCGAAACATCCTGCATTAAATCCCGGCATCTGCCGATACCGTATTCAAGCCCACCCAACTCTTATAACAGTGGTGCCCAAAGATCAGAGCGGTGCGTTGGCGCCGACTGATCGTGTCGCGGCAGGGACGCTCGCCCACTATCTCTCGAGAGCAGCCCTATGTCCCTTCGTAATCTGAATATTGCCCCGCGCGCCTTCCTCGGTTTTGCGTTCATTGCGTTGCTGGTCGTGATCCTTGGCGTATTTGCCGTCAACCGCATGACACAGATTCGCCAGTCTTCCCTGGACATGGGGACCAACCAGTTACCCAGCGTGAAATTTCTCGGCAACATGACGGAAAACGTCCTGCGCTTGCGCATCTTGTCGTTCCGGATATTGATCAACCGTGAGCCCGCCGCCCTTGAGGAAGCCAAGACCCGCGTGGCGGTGTTGGTCGACAAGGTCAAGCAGGCCCAGGGTGCTTATGCGGTTATGCCGGCAGGCCCGGAAGAGGCGGCGCTTTACAAAACTTTCGCCGCGACCCTCGACAATTACTTCGCGGCGCAGGCCGAGATGATGTCGCTGTCGCAGCAGAACAAAGTCGACGAAATGCGCAGCCTCATCAATACGCGGATCAAGGACGGTACGGATCTGATGGGTGAGCAGCTGAACAAACTGATCGCGATCAACAGCGCCGATGCCGACCAGGCCGGGCGGGATGCTGAAGGCAGCTACCAACAGGCCGTCAGCGGCATCATCATCGTTTCGGTGGTGGCGGCGTTGATGACGGTGTTACTCGCCTGGCTGCTGACCCGCAGCATCGTTGCGCCGCTGCGCAAAGCGGTGCAAGTGGCCGAAACCATCGCCAGCGGTAACCTGACCACGCTCGTCGAAGATGATGGCAAGGATGAACCGGCCCGTCTGCTTGGCGCTTTGTCTGCGATGCAGACCAACCTGCGCCAGACCATCCAGCACATCGCCGGTTCGGCCACGCAACTGGCCTCTGCTGCCGAAGAATTGAGCGCGGTCACCGAGGAAGCCTCCAGAGGCCTGCAACAACAGAACAACGAAATCGACCAGGCCGCCACCGCCGTCAACGAAATGACCGCCGCCGTGGAAGAGGTGGCGCGCAATGCGGTATCCACCTCCGAAGCGTCCAGCCAGTCCAACCAGGCGGCGCGTGAAGGCCGTGATCGGGTAGTGGAAACGGTCGGTGCGATTCAGACCATGACCCAGGACGTGCAAACCACGTCGGTGATGATCGAAGGCCTGGCCACGCAGGGCCGTGACATCGGCAAGGTGCTGGACGTGATCCGCGCGATTGCCGAACAGACCAACCTGCTGGCGCTCAACGCAGCCATTGAGGCAGCCCGCGCCGGTGAAGCCGGGCGTGGCTTTGCGGTGGTGGCCGATGAAGTGCGGGCGCTGGCGCATCGCACCGCGCAGTCGACCCAGGAAATCGAGAAAATGGTCGCCGGCATTCAGACGGGCACCGGCGAAGCGGTGCAGTCGATGCAACAAAGCAATCAGCGCACCCAGAGCACCCTGGAAATGGCCCGTGCCGCCGGTGTGGCGCTGGAGCAGATTACGCAGTCGATCAGTTTGATCAACGAGCGCAACCTGGTCATCGCCAGTGCTTCTGAAGAGCAGGCCCAAGTGTCGCGTGAGGTGGACCGCAACCTGGTCAACATCCGCGACCTGGCGACTCAGTCGGCAGCCGGCGCCAACCAGACCAGCGCCGCCAGCCACGAGCTGTCGCGCCTGGCGGTGGATTTGAACGCGATGGTGGCGCGGTTCGTGATCTGATGATCGAAAAGCGTTGGGTGTGTGTTGCGCCCTGTTTTCGCTCAGATTTCGCAACCACCCAGGCACCGACCTGAGGGGTGCAAGCACAAGCAGAGCGGCTTTACTGTGAGAGCGGGCTTGCCTGCGATGCAGGCACCTCGGTTCATCAGGTACACCGGGTTGATGCCATCGCAGGCAAGCCAGCTCCCACAAGTTGACCGAGTGCAGCTGCCAGCACCGCGCTGATTTGCCTTTCTGTGGGAACTGGCTTGCCTTTGGCCGCGTACACACGACACCCATCTACCGGATGCACTGCGATCCAACTGTGGGAGCGGGCTTGCTCGCGAAGGCGGTGGTTCAGTCAGGTCATGTGTCACTGACATACCGCTTTCGCGAGCAAGCCCGCTCCCACAAGTTGACCGCGTTCAACTGCCAGTAGCGCAGTGCTTGGCTTTTCTGTGGGAGCTGGCTTGCCTGCGATGCAGGCACCTCGGTGTATCGGGTACACCGGGTTGATGCCATCGCAGGCAAGCCAGCTCCCACATTGAATTGGGTTCAGCTCTCAAGATCAGGTCGGCTGTCAGGCCGCCTCGGCTGTGCTTTTGCTTCTACCACTCAGGTCGGCTACTAGGCCGCCGTGCTGTAGATTTTGATCTTGATCTTAGGCGCCCCGTTAAACCACGCTGGCCGAGCGCAGGTAGTACGGAGCGGCTAAACCGCCAGGACGCCGGTTTAGCCGCGACGGGGCAGGGACGGCCCGTCGCGGCGGCCCGCTCCGTAGTACCTTCGTTCGGGCACACCGAGCCTAAGCGAGGGGCCGAGTGGTGGGGCATGAGCCCTTTGGTTACTTTGGGGCTTTTCCAAAGTGACCCGCCGTAAGGGCGGAACCCAAAGCGGCCCTCTCCCAAACAACGGATAATCACCCGGTCAAACCCAGCCCCCGCGCTCACACCTCACCCACCACAACCCAACGCGCTTCACGGGCAGCCACACGAATCGCCGTTGCCAACTGCTCAACCGCCCATGCCCCCTCAAAGTCAGTGCCCCCCGCGCCTTGCCCCGCCAGCGCCATGATCAATTCGTGCACCTCCAGCGTTTTCAACTCGTTGTACCCCAGTTGATGCCCGGCCGCCGGGCTGAACGCGGCATAGCCGGGCAGGGCAGGGCCGGCCAGCAGCCGTTGGAAACCGTCCTGGCCGAGCCGACACACCCGCAGTTCATTCAAGCGCTCCTGATCGAACGCCAGCGTGCCTCGCGTGCCACTGATTTCAAAACTCAGGTGGTTCTTGTAGCCGTGCTTGAGCCAGCTGCTGCTCACCGTGCCGCGCGCGCCGTTGGCAAAGCGCAAGAGTGCGTGCACCTGGTCATCCACCGCGATGGGTTTACGGTCGCTGCTGCCGTAGACGACCGGGCGTTGGGCGTGGACGGTCTGGGTGTCGGCGCACACGCTGTGCACCTCACCGACCAAGTAGCGCGCCATCGACAGCAAATGACTGCCCAAATCCGCCAAGGCGCCGCCGGCATGTGCCACGTCACAGCGCCACGACCAAGGTGAGGCCGGGTCGGCCATGAAATCTTCGCTGAACTCGCCCTGGAAACTGATGATTTCGCCCAGTTCGCCGTCGGCAATCATCTGCCGCGCCAGGCTGATCATCGGGTTGTGCTGATAGTTGTAGCCTACCCGCGTGACCACGCCGGCCGCACTCGCGGCGCGGCGCATGGCTTCGGCCTGCTGCAGGCTGACCGCCAGCGGTTTTTCGCAATACACCGCCTTGCCCGCTTCAATCGCCGCCATGGCCATGGGGTAATGCAAGTGATTGGGTGTGGTGATGGCCACGACATCAACGGTGGGGTCATCTATCAGCGCCTGCCAGTCGCCGTGGGCCTGGGCAAACCCCCAGGCGGTAGCGCAACGCTGTGCGCGTTCGGTGTCGGCATCGGCCAAGGCGGCCAGGTTGAGGTGTACCGGCAGTTCGAATACCGCGCGGGCATTGTTGAACGCCAAGGCATGGGCGCGCCCCATGAAGCCCGTGCCGATCAGGCCGATTCCGAGTTCACGCATAGCGGTGTTCCTTTGGATTATTGTTTTCAGGACGTGCATTAATGGAATAAATATTCTCTAAATTCAAGAGATGGAATAAATATTCATTAATCAGCCTGGGTAATGCACTCATATTCAGGCCATCGTCATAGCCCGCCAGTTAACAAAAGATAACGTAGCGCCGATTGTCAGACGATTCGAAAGCCCGATAGGATGGCCCCTGCTTCCTTCAGGCGCTCTAGATTGCAGGTTTCAGAGGCCGGCAAGGCAAGACGACCTAACAATAATAAATCGGGAGAAAGGTCTATGAGTGAGCCTGTCATGGGTTGGGTTGTTTGCCGCCCGCGCGCCGCACGCAAGGTTGCGATGCTGGCTACAGCGCTCTCGCTGCTGGGGGTGTTGTCGACACCCGTGCTGGCAGCCGATGAAACCGGCGCACCGCCGGCATTTGCGATTCAATCCCCCAAGGCCGCCAAAGGCCTGATGATCGACGTGGTGCACGCCGGCTCCCGTCTGGTGGCGGTCGGTGATCGCGGGCACATCCTCTATTCCGATGATCAGGGCAGCACCTGGACCCAAGCCAAAGTGCCGACTCGGCAACTGCTGACGGCGGTGTTTTTCGTCGATGAAAAACACGGCTGGGCTGTCGGCCACGACGCACAGATTCTTGCAAGCGCCGATGGCGGCGCCACCTGGACCCAGCAATACCAAGACCTCAAACGCGAAGCCCCCTTGCTCGACATCTGGTTCAAGGATGCCGAGCACGGCCTGGCCGTGGGCGCCTACGGTGCGTTGATCGAAACCACCGACGGCGGCAAAACCTGGGCAGACGTCAGCGACCGCCTCGACAACGAAGACCAGTTCCACCTCAACGCCATCGCCTCTATCAAGGACGCCGGGCTGTTTATCGTCGGTGAGCAGGGCAGCATGTTCCGCTCCAGTGACGACGGCCAGACCTGGGAAAAGCTCGAAGGCCCGTACCAGGGCTCGCTGTTTGGCGTGATCAGTACCGCTCAACCCCACACCCTGTTGGCCTATGGCCTGCGCGGCAATCTCTACCGTTCCACGGACTTTGGCAGCACCTGGGAACAGGTTGAGCTGAACGCGGCGCGAGGTGCCCTGGAATTTGGCTTGTCCGGCGCCACGTTGCTCGACGACGGTTCGCTGGTGGTGGTCGGCAACGGTGGCAGCGTGGTGGTCAGCTATGACGACGGGCAGACCTTCAGCGTGTTCAACCGCCCAGACCGCATTTCACTCTCGGCGGTCACCGCGGCGGGCAACGGCAACTTGATTCTGGTCGGGCAGGGTGGCGTGCGTGTGGCCTCCGCCGCCGGTGCAGAGCTCTCAAAATAATAAGAAGGCGGGGTTTCAATGAGCAGTCATCACAACGATAAAGCGACCTTTCTTGAGCGCCTGATCTTCAACAACCGCCCGGCAGTGATCGTCATCTGCCTGCTGGTGAGCATTTTTCTGTTCTGGCAGGCGACGTTGATTCGCCCGTCCACCAGTTTTGAAAAGATGATCCCGCTCAAGCACCCCTTCATCGAAAAGATGATGGAGCACCGCAATGACCTGGCCAACCTGGGCAACACGGTGCGCATCTCCGTGGAGGCCAAGGACGGTGACATCTTCACCAAGGAATACATGGAGACCCTGCGCCAGATCAACGACGAGGTGTTCTACATCTCCGGCGTCGACCGCTCGGGCCTCAAGTCGCTGTGGAGCCCCAGCGTGCGCTGGACCGAGGTCACCGAGGAAGGCTTTGCCGGCGGCGAAGTGATCCCGCAGAGCTACAACGGCTCGCCGGAAAGCCTCGACCAGTTGCGCAACAACGTGCTCAAGTCCGGCCAGGTGGGGCGCCTGGTGGCCAACGACTTCAAGTCGAGCATTGTCGACATCCCGCTGCTGGAGTCCTACCCGGACCCACAGGACCAGGGCAAGTTGCTGGCCCTGGACTACCGCAAGTTTTCCCACGAACTTGAAGACAAGATCCGCGACAAGTTCGAAGCACAAAACCCCAACGTCAAGATTCACATCGTCGGGTTTGCCAAGAAGGTCGGCGACCTGATCGACGGCCTGGTGATGGTGGTGATGTTCTTCGGCATCGCATTCGTCATCACCCTGATTCTGCTGCTGTGGTTCACCAACTGCCTGCGCAGCACCGTCGCGGTATTGAGCACCACGCTGGTGGCAGTGGTCTGGCAGCTCGGCCTGATGCATTTCTTCGGTTTCGGCCTCGACCCGTATTCGATGTTGGTGCCGTTCCTGATCTTTGCCATCGGTATTTCCCACGGCGTGCAGAAGATCAACGGCATTGCGCTGCAATCCAGTGAGGCGGACAACGCGCTGACCGCCGCCCGACGCACGTTCCGGCAATTGTTTTTGCCGGGGATGATCGCGATTCTCGCCGACGCGGTGGGCTTTATCACATTGCTGATCATCGACATCGGCGTGATCCGCGAGCTGGCCATCGGCGCCTCCATCGGCGTGGCGGTGATTGTGTTCACCAACCTGATCCTGCTGCCGGTGGCGATCTCCTACGTAGGCATCAGTAAACGCGCCATCGCCAAAAGCAAGAAAGACGCGCACCGCGAACACCCGTTCTGGCGCCTGCTGTCCAAATTCGCCAGCGCCAAGGTCGCGCCGGTGTCTATCCTGCTGGCGCTGATCGCCTTCGGTGGCGGTCTCTGGTACAGCCAGAACCTGAAGATCGGCGACCTCGACCAGGGCGCGCCGGAACTGCGCCCGGACTCGCGCTACAACAAGGACAACAACTTCATCATCAACAACTACTCCACCAGCTCCGACGTGCTGGTGGTAATGGTCAAGACCCGTGCCGAAGGCTGCTCGCGCTACGAAGCCATGGCGCCCATCGACCAGTTGATGTGGAAGATGCAGAACACCGAAGGCGTGCAGTCGGCGATCTCGTTGGTGACCGTGTCCAAGCAGATGATCAAGGGCATGAACGAGGGCAACCTGAAATGGGAAACCCTGTCGCGCAACCCCGACGTGCTGAACAACTCCATTGCCCGCGCCGACGGCCTGTACAACAACAATTGCTCGCTGGCGCCGGTGCTGGTGTTCCTCAACGACCACAAGGCCGAAACGCTCGACCGCGCAGTGCATGCGGTGCAGGATTTTGCCAAGGAAAACAACAAGGACGGCCTGGAATTCATCCTTGCCGCCGGCAACGCCGGGATCGAAGCGGCGACCAATGAGGTGATCAAAGAGTCGGAACTGACCATCCTCATCCTGGTGTACCTGTGCGTGGCGACCATGTGCATGATCACCTTCCGCTCGTGGGCCGCCACCCTGTGCATCGTGCTGCCGCTGGTGCTGACCTCGGTGCTGGGCAACGCGTTGATGGCGTTCATGGGCATCGGCGTCAAGGTCGCGACCCTGCCGGTGGTGGCGCTGGGCGTGGGGATTGGCGTGGATTACGGCATTTACATCTACAGCCGTCTGGAAAGCTTCCTGCGCGCCGGCCTGCCCCTGCAAGAGGCCTACTACCAGACGCTCAAGTCGACCGGCAAAGCCGTGCTGTTCACCGGCTTGTGCCTGGCCATCGGCGTGTGCACCTGGATCTTCTCGGCCATCAAGTTCCAGGCCGACATGGGCCTGATGCTGACCTTCATGCTGCTGTGGAACATGTTCGGCGCGCTGTGGCTGCTGCCGGCGCTGGCACGGTTCCTGATCAAGCCTGAAAAACTCGCGGGGCAGAAGGGCAACTCGCTGTTTGCACACTAAGCCCGACACCGTCGCGCAGTGCCGCGTGGCAAGGGCGCAATGCCCTTGCCACACGGCCTGTCAGGTTAGGAAGTGGCCCAGCGTAAAGCACAGGGCAAGGCGTCAGCGCGGTGCCCGTGGCACTGGCGCGATGGCCAGGAACAACTGATCCACGGGCGGCGTAATCAGCACATACAGAATGTGGGTCAGCGGGTCGGCGCCGGGTTCCGTGCGGGTTTGAAGGTCGGCCTGGACACGCTGCTTGAGCAAGTCCTTCTGCGTGTACTTGCGCTGTTCCGGCAGCTTCAGGTGGGCCCGCGTGTAGTGGGCGGGCAGGGCGTCGGCATGGGCGTAATGAAAGTGCGCATACCACAACACCACCGGCGGTTTCTTGGCCTTGTCGTACACCGCGTACTCGGTGAAGAAGTCGCCGCTGAGGGTCGGGCGTTGCGGGTCGGCCAGGCTGGTCAGGTTGATGTCGATCTGTTTTTGTTCCCACAGGTAATTGAGGCTCTCCTGGGTCGGCCATTGCCGTTTGTACGCCGCACTGCACACGCGCTGCGCCAGCCGGCTGATGTCCCTGGCGTGTGCCCGGTATTCATCGATCAGGCGTTGCACCGCGGTTTTTTGCGTCAGATGGTCGCGTGCCAACTCATCGGCCAAGGCCGTGAGTTTTCCGGCGTGGCCCATGAGCATTTCATTCCAGTCACCCGGGTCGACGTGTTGACGGGTCAACGGCGAGTCGAGTTTTTGCTGCTCGGCCGTGATCAGTTGTTCAATGCCTTTGCGTTGTTCGATCAGCGCCTGGGCCAGGCCTTTGAGGGTGGCCAGTGAGCGAACCTGGGCTGCGCCGGCCGGGGCAGCCGCCGGGTCCTTCGCGGTCGTGGCCCAACCGTCTGCGTGTTGGCTGAACGAGGCAATGGTTTCACCGGTCAAGGCGTCGGTGAGGGTCAGTTGCTCCTGGCTGTTCTGTGCATCGGCAGGCTTGAGCTCACCGATGAGGTAGGCTTTTTTGCGGGTTTTAAATACCCGTTTGGCCGGGTTTTTGGGACGCAGGGTTTTCGACAAGGGCAGCACGACGTCCAGCTCTTCCTGTTTGCGTACCACCGCTTCAAGTTCGCTTTGCGCAAGCGCCTGGGCAAATTCAAGGCCTGTCAGCAGGCGTTCGGCCTCCGGGCGCAGGCGCCCGGGGTTGAGCGCCTTGAGGGCACGAATCGCATCCTCATGACGGCGGTACCGGTCAAGGACCGTCTCATACACATTACGTTGCTCGGCCAGCGGGTACTCGGCACCGCTGCGCACTTCGACGTGAGACTGCAGGGCTTGGGCCAGGTCGCTTTGTTCAAGCCGGTTGAGGTAAAAGTCCTCCTGGGGTGGCAATCGTCGGTCGGCCGTCGCCACGCTGGCGGCGGCGAGGTAATTGAGCGCATTGAGCCTCAGGTTGTTGGCGAAAAAATTCTGCGGGTATTGGATCTGCGTCAGGCATTCCTGGCGGATCACACGGCCCGCCACCGAGTCCTGTTCCAGTTGTTCGAGCGTATGCTCCATGACCGCCGCGACCTCGGCCATGTGCTCGCGGATATTGGCCGATTCAACCGTGTTGCGGATGTATTCGTCGTAGACGGTGGTGTCTCCCAGCAGGTTGTCGACAAACATCCTGCGTGCCATCTGCGCCATGGGCTCGCCCGCGCTGGAAAAACGCATGGCGTTCAACCGGTCCAACAACAACGTCTGGATGGCCGACTGCTGGTTCCATAGGGTCCCCAGGATTTTTGCCCGGTCATGCACGTGCACGCCGGCGCCGCCGACCCTTTCCAGCTCCTGGCCCACCTTGACCATTTCCAGGCGTGGGGGCAGGGACTGGGCAAATTGGTCTTCGAGGTTCTGCAGCAGAATCTGAAACTCGGTGCGTCGCTGCTGGTGGTTCAGGGTCTCCTGCTGGTGCCGCGCCGTCAGGGCCGGCTGTTGCTCCGGCGTTGCTTTTTGCAAAAGATTCCAGACCAGTTGCACGGTTTTGCGCTGGTTTTTCAAGGCGGTGGCGGCAGATAACATCTGCTCCATGGAGGCCAGGAAGGGCGCCATCAAGTGGGTTATTTGCGTATTGAGTGCCTGCCCGCGTGCGAGCAGCGCGTTTTTTCTACGCTGGTTTTCCTCGCGCAAGGCCGCCATCCGCTTGGGGCCACCGCCCACCAGCTTGAGGCCGCGGTCCAGTGTCCAATGGCCTTTTCCATCGGTGCGAAGCTTGATGCCGGGGTGGTCGGTTTTTTCGGGGTGCACGATATACACGTCGCCAAAACCCGGAACGATGCTGGCCCTGAACAGCAAACCTCCGACCGAGGCATGCCAGACCCCATTGAGGTTATACAAACCCAGGTGACGCCCGGCGCTAACCTGCGCAGGTAGGGGCTGTGGCCAGGGCAGGCTGAATGCCCGCAGTTTTTCCAGCAGCGCTGCCGATGCTGCGTCGCTGGCCAGCGAATGATCGAAATCCACCAGCGTGCGGCCACCGCCGGGCGGTTCGCAAGGCAGACCGACCGTGCCACGTTCAATCGCCGGCTGGCTGGTTGCCGCGCCCAACGCTGCACGCCGCAACGCCGGGAACATGGGCAAGGCTTCGTCCAGTACAGGGTGCACCGGCGCCGCCGTGAGCGAGCCGTGATGCACCAGCAGCAAAGCGATGTTTTGCAGCAGATCGACCCACGCCAGCGCCTGCGTCTGAGGGTCGTCACTTTCCAGCGCCGGCACATCGTGCGTCAGGCCCTGCACCAGTTGCATCAGCCAGCCGATTGCCGCCAGCGGCCCGCGCACGGCCATCAGCAGGGTATTGAAGCCCAGCTGCATACCTTCCAGGATCAACGCCCAGCGGCTCTCGCTATTGGACGTGGACTCGCGCTCAGCCTGCGCCAGCAGTTGCCGAGTCTCGCAGCCGAACAGGTACTCCATGAGGCTGCCATTGTTCAGGGCCTGGAGGATTTCGTCGCTGCTCTGGTCGCCAGCGGCGGCCAACTGCGCAGGTTCAGGCACGCGCGGCAGCGGGTCGAATTCCGAGCCCAGGCCGACCCGCACGTAGTGAGGCTGGGTAAACCCACCGTTGCTGTAGATGGCCCTGGCCGAGTCCGGCAACCAGGTCAAAACGCTGTCCTGCAACGCGCCGGGCCGTACGAGGGCGGCCAGCAGGCTGTCGCGACTGGCAAACTCCAGCAGCGAGTCGCGATAGGCCGGCCGATACAGCAGGTGCGGGCCTCGTTGCGTATCGAGGGGCTCGATGATGAACATGTTTTGCACCACGTCCGCCGTGGCGCCGGGCTTGCGCACCAAGGCCAGCACCCGCATGACGATGCTCTCGCCGTCGACCTGGCGCCCCGAGCAGGCCGGGCTCAGCACGGCATTCACCCACAGGATGCCGCGCGGTGTCAGGCCAGCTTCGCCTTTGAGCCTGTGCTCCAGCGCTTGGGTTTTCAGCTGCACCGGCCGTTGCTGTTCGAACAGGCGCTTGCGTTTTTGAGCGGCCTCGGTATCGCCGAGCAGCTCCTGGCGCAGGTAAAGAGGGTAATTTTTGCCGATGTCGACACGCTGGACCAGTTGGCGAATGCCGTCGGCTGTCAGCCAGGCTTCGATTGCCCGACCGGTGCGGTGGCTGAGTGTCATGCGGCCATTGGGCGCGCCCGAGAGGTTTTTCAGGGCCAGATCCACCAGGCTCAGGGTCACCGGTTCGACATAACCGCCGGCCAGGGTGCCCACCGCCACGTGAAAGGTCAGTTGCAGATCGTCGGCGTGGTAGCCACTCGATCGAGCGGCAGCGTCGCAGGCGCGTTGGCCACCCAGGGCGACGCTGCGATCCAGGCACAGTTGGTGGTTCAAATGTTCGGTTGCATAGCTGCGCAGGGTCTCCAGGCTGTCGAAATCCGAATCGCCAAGGGTCAAGCGGCGGATGCCGGCCTGTTCAAGCAGGCACTCACGGTAAGCAAGGCGCTCGGCCGCGCCGGCGTGCTGCAGCCAGGCGGGCAGGGCTGCGCGGATCGAATTCAGGGTTGCCAGCGGTGTGGTGGTCGAGGGGCTGAAGACTTGCGCCGGGTTTGTAGCGGCAGCAAACCGCAGCTCCAAGGCCTGCACGCTGGACCCGGCCGGGAGCTCAATGGCTGCGAGAGTGTCCAGTTGCCCCTCAAGTATGAGCGCGGCTTGCACCTCGAAAATATTGCCGTCGGGCTCGTACTGCTTCCAGGTGATGCGCTGCGCGCGAAAACGCTGCTGCAGGTGCATTCCCCAGGCCTGGCCGAAGGCTTCGAGGTCGGCGTACGCCTCGATCTGCCCCGATACGCGGCATAGCAACACCTGCGTCGGGGCGACCACCAGCACATCGCTGGCTTGCAGGGTGAGTCGGCTGCCTGCCTGCTCCAGAACGGTTTCCAGGGTATAGGCGCGCACGGCCTTCTGTGGCCAGGGGCGCTGGGCGCGCGTACTGCGCTCGGGGTAACGGGCCAGTGTGAGGAGCGTATCGAGCTGTCGTGCCAGGCTCCCTGGCTGGCGAATGGCCGAGTCGAGCAGCGCGCCGTGCAGCACGCGGGCCAGCCACTGCCAGCGGCTGCCCCCGGCCTCCGTGTCCTGGTTCCAGTAGGCTGCCAAGGCGTCTTGAAAAGCGATACTCAGAATCAGCGGCAGTTCTCTGATAACGGCTTCGATGACTGCCAGGTCATAGTCGTGCGGGCCATCGGCCTCAAAGCTCAGCCGGGTTCCCGTGGCGTCGCCCAGGTAGCAGTCCAGGCCGTAGCGCATGGACACATCGGGAAAGCTGCCATCGGCCAGGTGACTGAGCGCCACCTCCAGCAACGGGAGCAAGCTGCGTCCGCCGCCGTCACGGGGTATGGCCAGGCGCAGGTCAGCGAGCGCAGAGCGCAGCGGCGGGTATTTTTCCTTCAAGTGGTCGGCCAGCAACTGCGCAGTGACTGAGCGCAGCGTCGGGCGAGTGAGAAACCGGGCTTCAACCGCTTGTCGGGCCGGGTGTGCAGCAGGGACGGTGTTCGGGTCTGTCATGGGTATTCCTTTACAGGGGAGCAAAACGCGCCCCAGCAAAGTAATGCGCTGCGTCGCCCGGAGGCGGTAGCCCGTTATGGCCTTAGGTGCAGGCAGCAAACTGGCCTATCATTAGCGCTTTGAACCTGATGAAAGACTGTGATGACTGATAATTTGCCTGCCGTCCTGAAGACTTCCGACATGCTTGAAATCGATGGCCTGCATGCCTTTGATTTCACCTTTGATGAACAGGCCTTGCTGATCACTGCCATGGACGGTCGTGCTGAAAAACGCTGGCGTTTCAGCCTGGAACAGGTGCAGGCCGCCACCTTCGATGACACCTTGCAAAGCTGGACCCTTACCGGTGATTCAGGCGAACACCGCCTGATCTGCATGAGCGCTTTCACCGGCAACAATAACGACGAGGATGAAGCGGATGATGATGCGTAAATTCTGGCCCCTGCTGATGGCGGGCAGTGTCGGTGCCATGTCGGTGCAAGCCGCCCCGGCAGACACCTACGAACTGCTGGTGGGCAGCTACACCGCCGGTACCAGCGAGGGTATCTACCGCCTGCAGTTTGACAGCCGTACCGGTCAATTCAGCGGCAAGCCGGTACTGGCCGCGAAGGCGGCCAACCCGTCGTGGCTGACGATCTCCAAAGACCAGAAGCATTTGTTCGTGGTCAACGAGAACGGCCAGGGCCAGAAAGACCCGGTCGGCCGCGTCAGCAGCTACAGCATTGACCCGCAGAACCATCAATTGACCCTGATCAACCAGGTGCAGAGCCTGGGCAATGAACCCACCCATTCCAGCCTTGCCGCTGATGGGCGTTACCTGTTCGTTGCCAACTATTCGGTACTCGAAGATCCGGGTGGCAGCCTCGCAGTCCTGCCGGTTGACGCCGCTGGCAAACTGTCGGCGCCGGTGCAACTGAGCGGGCATCCGTCCAGCCGGGTAAACCCGGAGCGCCAGGCCTCCAACCATGTGCATTCGGTGGTGTCATCGCCGGACGGCAAATACGTGTTTGTTCAGGACCTGGGCGCCGACAAGGTGTTTGCCTACCACTACGACCCCAAGGCCAACCCTGAACTGCCGCTGACCCCGGCCACCCCTGCGGCCGTGCCAATGCCACCGGGCAGCGGCCCGCGTCACTTGCTGTTCAGCGCGGATGGCAAGCATGCCTGGCTGACCACCGAGATGAGCGCTCAGGTCGCCGTGTTCGATTACAACGACGGCAAGCTCAGCCAGACCCAACTGGTCGATTTTGCTGCCGGGCAGCCGGTGGCCGACAAGGCCGGTGCGGCGCTGCACGCCTCCAGCGACGGCAAATTCCTGTACGTGAGCAACCGCGGCACCGCCAACCAGATGCTGGTGTTCAGCATCGACCCGGCCACCGCGCACCTCAAGGAACTGCAGCGCCGCTCCGTGGAAGGTGACCACCCGCGCGAGTTCAGCCTGGACCCGAGCGGCAAGTTTTTGCTGATCGCCAACCAGAAAAGCAACGAAATCGTGGTAGTCGAACGCGACCCCAAGACCGGCCTGCTGGGTAAAACCGTGCAGAAACTGCCGATCGATGCCCCCAGTGACCTGAAGTTTCTGGTGCGTCAATAAGCCACAGGCCCCGCCATGCGGGGCCTGACTCGGTGTATTAATTCTATTGATAGCGGCTACTGTTTCAAAGCATTACCAAGGTTCAGCCCTCGGGCGTAAGTTGGGTTCCAAGGCCTTCCCCGGCCACCTAAACCAACGAACACAAGGGTTACCGATATGAACTTGAACCTCTTCTCCATCATCGCCGCTTCCGCTGTTTCCGCCACCGTGGCATTGCCTGCCGCCGCCAGCGTGGAAGTGTCCGGCAAAAAATCCAACACCACGGCCTACACCCAGAAATACCTGCAACAGAGTGCCAACTTCTACGCCGCACTGGATCACAAGGCCCAGCACTGAGCATGAGCTGAGCGACGGTCACATGTGGGAGCTGGCTTGCCTGCGATGAAAGCAACTCGGTGTATCCGTTGGAACGAGTTGTCGGCATCGCAGGCAAGCCTGCTCCCACATTTGATTGTGTTGGGCTCAGGGTTTTGCCATTACCGCGACAAACAGCGCTGATTCCAGAAAACGCTGCAGCCAGGTCTGCAAACGAGGATACGGCGCGCTGGCGAACCACTCGCGGTCCACGTGCGCAAACTGACGCACAAACGGCGCCAGTGCCACATCGGCCAGGCTCAAATGCTCGGCCAGCAAAAACGCCCGATCCGCCAACAAAGCCTCCAGTGCACGCAAAAACACCGCGCCCTCGGCCCGATAATGTTCCATCGGTAGCTCCGGGTAGCGCTCGGCATACTTGTATCGATTCAAGTGATGTTTGAAGGCCTGGTCGTTCTCGGCGATCAGTTGCAGCACCCGTGGGTCGCCCTTGAGCAACCAGTCGTCAGGGTCGTGCTGCGCCAGGGCCCAGAGCATGATCTCCAGGCTTTCCTCAATGACCCGACCGTCCACACTCAATACCGGCACCGTGCCCTTGGGCGACAGCGCGAGCATGTCGGCCGGCTTGGCTTTCAGGCTCACCTCGACGATCTGCACGGGCACGCCCGCGTAGCGCAACGCCATTCGCGCGCGCATCGCATACGGGCAGCGCCGGAACGAATACAGCAGCGCCTCGCTCACTTGACCTCCAGCGTGCTCAAGCCATTGCCCTGACGCTTGACCTGGATCTGCACTGGAATGCGCTCGTGCATCTCCTGTACGTGGGAAATCACCGCCACCTTGCGGCCCTGGGCCTGCAGACCGTCCAGGGCGTCCATCGCCAATTGCAGCGACTCCGGATCAAGGCTGCCGAAACCTTCGTCGATAAACAGTGACTCGATCTTCAACGTACTGGACGCCATCGACGCCAGGCCCAACGCCAGCGCCAGCGACACCAGGAAGGTTTCGCCCCCGGACAACGAGTGCACCGAGCGCAGTTCATCGCCCATTTCTGTGTCCATCACCAACAGCCCGAGCATGCTGCCGCCGCGTTTGAGGCGGTAGCGGCGCACCAGTTGGCGCAATTGCACGTTGGCGTGGTGCACGAGCAAGTCCAGGTTGTAGGCCTGGGCGATCTTGCGGAACGTGTCGCCGGTGGCCGAACCGATCAGCGCATTCAGGCGCGCCCAGCGTTGCCATTCTTCATAGGCCTGGGTGATCTGTTCGGCCAGCGCGTGGTTGGCGTCCTGTCGGCGCTGGTCTTCGGCCTGGCGCGCGCGCAGCTCGGCGCAGTGTTTTTCGCCCTCGGCCAATTGTTGGTTGAGCGTGGCCAGGCTGTCATCGAGTTGATCGGCGTCCAGGTTGCCGTTGTGCAAGGCCTGATGCTCGGCGAGGCGTTGCTCGCGTTCGTGCAGCAGCACCTTGGCTTGTTCGACGGCTTTTTCGCTGTGTTGCACCTGCTGGCGCAGCGCGCTGATCTGGCTGTCATCAAAGGCCAGCAAGCGCGTAAGCCCCTCGTCATCCAGCTCGGGGTGCAGCGCCCGCCATTCGCTCAGGCGTTCGTCGAGGCTGTGCTGCTCAGCAGTCAGTGCCTGTTGGCGTTCCTGCTGCGCCTTGAGGTCGGCAGCCAGTTGAACAAGGGCATTACGCAGGTCTTGCAGCTGTTGATTGGCGTCGGTTTCGCGCTGACGTGCCTGTGCCACCGCCTGGTCCAGTTGCTGCTGCCACTGCTCAGCGCTGGCGTGATCGCCCAGCAGCGCCGTGAGTTGTGCCTGCGCGGCCTGTCGCTGCGCGGACAACTCGGTGACGTGCTGATGCAAGGCATCCAGTTGCTGCTGGCGATGCTGCTGATGGGTCTGCTCTTTCTCGATGGCCTGTTGACGTTCCTGCTGCTCGGCCAATTCATCGCGCTGATGGCCCAGCTGTTCCAGGCGCTGGTTGACCTGCTGGTCGAGCTGCATAAAGGTCGCGGCCGGTTCGCGGCGCAAGCCTTCGAGGGTTTCGGCCGGCAGCAGGCTGGCGAAGGCATGCAGCTCTTCGTCGAGACGTTCGCGGTCGTTGGACAGCTCGCGTTGCTGGTCCACCAGCAACTGCCGGGCTTGCTGGCTCGCATCCTGAGCGGCTTGCAACTGCTGCTGCAAACGCCCGGCATTTTGTTGCAGGTTGAGCAGGGCGCCCTGGCGCTGTTCGTCCTGGGTGATGCTTTGCGTCAGTTGCGCCAATTGCTGAGCCAGCCAAGTGCTGCGCTTGGCGGCGTCCTGATTGAACAATGAGCCGCTGAGCGCGTGCGCTTGCAAATTCGACGCCGAGGCATTTTGCGACGTGACCAGTACTTCTTGCTGGCTCAGAAATTCCTTTATCTGCGCATTCACCCCGCCCAGTTCACCGCGCAACTCGATCAGTTTTTGATTGAGGGTATCGACGGCCTTTTGTGCGGTTTGCTCTTCACTTTCGTCATGGCGTCCGAGGCTTTGCAGCAACGCTTCAGGTTGGTGAAAGGGGTGTTCCTGGCTGCCACATACCGGGCAGGGCTGATCGTCTTGGAGTTTCGCGCGCAATTCTTCAACGCTTTCACTGCGTAGCGTGCGTTGACGCTCCAGCAACTGCTTGGTGACGGTCAGCGCATGTTCGGCTGTAGACAGTTCAACCCGTGCTTGCTGGCCAGATTGGATCAGGCTTTCACGTTGCTGGTGGGCGTCTGCGAGCTTTTGCGTAAGGACGGTGACTTGCTGATCCAGCTGCTGCTGGTTGTCCCACAGGCGCGTCAGGTCTTCAAAGGCGCGTTGCTGCTTGCGGTTGTCCTGCAGCAGGCTCGCCAGTAGCTGGATCTGCTCGGCGACCGCGTGCGGCTCGGCGCCGGCTTCCTGATACAACAGGTCCAGCGCGTCACGTTGCTGAGCGAATTTTTCGGCGGCGATGGTGGCGCGTTGTTCCAGCTGCGGCAGTTCGCTCTGGCCTTTGTTCAAGCGATTGCCGATCAGCATCAACTGTTGCAGACGGTCGCGGTAAGCACCCCAGGCATCGCTCAGCGGCGCCAGGGTGGCGCTGCGCTCCAGCTCGGCAGCCAGGCGTTGCAGGCGTTCGGCAACGTGGGTGTGTTTGTCCTGCAACCCCTTCAACAAGGTCTGGCCTTGGGTGCAGGCGACCTCGTGTTGCTGCTGGTCTTCGGTGCGTTTGGCCAGGTCCTTGGTCAGGTGGGCGAGGGTGCTTTGTGCTTCAACGGCCTGGCGCAACAAGGGCACGGCGTCGGCCTGGTGCTTCAGCGCCTCAGCCAGTGCCGCCTGGGCCGCCACTTGCTGGGCTTGCGCCTGCTCCTGACGCGTGTGCAGCGCGGTTTGCTGCTCGCGGTGCTGATGAATCTGCGCGGCGAGCGGCGTCAGCAACGTGCCGAGTTCAACCTGTCGAGCAAATTGATGGCGCTGTGGCGCCAAGTGCTCCAGGCGGCTCAAATCCTCGCGCTGCTGGCCCTGGCCATCCCAATCGGCCTGGGCGCGTTGCAGTTGCTCAGTCGCGCTTTGTTGGCGCTCCTGCCATTCGCGCAACTCCTTGAGCCAGGTGTGCTGCAACTCCAACTGCTTGAGCTGGGCCTGCCGGGTCTTGAGCTGCTGCTGCGCCGTGGCTAACTGTTGATCCAGTTCGGCACGGGCCTCGGCGGCCAATGGCACCACGCCGGTGGCCTGGTCTTGTAGTTGTTTGTGCGCGTCCTTGGCATCCTTGGCCTTGTCGAAGGCGCGGCGGCCAAGCTGGGTGTAGAGCGCGGTGTCGGTGAGCTTTTCCAGCAGTTCGCTGCGCTCATTGTCGTTGGCCTTGAGGAACGCGCTGAATTCACTTTGCGCCAGCAACACCGCGCGGGTGAACTGCTCGAAATTCAGGCCCAGGGCCAGTTCCAGCTGGGTCTTGTATTCGGTCTTCTGGCTGGCCAGCAGTTGGTCGCTGTCCAGGTCGATCAGGCTTTGCCGGCTGTTCTGCAACTTGCCGCTGGCCTTGTCGCGGGCGCGGTTGGCCTCCCAGCGCGCACGGTAGCGACGGCCGTTGACGCCGACAAAGTCCACCTCGGCATAACCACCGCCGGTGCCGCGGCGCAGCAGGGTGCGTGGGTCGCCGATGGAAATGTCGCTGTCGGCATCCGGCATCTTGGCCTGGCCGGTATCGCCCAGGCGTGGCACCGCGCCAAACAGCGCCAGGCACAAGGCATCGAGCAAGGTACTTTTGCCCGCGCCGGTCGGCCCGGTGATGGCAAACAACCCGGCGCTGGCCAGGGGCTCGGCGGTAAAGTCGATTTCAAACGGGCCGGCTAGTGAGGCAAGGTTTTTCAGGCGGATGGCAAGAATCTTCATGGCTGTTCACCCGCCTGTTGCACTTCCTGGAGCAGCACGGCGAAATCCTTCAAGGTCTGTTCATCCACTTCACTGCCGTAGTTGTCCTGCCAGGCGCGGCTGAACAGCTCCTGGGGCGTGAGCTGGTCGAGTTCGACCAGGCGCTCGTCGTCGGTGGCGTCGCTGCCGCGCTTGCCGGCATATTCAGCGGCGATGCGCACCAGGCGCACGGCCTTGCCTTGCAGGGCGGTTTCGATTTGCTGGCGCTGGTCCGGTTGCGGCTCGTCCAGGCGCACCCGCACTTCCAGCCACGGGTGGCGTTGGGTCTCGGCGAGCAGGTCGATGTCGGGCAGATCCGCCAGTTGCTTGAGGATATCCGCCAGCGGCGCAGCGTCCAGGCGTTGCAGGTTGACCGAACGCGGGATCAGGCGCGGCTCGACGCCGACCAGGCGTTGGCCCTGGAAGGTCACGTCGAGAATCTGGTGCTTGTAGCCGATTTCGGAAAACGACAGGGGAATCGGCGAGCCGCTGTAGCGAATGCGTTCTTCGCCGTTCACCTTTTGTGGCTTGTGCAAATGGCCCAGGGCCACATAGCTCACGCTGGCATCGAACAGGCTGGCGGGCAGCGCCTCGGCATTGCCGATGATCAGGCTGCGCTCGGAGTCTTCCGACACCGAACCACCGGCCATATGCGCATGGCTGATGGCAATCAGCGCCTGGCCTTTTTTGCGTTTGGCATTGGCGGCGGCGATCAGCCATTCATGCACCTGGCCGATGCCGCGCAGGTAGTCGTCGCCCAAGTGCGCACCGGTGACTTCCGCCGGGCGCAAAAACGGCAGCGCCAGGCACCAGGCGGCGATCTTGCCTTTGGCGTCAGGCAGCGGGATCAGCAGGCGCTCGGCATCCAGTTGGCCGTCATCCAGCCACAGCACGCGGCCCAGGGCATGCGTGCGCAGGCGGCGCATCAACGGCGCGGGCAATTCGATGCGCGAGCCGGAGTCGTGGTTGCCGGCGATCATCACAATCGTGAGTTTCGGGTTGTGTTCGTGGGCGCTGATGATGAAGTCGTACAGCCGCTCCTGGGCCTTGAGCGGCGGGTTGACCGTGTCGAAGATATCGCCGGCGATCAGCAGCACATCGGGCTGCTCGGCTTTTAATTGGCCCAGCAGCCACTCGAGGAAGCAGGCGTGTTCGAAGTCGCGTTCCTGGCCATGCAGGTTTTGGCCGAGGTGCCAGTCGGAGGTGTGGAACAGACGCAAGGCGAACTCCGCGGAGAAGATGAAAAGGAGGGGAGTTTACCTGTAAAAGCCTGCACCGTGCCCGCGGACGAGCCAGATCGGCTGTGGGGGTTGGCGTGCCGACAGAGCGAGGTGGCTGTGTTGCAGGCACGCCAGCGTCCACAGGGGTTATGCGGCGTGCAGGCAGTTCAGCGCGCGGTCGGCCAAGGTTTTGGCGTTGTTGATCAGGTGTTCGGTGGCGCTCGCCATGTCGCGTTCATGGCCGAGCAGCGTTTGCGTGGTGCTGGCCGCGGTGGCGGCGGCACAGCGCAGCAGGTCGCAGATTTGGGCCAGGGCGTCTTCGAAGCTGAGGTCGTGATGCGCGACGAAGGACGGCAGTGAATCGGGTTGCAAGTAGTGGCGCAGGGCACGCTCAAAAATTTCGCGGGGTGGGTCGGGGACGATTTTGTTCATGAATGAAACTCCTGGAAGATTGGGAGCCATTCTTTTGCAGATCTCACTCGACAAAAGGTGGCAGCTATGTGCGGGGTGAGATAACCGGTAGGAGCACCCGGCCAGACCGAAGTCTGCCCGCACACAGCCGCCATAGAGCATATTGCTCGCGGTTGTGACACTTGGCGCCTACACAGGATCTCACCCCTGATCGCTGATATGCAGCGACAGAGCGAAGGCTAGCCAGTGAGGTGGGCAGGCGCAAGGCCGAAGGATTGTCTAGGAAACTTCCCGCGAATTAAAGGGATGTGGATTGCTGGCCTTTAACAATGCGTGTCGATCAGGTGGCACTGATCTACCGTGGGGGCGGGGGGGTGAGTACATATCCGTTGCTGCGGTTACGGCCACTTAGGGTTCCGCTCTTACAGCGGGTCACTTTTGGCAAACGCCCGGAATGCCGGCCCAGCCAAAAGTAACCAAAAGATCTTTGCCCCACCACTCGGCACCTCGCTTAGGCTCGGTG